>CACITX010000007.1 GCA_902589705.1 uncultured Pelagibacteraceae bacterium
GCTTCAGGTGTTCCTGATAGAATATTTTTTGCGACTAACAAGTCTTCATTGACTACAGCAGCAAGAGAAACTTTAAGAAAACAAGCAACTTATTTAAGAAAGAATAAGAGCCTTAATGTTACAATAGAAGGTCATGCAGACGAAAGAGGAACAAGAGAATATAACTTAGCATTAGGTGAAAGAAGAGCTAACGCTGCAAAAGACTATTTGATGACTTACGGAATTTCTGGAAAAAGAATTTCTACAATTAGTTATGGAAAAGAAAAGCCTGTTAACCCAGCTTCTACTCCATTAGCTTGGTCCCAAAACAGAAGATCTGTAACAGTTAAAGTAAATTAATTTTTTTACAAAATACAAAGACCCTTTAATAGAGATATTATAGGGTCTTTTTTTTGCCATTTTATCAATTTAAAAAAAGAATCATGAAAAGATTAAAAGATTACAAATACACCTTTGTATTATTGTTATCTATGTTTTTTGTAAGTTATGTTAATGCTGAACAAGAGGAGATATACCTCCAGTCAATATCTGACCAAATACAAGTTATAACTAAAGACCTAAAAACTTTAGAAAAAGCAGTTTACCAAAAATCTGATGTTACCTCATCTTCAGTTTTAACCTCGATTAAATCTGATGGCTTAAATGAAGATATAATGACAAAACATTTGTTAAAATTAAATGAGATAGAAAATCAATTTAGAGAACTAACTAACAAATTTGAGGAAGTAAATTTTAAATTAGATAAACTATCTACTCGGGTTACAAAAATTCAATCAGATACACAATTACGATTTTCAGATTTAGAAAATGGAGAGACCCCTTCACCGCAAAAAAAACAAGTTTCACTTCCAGGATCGAGTAAGCCTCAAGATTTTGGAGCAACACCAGCTTATGAAACAACAAACTTACCGAAAGAGCAATCAATTAACTCTGTTGAGAGCGCTCAAACAGTTATTACTCAACAACCTCAAGAGAGAGAGTCTTTACTGCCAGATAAATCACCAGGTGAACAATATGAATTCGCTGTAAGTTTTATGAAAGTAGGAGATTATGAAACAGCAGAATTTGCTTTGAAAGAATTTATTGAAAAAAATAAAGATCATGATTTAGCTGGAAGCGCTCAGTATTGGTATGGTGAAACTTTTAGAATAAGACAATTATATTCTGACGCTGCAACTGCTTATTTAGATGGATATCAAAATTATCCTAAAAGTAAAAAAGCTCCTGATAACCTTTTGAAGCTTGGAATCACTATGGTTGAACTTGGGGAAAAAGATCAAGGTTGTAAAATGATTTCAGGATTAAAAAAAGAATACCCAAAAGCTAGTAAGTCTGTGTTACAAAAAGCTCAGTATGAGCAAAAAAAATTCAAGTGTAAATCTTAAGAACAGTTTTAAAGAATTTAAAGATTTATCAAAAATATTCTCTAATTTTAAAAGTAAATTAAATTTAACAAACAAAAAAAAATTTGTTGTTGCAGTATCTGGCGGTCCAGATAGCTTAGCTTTAGCAGCTTTATCAAAAGCATATACATACTGCTATAAATCAAAATTTCATTATGTTTTGATAAATCACAATATAAGAAAAAATTCATTGCAAGAAGCAAAAAAAGTTAAAAATTTGCTAAAAAAAAAACAAATTAACCTTAAAATTATTTCTAATAAAAAAAAGATTAAGAAAAATATACAAGGTGAAGCTAGGAAAATAAGATATGAGCTGCTTTCAAATTTTTGTTTAAAAAATAATATCACATCATTAATAACAGCACATAATTTAGAGGATCAAGTTGAGACCTTTTTAATTAGACTTTCAAGAGGTAGCGGATTGAGGGGTTTATCTGCTATGAGACCCAAAAGTAAAATTAATAGTAAAATTGATTTATACCGACCTTTGCTAGATACAAAGAAAGAATTTTTGATAAAGATTTCTAAAAAAATATTTGGAAATTTTATAAAAGATCCATCTAATAAAAACTTAAAATATCTGCGAACTAAAGTTAGAGAACTTAAAAAACCTTTAGAAAAAAGCGGTGTCGAATATGAACAGATTTTTAAATCAATCTGTAATTTGTCAGAGAGCAGAGATTCACTTGATGATTTCTTAAAAAAAGAATTTAGTAAAATTATTAAAAAAAGAGGTAATGAAATATTGATCAATTTAAAAAAATTTAAAAATCATAATAATGAAATTAAAATGGCTATTATCAATGCCTCGATCAGAAAACTTAAAAAAAACTATTACGATCCTAGAGCAAAAAAGGTTGCTAACTTAATTAGAACTATCGATAAAAAGGATTTTAAAAAATCTACCCTTGGAGGGTGTATTTTCTTTAAGAAGGGTGTCAATTTGTGTCTGAAAAATGAAAAGCTTTAATTCAAAGGATTATTTGTTGCTTTTTGTCTTATTTACAACTTATTAATTGTTAAAGTATACTTGTTAAAAACAAATAAATGATTATTTAGGAAATATGAACGTTAAAAATCTAATAATGTGGGTCATAATTGTTCTACTTTCAGTAGGGCTATTCAATATGTTTCAAGATCCAAATAAGATGAATTCAGAGAGAAACTCTCTGGCGTTCTCTAATTTTTTAAATGAAGTTGAAGCAGGTAGAGTTGTTGAGGTTCAGATACAGGGAAATAATATCTCTGGAGTTTTAGCTGACGGCAAAACCTTTAAAACTTACTCACCAAATTACCCAGAATTAGTAGACAAACTTTCTTCAAAAGGTGTGAGCATAGTTGCTGCACCTCAAGAAGATAAAATGCCTTCACTTCTTGGAATATTATTATCATGGTTTCCAATGCTTCTGCTTATTGGTGTGTGGATATTTTTTATGCGTCAAATGCAAGGCGGTAAAGGTGGAGCAATGGGGTTTGGGAGATCAAAAGCAAAACTTTTAAATGAAGCACAAGGTAAAGTTACATTTAATGATGTTGCAGGTGTTGAAGAAGCCAAAGAAGAAGTAGAAGAGATAGTTGAATTTTTAAAAGACCCAAGAAAATTTAGTCGTCTAGGGGGAAAGATTCCAAAAGGTGCTCTTTTAATTGGTCCTCCAGGCACTGGTAAAACTTTATTAGCTAAAGCAATTGCAGGCGAAGCAAACGTTCCATTCTTTTCAATTTCAGGTTCAGATTTTGTTGAAATGTTTGTAGGGGTTGGAGCATCTAGAGTTAGAGATATGTTTGAGCAAGGAAAAAAACATTCACCATGTATTATTTTTATAGATGAAATTGATGCCGTTGGAAGAAGTAGGGGTGCAGGTTTAGGTGGTGGAAATGATGAACGAGAACAAACTCTTAACCAATTACTAGTTGAGATGGATGGCTTTGATACTAACGAAGGTATAATTTTGATTGCCGCAACCAACAGACCAGATGTCTTAGATCCTGCTTTATTAAGACCAGGAAGATTTGACAGACAAGTTGTTGTAGGAAATCCAGATATAATTGGAAGAGAAGCAATCTTAAAAGTACATGTCAGAAAAATTAGCACTGGACCAGATGTAAAATTAAGAACAATAGCAAGAGGTACTCCAGGTTTTTCAGGAGCAGATTTAGCAAATTTAATAAACGAATCTGCTTTGCTTGCTGCTAGAAAAAATAAAAGAGTTGTAACTATGTCAGACATAGAAGAAGCAAAAGATAAAGTAATGATGGGCGCTGAAAGAAGATCAATGGTTATGTCAGAAGATGAAAAGAAACTCACTGCATACCACGAAGGTGGCCACGCTATCGTTGCACTTAATGAGAAAGCTTCTGATCCAATTCATAAAGCAACTATAATTCCACGAGGAAGAGCGCTAGGAATGGTGATGAGATTACCAGAAAGAGATCAACTTTCAGTAACGAGAGAGAAAATGCACTCCGATATTGCTGTCGCAATGGGAGGCAGAATTGCAGAAGAGATTATTTTTGGTCATGACAAAGTTACATCCGGGGCTTCATCCGATATAGATATGGTTACTAAGATGGCTAAAAATATGGTTACAAAATATGGAATGAGTTCTGAACTCGGGACTATTGCGTATGGAGAAAATGAGGAAGAAGTATTTTTAGGAAGATCAGTTACAAAACAACAAAATATGTCTGAGGAAACAGCAAAAAAAATTGATGCAGAAGTTAAGAAAATTGTTGATAAAGGGTATGAAAGAGCTAGGAAAATTTTAACTGATAAAATAGACGATTTGCATAAGTTAGCTAAAGCTCTTTTAATTTACGAAACACTATCAGGTGATGAAATCAGAGATTTAATTTTAAAAAACATTAAACCAACTAGATCATTTAAAGATGAGGATGAAGATGACGGCAAATCCTCAGCACTTGGTTCTCTGGGACTAAAACCAAAACCAGCAATTTAAGTTAATGACCAAATATTACACTCGTGCGTGTAATTTTTTTTATGGTCAAGATTCAAGACAATTAGTTAAAAAAAAACTTACACTTCCTCTTTGCGATGATAGCTCAATATCTTTCAATCAAATTGAGCTTTTTTCTAGAAATAAAAAAATAATTAAGAATAAAATTGTAGATTTAAAAAATATAAAGAAATTACCAAAAAAAATAAAAGAAAAAGTAATCCAAGATCTAAAAAAAATAACAGGCAAAAGAGAATTTTTTGGAAAAAAATCCCATGTAATTATGGGTGTAATAAACATGACACCAGATAGCTTTTCTGACGGCGGAAAGTATAACACCTTTAAAAAGGCTAACCAAAGAATTAAAAAACTTATCAATTCAGGTGCAGATATAATTGATATTGGAGGCGAGTCTACTAGGCCTGGATCTAAAGTTGTCAATCCAAAAAATGAACTTGAAAGAGTAAAAAGTGTAATAAAAAAATTTAAAAAGTTTTTTTCTAAAACATTACTATCTATAGATACGAGGAAAAGCCAAGTGATTGATTATGCTATAAAAATAAAAGCAGATATTATAAATGATGTTTCATGTTTTAAATTTGATCAGAATTCTCTCAACGCTGTAAGAAATAAGAATATTTGGAAAATTATTCACCATATGCAAGGAACACCACAAACCATGCAAATTGATCCTAAATATAATCATGTCTTATTAGATATTTATGATTTTTTTGAGAAAGAAATTTCAAATTTTAAAAATGATAAATATAAAAGTAAGTTAATTTTAGATCCAGGTATAGGTTTTGGAAAAAAGTTGAAACATAATTTGATGATATTAAATAAAATTTCAATATTTCATTCTCTAGGATTTCCTATATTAATTGGCACGTCTAGAAAAAGATTTATTAATCAAATTTCTGGAAAATATGATACTAAAGAGAGAATTGGTGGAACCTTATCTTCAATAATGTATTCACTTTCACAAGGAGTAAAAATTTTTAGAGTTCATAATGTTGAAGAGATTAAACAAGGTCTTTTAGTTTTTGAAAAATTATTAAATAAATGAAAAAAAAGTATTTTGGAACTGATGGTATAAGAGGCACTGTAAATTTAGGCAATATTAATGGTGAAAAGTTTTTTAAATTTGGTTTAGCGGCTGGCACATATTTTAAAAACTTAAAGAAAAAAAAGCAGGTAGCAATTATTGCTAAAGATACAAGATTATCAGGATATACTTTAGAACCAGCACTCGTATCAGGTTTGGCCTCAGCAGGAATGCATATCTTTACATTAGGGCCTCTACCTACAAATGGATTAGCAATGTTAACAAAAAAAATGAGAGCAAATCTGGGAATAATGATAACAGCATCTCACAATCCTTTTCATGATAATGGGCTAAAATTATTTGGACCAGATGGAATGAAACTATCAGATAAAATTGAAAAAAAAATTGAGAGTCTAATTGACAAAAAAACCATCAATCAATTATCAAAACCAGATTTTTTAGGAAGAGTTAAGCGATTAGAAGATGGAAACGAGAGGTATATTGAAATTCTAAAGAGCAATTTCCCAAGCAGTTTTAGTCTTAAAGGAATGAGGATAGTTTTAGACTGTGCTAACGGAGCAGGATATAAATCTGCTCCTAAAATTCTCTCAGATTTAGGTGCGAAAGTATTTTCAATCGGGATTAAGCCTAACGGTTTAAATATTAATTTAAAGTGTGGCTCAACTTATCCTGAGCTATTAAAAAAGTATGTGAAAAAATTCAAAGCTAATATTGGAATATCCTTAGATGGTGACGCTGACAGAGTAATAATGTGCGATGAAAAATCCCAATTAATCGATGGAGATCAAATTATTGCTATGATTGCCAAGAGATGGAAAAGAAAAAAAATTCTGAAAGGAGGAGTTATTGGAACTTTTATGTCTAATTATGGTTTAGAAAAATTTTTTTTAAGAGAAAAAATAAATTTTAGAAGATCAAAAGTTGGTGATCGTTACGTTAAAGAATTAATGAAGAAAAAAAACTATAATTTAGGTGGAGAGCAATCAGGACATATAATTCTAGGTAAATTTGCTACTACAGGTGATGGTTTATTAGTAGCATTAGAATGTTTATTCGCTTTGAGAAAAAGAAAAGTAGCAAGTGAATTATTTAAAGTCTATCAATCGGTGCCACAAAAACTAGTTAATATTAAAGTGAAAAATAAAGAAATTATTAATACGCCAAAGTGTAAAAAAGCAATTAAACTTGCAAATCATATTATAAAAAATCAGGGCAGATTACTTGTAAGGCCTTCTGGTACAGAACCAAAAATTAGAATTATGTGTGAATCTTTAAATTCTATTTTACTTAACAGATGCATTAATATTGTTAGAAGATCTATAAATTAAAAAATGCGTTTGAAATCAAAAGTTCTTATAATAGCTGGATCTGACTCTTCTGGAGGTGCAGGTATTCAAGCTGATATTAAAACTGTAACTTCTTTAGGCAGTTATGCAATGACCGCAATCACTGCTGTTACTGCTCAGAACACAACTGGGGTTAAATCTATTATCCCTATCCGTCCAAAAGAGATTTCAAATCAAATCGAATATTCAGCTAAAGATATTCGTCCTCATGCAATAAAGATAGGCATGTTACATTCAAAACAAGTAATATTAGCAGTTAATAAATCCCTAAATAAAATAAAAATAAAAAAAATTATATTAGACCCGGTAATGGTAGCCAAAGGCGGAGCAAAACTCATTAATCCTGCCGCTATTTCATTTATTAAAAGTAAATTAATGAAAAAAGTTTTATTAATAACCCCCAACATACCAGAAGCGGAAATATTATCAGGAATAAAAATTAGATCTTCCAAAGATATGATACACGCTGGAAAAAAATTAATTAAATTAGGTGCTAAAAATATTCTTATTAAAGGCGGTCATTTAAAATCTAAAATAATGATTGATATTTTAATAAACAAAAAATCAGTCAAAGAATTTAGAAGCAAAAAATATAATTCAAAAAACACTCATGGAACGGGTTGTACTTTATCTTCAGCAATAACAACGTATTTATCATGTGGAAAAGATTTGATTAAATCTTGTGAGCTTGGAATTAAATATGTTAATGATGCAATCAAAACTAACACTAATTTAGGAAAAGGAAGTGGTCCAATCAATCATTTAAACTCTATTATTCTAAATAAAAAATTCAAATAATGAAAAATGTTGCAGTTGTAGGTTCACAGTGGGGAGACGAGGGAAAAGGAAAAATAGTAGATTGGCTTTCAAGTGAAGCTGACGTAGTGGTTCGATTCCAAGGTGGTCATAATGCCGGCCATACACTGGTTATTGATAAAAAAGTTTTTAAACTGAGATTACTACCCTCTGGCATTGTGAGAAAGGGTAAAATGTCTATTCTTGGAAATGGCGTTGTAATAGATCCATGGGCTCTTTTAAGCGAAATTGATGAAATAAAGAAACAAGGCGTTGATGTGACGCCAGATAATTTTATGATTTCTGAAGCAGCATCTTTAATTTTACCTTTTCATCAAGAAATGGACGAGATTAGAGAAGATACTGCTGGAAAAGAAAAGATTGGCACAACAAGAAGAGGAATTGGTCCTTGTTATGAAGACAAAGTTGGCAGAAGATCAATTAGAGTAATGGATTTAAGATCAGAAACAAATTTAGATAACAGATTAGAAAAGGTACTACAACATCATAACGCTATCAGAAAAGGTTTAAATAAAAAAGTCTTTGAAAAAAATGCTTTAAAAAAAGAACTATTAAAAATTGCTCCAGAGTTATTAAAATTTGCTCAACCTGTTTGGTTAAAATTAAGTGAATTTAGTAATTCAAGAAAAAAAATATTGTTTGAAGGTGCTCAGGGTATTCTTCTAGACGTTGATCATGGGACTTATCCATTTGTAACATCATCAAATACTGTGCCTGCAATGGCTGCAACTGGGTCAGGTTGTGGTCCCGACAAAATCAGTTATGTCTTAGGTATAACAAAAGCCTATACAACAAGAGTAGGCAGTGGACCGTTTCCCACAGAGCTGAATGACGAGGTAGGTGAAAGTTTAGGTAGGAGAGGAAAAGAGTTTGGGACTGTCACAGCGAGAAAAAGAAGATGCGGTTGGTTTGACGGGGTTTTAGTTAGACAGACAATTAAAATTTCAGGAATTCACGGTATAGCTTTAACCAAGTTAGACGTTCTAGACGAACTTGAAGAAATTAAAATGTGTATTGGTTATGATTTGAATGGAAAAAAAATAGACTACTTGCCAGCAACTTCTGAGGACCAGTTTAATATAAAACCAATTTACAAATCATTTCAAGGATGGAAAAGCAAAACACAAGGAATAAGAAATTTCAAAGATTTACCTGATAATGCAAGAAAATATATACATGCTCTAGAGGATTTTATTGAAGCTAAAATATCTAGTATATCAACTAGTCCTGAGCGAGATGATACAATTTTAGTTGAAGATCCTTTTGATAATTAATTTGCGGGTAACAAATTTTTAGACTTACTAGCGTTAATCATAGATTTTTGTAATTTTTCAAACGCTTTAGTTTCAATTTGTCTGATTCTTTCTCTACTAATTTTATATTTTTTACTTAAATCTTCTAAAGTTTCAGGTTCTTCAGAAAGTCTTCTCGCTGTAATTATCTCTTTTTCTCTTTCATTTAAAATTTTCATTGCACTCGCTAATAATTCCTTCTTGTCTTCATACTCTTGCTTTTGCGAAACAATAAGCTCTTGGTCTAAGCTATCGTCAACCAACCAATCTTGCCACTCATCAGTCTCTCCGCTTTTTATGGGATCATTAAGAGATTTTTCTTGACCCATCATTCTTCTGTTCATATTTACAACTTCGTGTGATTCAACATCTAATCTTTTAGAAATTTCTTTAACTTGATCATCTTTTAAATCTCCATCTTGATTGGGAGCAATTTGGTTTTTAATTTTTTTTAAATTAAAAAAAAGTTTTTTCTGAGCGGTAGTAGTCCCCATTTTAACCAAACTCCATGATCTTAGTACATATTCTTGTATTGCAGCTTTAATCCACCACATAGCATATGTTGCTAATCTAAAACCTTTATCTGGATCGAATTTTTTTACTGCTTGCATCAAACCTATATTGCCTTCTGATATTAACTCATTAACAGGTAATCCATAACCTCTGTAACCCATTGCAATTTTGGCAACTAATCTTAAATGACTTGTTACAAGTTTATGGGCAGCCTTCAAATTTCCATTGTCTCTCCAGTTTTTAGCCAGCATATATTCCTCTTCTGCATCAAGCATAGGAAATTTTTTAATTTGAGCTAAATACACAGACAGTCCTCCAACAGAAGGAACGGGTAGATTACTTATTTTATTTTCTTGGCTCATAAGATTTATTTATATATTAGATTAACTATTTCAACTGCTTAAATTTTCCAATAAATTCAGTATTTTTTTAAAACCCCCAGGTAATTCTGAATTAAAATTCATCCATTTCTTTGTTTTAGGGTGAGCAAATCCAAGAGTTTTAGCATGTAATGCTTGTCCAGATAATTTGTTTAGTTTGATAAAGAAATCATTATTAATTTTTTTAAATTTTATATTTTTTTTTCCATATTGTTTATCTCCAAGCAGGGATGTTCCTTTATATTTTAAATGAACTCTAATTTGATGAGTTCTTCCTGTTTCTAATTTACATTCAAGTAAACTAATTTTAGGAATATCTTTAATATTGAAAACTTTAATAGTCTTATAATTTGTAATAGCTTTTTTTCCATTTATTTCACTTACAGTCATTAATTGACGATTTTTCTTATCTCTTGATATTAATGTACTTATTTTACCACTCAAAGGTCTAACTATACCCCAAGCTAAACAGAGATATTTTCTTTCAATATTGTGATTGCTAAATTGTGCACCTAAATTTGCATGTGCTGTGTTATTTTTAGCAATTACAAGTAATCCACTTGTCTCTTTATCAATTCTATGAACGATACCTGGTCTTGTAGGTCCATTAATATTAGACAATTTTCTTTTGTACTTAAATAGTAAAGCATTAACTAATGTATTTTCATAGTTTCCAGCACCTGGATGAACAACCATTCCTTTTGGTTTGTTAATCACTAGAATATCATTATCTTCATAAATAATATCTAGCTTGATTTTTTTTGGCTTAATATTTTGCTCATTATTTTCAGTGATTTTGATTGAAATTTGATCTTTGATCTTAACTTTAGTTGCGGGCGACGTAAGAACCTTTTTGTTAAGTTTAACTTGCTTTTTTTCAATTAATTTTTTTAAAAAAGATCTTGTTAAATGATTTATATTTTCGGTTAAATAAACATCTAACCTTTTACCACTGTTATTCTCATCAACTGAAAATTTGATTGTATTATTCATAAATTAATTTAAATTATAATTATTGCGCCGGTAGCTTCAACTGGATAGAGCGCCGGATTTCGGCTCCGGAGGTTATGGGTTCGACTCCTATCCGGCGCACCAAAAATTTAAAATATTTAAACAATCCATTTACTCAAATCTTTCTTATTTTTAATTATATAATCAGGAAAGGTTTCATCTATATCAATTTTTTTATAAACATAATCTCTTTCTAATAAATCTCTTTTGTTATCAATCCTTTCTTTTATTGCATTTATATTGCTAAAAATTTCTTTATTATACTCTTGGTGCGCATATGATTTAATTTTATTTGAGATTTGATTAGAATCTTTTAAAAAACTAAAATGCCAACCACTTTCTGGAATTAACTGAGGAGGTTTTGGTCTATAAAGTTTCCAAAATTTTCTCTTTACTTTTATATTTCTTAACCATTGTGGAGATTTAAGATGTTTCCTTAAACAAATTTTTGTCCCATACCAATTAGGAATAGTGCTATTAAACAAGTTTATTTTCATTTGAAAATTTTTTTGGACAAAACAAGCATATTTTTTTTTTTTATCAAATAAACTAATTTTTTTTGGATCTGGAATTTCATCTATATCTGAAATCATTATCCAATCATTATCATCTTCATTTTTATAACCGTGAGATAAAAAATTTCTTTGAAAATTCTCTCTTAACCAAGATGGCTCATTTCTCCAGGAATAACTGAATATTTTTCTTTTAACTGGCAGATCGTCTGCAACCAAATATTCAATTTTATTTTTAAATTTTTTAAAATTATTGATATCAAAATTTAGTTTTTTTTCATTACCGGAGTGATCCATTTTTGACTCAACAATAACAAATTTATCAACTTTATCATTTAAAACATTTAATCTGATGTCTAATACAACATCTTCATCAAAATACATAAAGCAATCAATAAGTTTCATTTTTTTTTAGTTGAACTTGTAAATCCAATTTTTTTTTTATCTATATTATTCGAAGAACAATGCAAATGTGATCTATCAAATATAAGCATATCCCCCGCTTTCCATTTAAAAATTAAATCAACTTCCAAACCTTTTAAATTATTTATGTCTTCATGAGATAAATAATTTTTATATATTTCTGGATCAAAATCATGTTTTCCATATAAATTTAGATGCTCTGAAGATCTTTTATTATAACCTTTTGCAGCTAATTCTATAGGGTCAATCGAAAAAGTTGTCGAACATCCATAAAATCTATTTTTAAAAATTACTGTTTCCCCAACTTCTGATAAAGCTAATAAAGTTTGTTTATAAATTATTTTTTCGAAATCAAATCCAGTATCAACATGTAGAGTAACTGGCATGTAACTTTCTTGAAATAATCCTAAACTTTTAGAACCACTCTTTGTTTCAGGATTATCCATTTCATAATCTCCTATAATTTCTTTTAACTTTTGAGTATACCTTATTTGAAGTTCTTTATTGAATTCGATTGCCCATTTTTTTTTAATTATTTTTTGCCTTTTATTGTTTATTTCAACAGGAAGTTCTTCGTAAAGTTTTTTAAATAATCTTACTTCTTCAGTATTTAAAAAATTATTTATAACTCGGGGTCTAGTTTCAAGTTTTTTTATTTTTTCTAAAAATTTATGCAATTATTCACCTATATTTATTAAAGTTCCTCGTTCTTTAGCTCCATTGTATGACCAAAAAAATATGACTATACCTACTACAAAATATATTAAAGAAATAATACATGCTTTTAGTACAGCGTAATAGTTAACCACATCTTCAATTAATATGCTTCTCATTTCTTCGAACAAATGAACTAGTGGTAAAAAATTTGCTACGAGTTGAAGCCACGTAGGTAAAATTTCTATAGGATAATAAATACAACCAAGTGGAGCTAAAAAAAATAAGCTAGCCCAAGCAATATTTTCAAAGGATGGACCAAATCTTATTAAGCCAGATGTAACGAGTAATCCTAAAGTTACTCCAAATATATATAAAGATACTAAAAGAAAAATTAAAGGAATACCAATTTTAAAAATTGAAACACCAAATAAAGGAATAGCCAATAAAGCTGCAGGTACTAAACCAATTAAAGTTCTAAATATTGCTGTAAATGTTAATGCAGCTATAATTTCGCTTATT
This sequence comes from uncultured Pelagibacteraceae bacterium, assembly GCA_902589705.1. GTDB lineage: Bacteria > Pseudomonadota > Alphaproteobacteria > Pelagibacterales > Pelagibacteraceae > Pelagilacustribacter. The sequence continues at coordinate 12,893 of CACITX010000007.1, forward strand.
TTAATTGGAGCAATAAAAAGATTAGTAAAATTCCTGCTCCATATTTCTTCTAGAAACATCATATTATAACTAATGCTAGATCGAAATAAAAAATCATAAAGAATTGCAGCACTTAAAATTACTCCTACTGTATTTTCATAATAAGTTGAATTTAATGTAAAAAATTTTGAGATAAAACCCCAAAGAAAAATTTGGATTGTCGGCCAGTAAATTAAATCAATTATTCTAGGAAAGGATCCTCTAATCAGGTAAATATGTCTCAAACTTAGGGCATAAATTTTATACCAACTCATTTTCGCTCCTTGCAATTTTTAAAAAAGCATCCTCAAGATTTTTTCTTCCATGTTTTTTTGTTAATTCTTCGCATGTTCCTTCATCTACAATGCTTCCTTTTTTCATCATTATAATTTTATCACAAAGTCGTTCCACTTCTTTCATATTGTGTGAAGCTAAAAGCATTGTTAAGTCATTTTCTTTTCTATATTTTTCTAAATATTGTCTTACAAAATCTCCTACATCTGGATCCAAACTTGCTGTTGGTTCGTCTAAAAATAGCAGTTTAGGTTTGTTAATTAGAGATTTAGCCAACGAAACTCTATTTTTTTGTCCTGATGAAAGTTCTCCTGTTTTTTTATCTAAGAATTGACCAAGGTTTAGATCTTCAATTAACTCTTTTATTCGCTCATTTTTATTTATAACGCCGTACATTCTTGCATAAACTTCTAGATTTTGCTTAACAGTGAGTTTTTTTGGTAACTCAATATATGGTGAAGCAAAGTTCATTAAACTTAATAATTTTATTCTATTTTTTGAATTTAACTTAATTCCATCTATTAGAATTTCACCATTAGTTGGGGTAATTAAACCTAGCATCATTCCTATAGATGTAGTTTTTCCGCAACCGTTCGGGCCAAGTAATCCTAATGTATTATTTTTTTCAATTTTAAAGCTTATATCATTTACAGCAGTTATAGATTTGAATTTTTTAGTAAGATTTTTTATTTCTATTCTCATTTAAAATTTGCAGCTCGTTTTAATCTATCGTTTATCGCTATTCCAGTTCCGAAATTTGGTATTTTGCTAATTTGAATTTTTTTATAACCTTTTTTCTTAATTAATCTTAGAACCTTATATAAGTTTAATGCGGCTTCATTAAGATCTAGTTTTTTACTTAAACTAAAATAATCTTTTTTATTTTCATGTTTTTTACCAATATATACAAATGCTGATCTACCATCATGTTTTTTTTGATTAATTTTAACCGGTATACCTGGCGAATAATGTTTTTTCATCATTCCAGGAGATTGGACTTTCTTACTCTTCAAACTAATCTTAACATTCTTGCGGAGTATTTTTTCAATAAAATCTTTACTTATAAAACCTGGCCTTAAAATTCTAGGCTCACTTGTTAAATCAATCACAGTTGATTCAATACCGATTTCACATTCACCACCATCAATTATCAATTTTAGCTTTCTTTTAAATTCATCGTAAACATCCCTTGCTTTAGTAGGGCTTAAATTTGTTGAAATATTTGCACTTGGCATAGCTAAAGGAAAATCAATGTTTTTTAATAAATTTTTAATTACTTTATGTTTTGGAAATCTTATAGCAACAGTATCTAATTTAGCACAAGCTATAGAGGTAATTTTTGAGCTAGACTTTTTTTTTAAAATAAATGTAATCGGACCCGGACAAAGTCTTTTATAAAGTTTAATTAGATTTTTATTAACAACTACATCACCAGCGGCTCTTTTAATATTGTAATAATGAATTATAAGAGGATTAAACTTTGGTCTTCTTTTTAATTTGAATATTTTTTCAACAGAAGTCTTAGAATAAGCATTTCCACCAAGACCATAAACTGTTTCAGTAGGCAATCCTGCGACACCTCCATTTTTCAAATTTTTAATTGTTTTACTGAGATTTTTTTTGTTAAAAGAAAAAATATTTGAATAGCTATTTTTCATAATGTAATTATTATTAATTAATGAAATTTGAAAATATTCCAGCTGATATAAAAAGTAAATCATTAAAAGAAGCCAAAAAAGAGATTAATGAAATACTAAGTAAACTTGAAAATAAAGAGGGGAATTTAGAAGATTATCAAAATGATTACCTTAGACTAGTTCAATTAAATAAATATGTTGATAAACTTTTTAAAAAAAAGTTTAAAGAAATCTCACAAAGTAAAATTAATGATTAAAAAAAAACTTATTAAGAATGCAAAAAAAATAGATAAATTTTTAATAAATTATTTAAAAAAACAAAAAACATCATTATTAGTAAGACCGATGAAATATGGAATTATTTCAGGAGGCAAAAAAATCAGATCAACAATTATTTTGGATGCAGGAAAGTTATTTAATATAAGTGAAAAAAAATTAATCAATATTTGTGCTGCAGTTGAATGTATTCACTCCTACTCTTTAATTCATGACGATCTACCTTGCATGGATAACGATCCGATAAGAAGAGGTAAGCCATCTACTCATATAAAATATGGAGAAGCTTCTGCAGTTTTAGCTGGAAGTTCTTTGCTTACTTTAGCATTTGAAATAATTACTGAAAAAAAATATCTAGTTCATTCAAAAATAAAAAATGAACTTGTTAGATCTTTGGCACTTTGCTCGGGTCATAATGGTATTGCAGAGGGTCAAGAATTAGATTTAAAATTTGAAAAAAAGAAAAAAAATATCAATCAAATTATCGATATGCAGAAAAAGAAAACAGGAAAGTTATTTAATTTTTGTTTGTATGCTGCAGCAACAATAGCAAATAAAAGTGAAAAAGAAAAAAAACTCCTTAGTTCACTAGGTGAAGATATAGGATTACTTTTTCAGTTATCTGATGATTTTTTAGATAAAAAGGGTTCAAGTAAATTAATGGGAAAACCAGTTAAAAAAGATAGCAAAAAAGGAAAATCAACTTTACTCAATCTTATGGGAGAAAATAAAGCCTTTTTGTATGCAGAAAGCTTAAAGAAAAATATATTGAATAAATTAGGAAAACATGGAAAAAATGCGAAAGAGTTAATCAATACAATTAATTTTATATTTGAGAGAAAATTTTAATGAGTAGATTAATAAAACAAATAAATTTTCCGGCTGATTTAAGAAAATTCAAAAAAGATGATCTTAAACAAATTTCAGATGAATTAAGAGATGAATTAATTGATGTAGTTTCTGAAACAGGAGGTCATTTAGGTGCTGGACTAGGTGTTGTAGAGTTAACAATAGCGTTACATTATGTTTTTAACACTCCAAAAGATAAATTGGTGTGGGATGTTAGTCACCAATGCTATCCTCACAAAATAATTACAGGAAGAAGGGATAGAATTAAAACCTTACGTAAAGGTGGAGGACTATCTGGCTTTACCAAAAGGACTGAAAGTGAATATGATCCTTTCGGCGCAGCTCATAGTTCGACGTCAATTTCTTCGACATTAGGAATGGCAGTAGCAAAAAAACTATCAAATGATAAAAATAATGTAATAGCAGTTATCGGCGATGGAGCAATGAGTGCTGGTATGGCCTATGAGGCTATGAACAACGCGGGTGCTTTGAGATCAAAATTAATAGTAGTGCTTAATGATAATGACATGTCTATTGCAAGACCAGTAGGGGCAATGAGCAACTATTTGGCAAAATTATTATCAGGAAAACTATATTTCAGTTTAAGGGAAACTATAAAAATGGTCATATCTGCGTTTTCAAAAAGATTTAGTCAAAAAGCTGGAAAAGCAGAGGATATGCTTAGAAATATTGTAACAGGCGGAACATTATTTAGCGAGCTTGGTTTTTACTATGTAGGACCAGTAGATGGTCATGATGTAGAAAATTTAGTTCAAATATTTGAAAATGTAAAAAATTCTAATCATGAAGGGCCCATTTTAATTCATGTAAGAACTCAAAAAGGCAAAGGTTATAAGCCAGCTGAAGACTCGGGAGATAAATATCATGGTGTTTCAAAATTTAATGTTTTAACAGGAGAACAAACAAAATCAAAATCTAACGCACCCTCATATACTAAAGTTTTTGCAGAAACTCTAATAAAACACGCAGAACAAGATACTAAAATTATTGGTATTACAGGCGCAATGCCTTCAGGAACTGGCATAAATTTATTTGAGAAAAAATTCCCAGACAGAACATTTGATGTTGGTATAGCCGAGCAACATGCTGTTACTTTTGCTGCTGGTTTAGCAACGGAAGGTTATAAACCTTATGCTGCAATTTATTCTACTTTTTTACAAAGAGCTTACGATCAGGTTGTACATGATGTAGCATTACAATCATTGCCAGTTAGGTTTGCAATTGATAGGGCGGGATTAGTAGGAGCTGATGGACCAACTCATGCAGGTTCATTTGATATTACATATTTATCAACTTTACCTAATTTTGTGGTCATGGCTGCAAGCGATGAAGCAGAACTTGTTAAAATGATCAACACTTCAGTAAATATTAATGATCGTCCTTCAGCTTTTAGATATCCTAGAGGAAATGGAGTTGGAATAAATTTGCCTTCGATTAATGAAACTTTAGAAATTGGAAAAGGTAGAGTTATTTATGAAGGTAAAAAAGTTGCTTTACTTAATTTCGGCGCACGATTGGCGCAATGTAAGGAAGCTTCTGATACTTTATTAAAGAAAGGTATAACGTGTACGATTGTAGACGCCAGATTTGCAAAACCTTTGGATGAAAAGTTAATAATGGAAGTAGCTTCAAATCATGAAGTTTTAATTACTATTGAGGAAGGATCTATAGGAGGTTTTGGATCTCATGTTATGCAATTTTTATCTGATCGAGGAGTGTTCGATAAGGGCCTCAAGTTTAGATCTATGATTTTACCAGATATTTTTATCGATCAAGATACTCCAGAAAAGATGTATGAGATAGCAGGCCTAGATAGCAAATCTATTGCAAGTAAAGTTGAAGAAACTTTAAACTCAAATATTATTTTAGCTAAAAGTAAAAATAAAAATATCAATTAACCACACTGTGCTCTGTGCATTAATAGGTGATCAAGTAGAACACAATTAATCATTGCTTCCCCAATTGGAACTGCTCTTATACCCACGCAAGGATCATGACGGCCCTTTACAGAAATTTTTGTATTTTTTCCTTTTTTATCAATCGTATCTCTACTCGTTAAAATTGATGATGTTGGTTTTACTGCAAATGAAGCAATTATATCTTGCCCTGAAGATATACCGCCAAGTATTCCTCCAGCATGATTGGTTTTAAATTTTACTTTTCCTGAGTTTTTACTCATTTCATCTGAATTTTCTTCGCCGCTAAGAAAAGCTGCGTTCATACCAGAACCAATATTTACTCCCTTGACTGCGTTAATACTCATTAACGCTGCTGCAATATCAGTATCAAGCTTTGAGTAGATTGGAGCACCTAAGCCAACTGGAATTCCACTAGCTCTAAGTTCAATGATCGCACCACAAGATGATCCTGCTTTTCTTACAGACAATAAATATTTTTCCCAAAGTTTTACAGATTTTTTATCGGGGCAGAAAAAAGGATTTTTTCTTATCTCAGAGTCTTTCCAGTTTGATTTATCGCAAGACATTAATCCTAGCTGCGTAACTGCACCAATCATCTTAAATTTTTTGCCTAAAATTCTTTTTAAAACTACTCTCGCAACAGCTCCTGCTGCAACTCTACTTGCTGTCTCTCTTGCTGATTGTCTTCCACCACCTCTAAAGTCTCTAATTCCATATTTTTTAAAGTAAGTGTAATCAGCATGACCTGGTCTAAATTTATTTTTTATAGACTCGTAGTCTCTTGATTTTTTGTCTTCATTATAGATTATAATTGAAATAGGCGTACCTGTAGTTTTCCCTTCAAAAACTCCTGATAAAATAATTGCCTTATCTGGCTCTTTCCTTTGGGTAGTAAATTTTGATTGTCCAGGCCTTCTCCTGTCCATATCTATTTGTATATCTTTTTCAGATAAAGGAATATTTGGAGGACAACCATCAATTACACATCCAATAGCAGGTCCGTGAGACTCTCCCCAAGTGGTAAATCTAAATAATTTTCCAAAAGTATTAAAAGACATAATAATTTAATATATAAGTTATTTTATTAAATATATGAATCAAAAAAATGACAAAAATTCATTAGGACTAGATAGTTGCTTTGAAGATATAGGCAATCCAATAGATTTATTTAAAAAATGGTTAGCAAAAGCTGAAGAAACTGAAATTAACGACCCCAATGCTGTGGCAGTAGCCACATCGAATAAACAAAATCAACCTAATGTAAGAATGGTTTTATTAAAAGGGTTGAGTGATAAAGGTTTTGTTTTTTACACAAATTTTAACAGCAAAAAGGGTGGTGAGCTAAAAGAAAACCAAAAAGCCTCAATGTGTTTTCATTGGAAAAGTATTAGACGCCAAGTAAGAATTATTGGAAAAGTTGAAGAAGTTACAACTAAAGAGGCAGATCAGTATTATAACTCGAGACCTTACAAGAATAGAATTAGCGCCTGGGCATCCTCTCAGTCTCAAATTTTAGATAAAAGAGATACTTTTCTCTCAAAAATAAAAGAGTTTGAAAAAAAATATCCTGATCAAAATAATGTACCTAGACCACCCCACTGGTCTGGCTGGAGAGTTTTACCTGATGAAATAGAGTTTTGGGTGGATGGAGAAGGCAGAATTCACGAAAGATTAAATTACAAAAAAAATAATGGAAAGTGGGAAAAGGAACTTCTCTATCCCTAAAAAGATCTGTTTAAACTAAAACTAGTTAATCTTTGTAAAATTTTTTTATCTTCACTCTCAGGAAATATCGCTAATGCATCATAAGAAACATTTACAAAGTATTCAGCTTTTTTAAGACTTGTTTCTACAGCCTTATACTTAAAAATTAATGCCAATGTTTCACTAAAATCATCTTCCGTTCTTTTGTCTTTTTTCATTATTTCAGTTAAGAACTCTTTTTCTTCCTCATTACCTTTTTGAAAAATTGTTATTAAAGGAAGTGTTACTTTTCCCTCAAAAAAATCTTTACCAATTTCTTTTCCAAAAAATTTTTCTTTAGCATAATAATCAAGAGCATCATCAGCAATCTGAAAAGCCAAGCCTAAATTTCTTCCGTAAGACTCTAAAGCTTTCTTTTCTTTTTCATTACTTCCAGAAATATAAGCACCAGTTTTTGTCGCTGCAGAAAATAAGGCTGCAGTTTTTAAATTAATAATGTCGATGTATGTTTCTTCCAATAAATCAGCTTCACCTTTATGTTGTAACTGCAAAACTTCGCCTTGAGCAATTTTTGCAGAAGTTGATGAAAGGAGTTGTAATACTTCAAGATCACCGTCTTGAACCATAATTTCAAAACAACGACTCAATAAATAATCACCTACTAAAATTGATGATTGATTACCCCAAATTGAATTCGTAGTTTTAACTCCCCTTCTTAATGAACTTTCATCGATAACATCATCATGTAATAAAGTTGCAGAATGAATTAACTCTACACAAGCCGCTAGATTTATGTCTCTATTATCTTCCTTGTATCCAGTTAGTTTTGCAGATTCTAAAGTTAATAATGCCCTCAATCTTTTACCACCAGATTTAAGATGGTGGTCACTCATTTTTTCAATAAGATCAACATCACTTTTAAGTTTTTGTTCAATTAAACTTTCAACTTTTTGAAGTTTATAACCAAGAAGGTTTTTAAGCTCCAAGTAAGCTGAATTAGCTGATTTTTTAAGCGGTATAACTGATCCCATAAACTTTATTTATAATTGATTTTTTGAATAATAAATTTTTAAATGAAAACTTGGTGACGCACCTATAATTCAACTATAAGTAGCGTAATTTAATATTAAATTTTATCTCATTACTGCTATAAGTCTAATAAAGTACATCTAAATATGTTTTCATTTTTAAAAAAAAAGTCGGTAATTCCTCATGTAAGACTAACCGGAGTTATTGGTTCAGCTGGTCGATTTAATAAAGGGATAGATTTAGCGGGTCAAAGAGATATTTTAAAAAAAGCTTTTTCTCTTAAAAAAATCTCTCATGTAGCGGTATCGATTAATTCTCCTGGAGGATCTCCAGTGCAATCTCATTTGATTTATAGCTATATAAGACAATTAGCTGAAAAAAATAAAGTAAAAGTAATCATCTTTGCAGAGGATGTTGCTGCATCAGGTGGTTATTTAATTTCATGTGCGGGTGATGAGATTTACGCAAACTCAAGTTCAATAATTGGCTCAATCGGTGTAATTTCAGCTTCATTTGGATTTAAAGATTTAATACAAAAAATTGGTGTAGAGAGAAGAGTTTATACTGCAGGAAAAAATAAAAGTACTTTAGATCCGTTCGTTGAAGAAAAAGAAGAAGATGTAAAGCGTTTAAAGAATATCCAGCTTGAATTACACGCTGATTTTATAAAAGTTGTTGAAACTAGCAGAGGTTCAAAACTTAAAGATCCAGAAAAAAATAATATATTTACAGGAGAGTTTTGGACAGGAAAAACTGCTTTAGGTTTAGGGCTTATAGATGGAATTGGTAATGCAGATCAGATCTTAAAAGAGAAATTTGGTGAAAAAGTAATTATTAAAAATTTTGAAAAACCAAAAGGATTTATTGCAAGGAAACTATCTTCATCAATGCTAGACCCTGTTGAAAAACTCACAAACATTATTGAAGAAAAATCGATGTGGCAAAAATTTGGTTTGTAAATGCCAGTAAAAAAAAAAGTTAAAACGAAAAAATTAAATTTTTTATCATTTCAAGATATAATAATGAATCTTCAAAATTTTTGGGGTAAAAATGGTTGTGTAATTTTACAACCATACGATATGGAAGTTGGAGCAGGAACTTTTCATCCGGCTACCACTTTAAGATCTCTAGGTCCTAAGCCATGGAAAGCTGCATATGTTCAGCCCTCAAGGAGACCATCAGATGGAAGGTACGGTGAAAATCCAAATCGATTACAACATTATTATCAATATCAAGTTATTATAAAACCCTCTCCAAAAAATATTAAACAAATGTATTTAAAAAGTTTATCGACTATAGGTATAGATGTAAAAAATCACGATATTCGTTTTGTTGAAGATGATTGGGAAAGTCCAACTTTAGGTGCAGCAGGTTTAGGTTGGGAAGTATGGTGTGATGGAATGGAGATTACACAATTTACTTATTTTCAACAAATGACAGGAATAGAGTGTAAACCAGTTCCAGTAGAAATTACTTATGGTCTAGAAAGACTTTGTATGTTTGTTCAAGGTAAAAATAATGTTTTTGATTTAGATTGGAATAATGAAGGCGTAAAATATAAAGAAGTTTTCTTTCAAGCCGAAAAAGAGTTTTCAGCTTATAATTTTGAGTTTGCAAATACTGATGCTTTGTTAAAAAATTTCGAAAGCACAGAGAATGAATGTAAATCTTTGCTAGAAAAAAAACTTTCTCTTCCAGCTTATGATCAGTGTTTAAAAGCTAGCCATATATTTAATTTACTAGACGCACGAGGTGTTATAGGAGTTGCAGAAAGAACCGGTTATATCACTAGGATAAGAGAGCTCGCAAAAGGATGCGGCGCACTATGGTTAAGCTCTCAAAGTTAATTTATGGCAGAACTTTTATTGGAACTTTATAGTGAAGAAATTCCACCTCAACTTCAAATAGGAGCTAGAACACAACTAAAAGAATTTATTGAGAATTCATTTAAAGAGAACGAGATAAAATATAAAGATCTTTCAGTATACTCTTCACCAACAAGACTGGTTCTTTTAGCTAACGATTTAGCAGAAAATATAAAAGTATCAGCTAAAGAAATTAAAGGACCAAAAGTAGGATCTCCTGACCAAGTTATACAGGGTTTTGTTAAAGCAAAAAATTTATCAGAACAAGATTTAATCGAAAAAGATACAGATAAAGGAAAATTTTATTTTATTAAGACTCTACCTAAATCAATTTTAGTTGAAGAATTATTGAGCAAAATTATACCAAAAGCCATTAGTTCAATTAGCTGGAAAAAGTCAATGAAATGGTCTGTTCACAGCTTAATGTGGGGAAGACCTCTTCAATCAATATTTGCAAGATTTAATAATAAAAAACTCTCTTTTAGCTTTGATCATTTAGAGACAACAGATGAAATAACTGTTGAGCAAGATCTGATAATTAAATCCAAAAAAATTAATAACTTTAAAGAGTACTTAAGTTTTCTTAAAACTTTTAATATTATTGTTGATCATAGAGCAAGAGAAGAAATTATTCTAAAAAAAATTAGTTCATTTTCAAATTCAAAACAATATAAAGAAAGAATTAACAAAAACTTATTAGAGGAAGTTGTAAATATTGTTGAAGACCCTAATTTATTACATGTAAGTTTCAACAAGGATTATTTAAAAATACCGCAAGAAATTATTATTTCTACTTTGGAAAAACACCAAAGGTATTTTCCAATTTTTGATAGCAGAGAAAGATTAACAAATAATTTTTTTGTTGTAGCGAACAAAAAGGATAAAAAAAAATTCATTACAGAAGGAAATAAGAGGGTCGTTGAAGCGAGATTAGCTGACGCTAAATTTTTTTGGGATAAAGATAGATCTAAAAATTTAATTAAACAAATAGCAAATTTAAAGTCAGTTACTTTTTATGAAAAACTTGGAACCATTTATGACAAAACTCAAAGATTAAGACAATTAGCAGGCTTTCTGTCTGATGATTTAAATATAAGTAAAGAAAAAGTTCAAGTTGCAGCTTCAATTTCAAAATCTGACTTATGTTCAGATTTAGTTGGAGAATATCCTGAACTTCAAGGAGTAATGGGAAAATATTTTGCTTTAGCACAAGGATTTGAAGAGGATATCGCTAACTCAGTTAGTGATCATTATTTACCTGTTGGTTTAACATCTGCGATACCTAAAAAACCGTTTAGCTATTCAATTTCGATTGTAGACAAGATTGATACTTTAGTTGGCTTTTTCGTTATTGATGAAAAACCTACAAGCTCAAAAGATCCTTTTGCTTTAAGACGGGCAGCAATAGGTTTGCTCAGAATAATTATTGAAAATAAATTATCATTTAAACTAAGAGACCTAATTAGTTATGCAATAAGAATATATCAGGAACAAGGTGTTGAGATAAAAAATGAGAAAACTGAACAAGAGGTTTTAGATTTTATTAAAGAAAGAATGAGAAACGTTTTAAAGTTAAAAAATATTAAACCTGATATTATAGAAGCCTCAGTCAGTTCACATGCTGGAGATAATTTTTTAGATCTTTATGCAAAAACTATTTTAATTCATAAATATAAAAATAAAGGAGTTGGGCTTAATGCGATTAGCTCTTATAAAAGAGCATCAAACATTTTAGATAAAGCTGGAAAAGGAATCATAGGAAGACCAGATGCTGTTTTATTTAGAAAAGACGAAGAAAGAGTTCTTCATGAAAAAATTAATGAAATTAGGAGAGCTTTTACTGTTAAAGATGACAATAAAGACTACGAAAGCTTGTTAATAAAGTTATCTGACACCAAAGAATCTACAGATAATTTTTTTGACAATGTGGTAGTAAATGATGAAAATAAAAATATTAAAAATAATCGATTAGAGCTATTAAAAATGTTTTGTAACACATTTGATACTTTTATTGATTTTTCAAAATTAGAAGGTCTGTAATGGCAAAAGTTGTATTTAGTTTTGATGATAAATCTGCAAAAAAAATTAAAGAATAAAAAAAATATTTTAGGTGGTAAAGGCGCCAACCTTGGGGAGATGGGAAGACTAGGCTTACCAGTTCCTCCTGGCTTCACTATTACAACAGATGTTTGTGATCTTTTTTATAAAAATAAAAAAAAACTTCCTAAAAGTGTAATTAAAAATATCGAAGTAGAGCTTAAAAATATTGAAAAGAAAACTAAAAAGAAGTTTGGTGATCTTAAAAATCCATTATTAGTGTCAGTTAGATCTGGTGCTAGAATTTCAATGCCGGGTATGATGGATACGATTTTAAATCTTGGTCTTAATGATAAAACAGTAGAGTCATTAAAAAAGAAAACCTCAAACGGTCGATTTGCCAAAGATAGTTACAGAAGGTTTATACAAATGTATAGCAACGTTGTTCTTGGTGTCGAAGGACATTTATTTGAAGAATTAATTGATAATTACAAATTAACAAAAGGTGTGTTGCTAGATACAGATTTAGATGAGAGTGATTGGGACGGGTTGATAAAAAATTTTAAAGATCTAGTAAAAAAAGAAAAAAAGATTAATTTCCCGCAAGACGTAAAAGAGCAATTGCTAGGAGCAGTAAATGCAGTATTTTTATCTTGGGATAGTCAAAGAGCAAAAACTTATAGAAAATTAAATCAAATTCCTGATCACTGGGGGACAGCAGTAAACGTTCAAGCGATGGTTTTTGGTAACATGGGGAAAGATTGTTCGACAGGTGTTGCTTTTACTAGAAACCCATCAACAGGGGAAAATTCTTTCTTTGGAGAATTTTTAATAAATGCACAAGGTGAAGATGTTGTGGCGGGCACCAGAACCCCTCAATACATCACTAAAAAAGCAAAACACGATGCCGGTTCAAAAGATCCTTCAATGGAAGAAGCTATGCCCACAGTTTACAAAGAGTTAGCAAAAGTATTTCTTAAATTAGAGAAGCACTACAAAGATATGCAAGACATCGAGTTTACAGTTGAGAATAATAAACTTTGGATGCTTCAAACTAGATCAGGAAAAAGAACTGCCAAAGCTGCAATTAAAATTGCAGTAGATATGGTTAAAGAAAAATTAATTTCAAAAAAAGAAGCAATTAAAAGAATTGATCCTAATACTTTAGACACATTATTACATCCAACTTTAGATGATAAAGTTAAAAAAGAAGTAATCGCTTCAGGATTGCCTGCATCCCCAGGAGCTGCGAGTGGAAAGGTTGTTTTTACCGCTGATGAAGCAGAAAAATTAAAAGGGATGATGCAAGATACAATACTAGTAAGATTAGAAACTTCACCAGAAGATATACACGGAATGCATGCTGCAAAAGGAATTCTTACGGCAAGAGGTGGAATGACAAGTCATGCTGCAGTAGTAGCAAGAGGAATGGGTAGACCGTGTGTTTCAGGCTCTAGTGAAATAACAATTGATTATGAATTAAAACAATTTAAAGCTGGGGACGCAATAATTAAAGAGGGCGATATAATTACCATAGACGGTGGAAGCGGAAAAGTAATGAAAGGGTTGGTGCCTACTGTTCAACCAGAAATATCTGGCTATTTTTCTACAATAATGAAATGGGCTGATGAATTTAGAAAATTAAAAGTAAGAACGAATGCTGAAACAGAAGCAGATAGTAAAACAGCTAGAGAGTTCGGTGCCGAAGGAATTGGGTTATGTAGAACAGAACATATGTTTTTTGATGAGGAAAGAATTTTATCTGTAAGACAAATGATTTTATCTAAATCAAAAGAAGACAGAAATAGTGCGCTAGATAAACTTTTACCTCATCAAAAAGAAGATTTTAAAAAAATATTCAAAGTCATGTCAGGTTTACCTGTAACAGTAAGATTATTAGATCCACCACTTCATGAATTTTTACCAAAAGCTGATAAAGACATAGAGGAAGTAGCGAGATCTTTAAATCTATCAGCAAAGGAAGTTAAAGACAGAATTTCAGAACTCCATGAGGAAAACCCTATGTTAGGACACAGAGGTTGTCGACTTGGTATTTCTTTCCCAGAGATATATGAGATGCAATGCAGAGCTATATTTGAAGCTGTAGTTGAATTAAAAAAACAAAAAGTAAAAGCAGCTTTTGTAGAAATTATGATACCTTTGGTTTCAACGGACTCCGAACTTAAAATTTTAAGAGCTTTAGTTAATAAAATTGCTAAAGAAATAGAAAAAGAAAATAAATTAAAACTTGAATATATGGTAGGCACTATGATCGAATTACCTCGTGCTGCTTTACAGGCGAAATCTATTTCAAAACATGCTGATTTCTTTAGCTTTGGAACAAACGATTTAACTCAAACGACCTTAGGAATAAGTCGAGACGACTCAGGAAAATTTTTAAACGATTATATTGATAATAAAATATTTGAAGTTGACCCGTTTGTTAGTATTGATCAAAATGGAGTTGGTGAACTTGTAGAAATAGCGTCTTCAAGAGGTAGAAAGACAAATAAAAATATTAAGTTGGGAATTTGCGGTGAACACGGCGGTGATCCTAAGAGTATAGAGTTTTGTTCAAGAACAGGACTAAACTATGTTTCTTGTTCTCCATTTAGAGTTCCAGTAGCGAGATTAGCTGCCGCTCAAGCAGAATTATCTAATTAATAAAGTCGTATCAAATGATTTGGCGCTATGAGTAATCGCACCTACTGAAATTCTATTTATACCTGTTTTTGATATTTGTTTGATATTTTTTAAAGTTGCATTACCTGAATACTCTGTTTGATATTTATTTTTGCAAAATTTTAAGCATTTTTTTAATTGCGAAGAACTCATATTATCAAAAAGTATTCTTTTAAATTTTAAACCCATAATCTGTTTGAGTTGATTGATACTTTCAATTTCTACTGTAACAATTTTTTTTGTTTTAATTGCTTTTTTAACTAACTCCCTAAGATTATTAGATGCACTAATATGGTTATCTTTAATAAGAATTTCATCGCTTAAATTATATCTATGATTATGGGCACCACCTTTTTTGACTGCATATTTTTCAAGTGTTCTCAAATTAGGGGTAGTTTTTCTTGTACAACAGATCTTTGTTTTTTTACTAATTTTTTTTACGAACTTATTAGTAATTGTTGCGATACCTGATGCATGATTAAGAAAATTTAAAGCAGTCCTTTCAGCTGTTAAAATTGTTTTTTTTTTAGCTTTAATTATAGCAATTACTTTATTTTTTTTAATTTTTTTTCCATCAGAAATTTTCTTAGTAAAAACTGCTTCACTTCCAATGAGTTTAAAAGCAGTTTTACAAAATTCTAAACCAGCTAAGACACCATCTTGTTTGGCTATGATCTGAGCCTTTATAATTTCATCTTTAGAGGCTATAAGATCAGTAGTGATGTCTCCCCTAGGTCTAAGGTCTTCTTCTAGAGCTTTTCTTACGACAAATTTTATATAAGACTGATTTAATTTGTGCACAGATCTAACGACCAATTTCGGTCATTCTAATTACAGATTTTCTAGCAGCTTCTATAGTTTTACTATTAAGAACGATTTCGTTTGTATCATTCTCTAAACAATTTAAGATTTTTTCTAAATCAATTTTTTTCATGTAAGGGCAAAGATTACATGGCTTAATGAAAGATACATTTGGATTATCTGCTTCAACGTTATCACTCATTGAACATTCGGTTACTAGCATAACTTTTTTAGGTTGATTATCTTTTACAAATTTAATCATACCCGAAGTAGATCCTGCAAAGTCAGATGCTTCAATTACATCCGGCGGACATTCTGGATGTGCAATAATTTTAATACCTGGATTTTGGTTTTTGATATCTTCAATCTCTTTTCCAGTAAATTGTTCGTGAACAATACAAGTGCCCTTCCAAGAAATAATTTTCACTTTTGTATTTTTAGCAACATAGTTTGCTAAATATTGGTCTGGAAGAAAAATTACTTTCTCTACATTTAAAGACTCAACAACTTTAACAGCATTGGCAGAAGTGCAACAAACATCTGTTTCAGCTTTTACATCTGCTGAAGTATTAACGTAAGATACAACAGGTACACCTGGGTATTTTTGTTTTAATAATCTTACATCTTCTCCAGTAATCGAACTTGCAAGTGAACATCCTGCTTGCATGTCTGGTAAAAAAACTTTTTTAGTTGGACTCATTAGCTTTGCAGTTTCAGCCATGAAATGAACTCCACACATAATAATTTTATCTGCAGAAGTTTTTGAAGCTTCTATAGCAAGAGCTAGAGAGTCAGCTGATATATCCGCAACACCATGATAAATTTCTGGTGTCTGATAATTGTGAGCAAGAATGATTGCGTTTTTCTCTTTTTTTAATTTATTGATTTTTTCAATTAATGGAGCATGAATTTTCCATTCATTTTCAGGTACAAATTTTGAGATTTTTTTATAAATCTCCTGAGAACTATTTAAATTTGGTTGTTGTACAGACATACTAATTCCAATTTATCAACTTGAGGTTAAATTGTCATTCCTTTATTGTCGCATAAATATTGCGGTCGTGCTGAAATTGGTAGACAGGCACGCTTGAGGGGCGTGTGGGTTTCCCGTGAGAGTTCGAGTCTCTCCGACCGCACCAAAAAGGCTTACTTATGATTGAATATTTAAAAAAAAATAAACGAATAGTGCTTATAATTTTAGTTATAGCTTTCATTGAATTGAGCGGGTATGGGATCTTAGCTTCTCTTTCTAGACTATTGAACGCTCTTTAAAATTCTACACTTTTTGTTATTTGCTAAAAGTTCTTTATTTTCAAATTCTTCAACATTTGGATCAATTACTTTTAACAAACCAAATGGATAAGGTTGTTCAATAAGTATTTTACCTATTTTGGTTTTATTGTAAAAAATTTCCTCCCCTAAATTTAATTTTTCGGTTGAAGAAATTGGCAATAATCTTCTTCTTAATTTTTCTTTTAATTTCATTCTAGCAGTGTTTTCTTGGCCGATATAGCAACCCTTTTTGAAATCAATTGCGTTAAGCTCCTCAAAGTTTGCCTCTAATCCAAATAATTGATCTTTTAAATTTTCAATACCTTTTATTGGAATTCCTAAAGAATGGGCTTTTGCAAAATATGTATCAGGCTTTGTTATCTTTAAGTTTAATTTTTTAATCGTGAGGTGTAATTTTTCTAATGATGAGAGGATTCTTGCTCCTAAATTGTTATTTCGAGGATCTAGAAAAAGAGGGCTGCCCCTAAATTCTATTGTATCGCCAGTTTTATTTTCATTTTTTTTTAAATCTAAAAATTTTTCTGAGTTAATTAACCCAATTACATAATCTTTAGAAATATCTAATATTTCAACTTTTGATCTTAATTTATATTTTAATAAGTAATTTATAATTTCATTTGTAAATTTATTGTCACACTCTAATAAATAACCATCTTTTGATTGTATCAAAAAAAATTCAAATAAATATTTACCTTGAGGTGTAAAAAGAGCTGAAAATATTGAGTTAGACAAGTTTACTTTTTCAATATCATTAGTAATGATATTTTGCAGAAAATTTTTAACGTCTTCACCTGTTATTAAGATTAATCCACGGTCTTCTAATAAAACAATTTGATCTTTATCCATATTTATAAATATATACTGTATAATATATTTTTTAAATCATGTCTGATAATTTTAGTCTCATTATAAAAAATGGTTCTTGCTACATAGATGGCAAGCTCACAAAAACAGATATTGGTTTATCAGGCAACAAGATTAAAAAGATTGGCAAAATCGAACTTAACAGCTCT
The DNA here is from genome assembly GCA_902589705.1 of uncultured Pelagibacteraceae bacterium. Lineage (GTDB taxonomy): Bacteria > Pseudomonadota > Alphaproteobacteria > Pelagibacterales > Pelagibacteraceae > Pelagilacustribacter. Next base: position 30,331 of record CACITX010000007.1, read on the forward strand.
AAAGTTTATGATGCTACAGATAAAGTTGTTTTGCCAGGTATCATTGATACTCAAGTTCACTTTAGAGAGCCAGGATCAACTGATGCAGAGGATTTAGAAAGTGGAAGTAGAGCCGCGGTATTAGGCGGAGTAACCGCTTTATTTGAAATGCCTAACACTAACCCTCCTACATCTAATTTGGTTGAGTTTGATAAAAAGTTACAAGCAGCTAAAAATAGAATGCATAGTAATTATGCTTTTTATTTTGGAGCAACACCTGACAATACTAATCAACTAGCTAAACTAAAAGATGTTGAAGGATGTTGCGGGGTTAAATTATTTGCGGGTTCATCAACAGGGAACTTACTAGTAGATAAAGAGGCCGATATCGAAAAAGTAATTTCCAGTAGTGATAGAATTGTTTCTATTCACTCTGAAGATGAAGATATTATTAAACTTAGAAAAAAATTTATAAAAAAAGGAGACGTTCATTCTCACGCTGAGTGGAGAAATGTAGAAGTTGCAATGTCTTCTACTCGAAGGGTAGTTAAAATTGCAGAGCGATATAATAAAAAAATTCACGTCCTTCATGTTACGACGAGAGAAGAAGTAGATTTTTTAGCTATGCACAAAAAAAATGTTACTTTCGAAACTACACCTCAGCATTTGACTATGTACGCACCAGAATGTTACGACAAACTTGGAACTTATGCTCAAATGAATCCTCCTTTGAGAACTAAAGAACACTATGATCGTTTATGGTTAGCAATTAAGAATAATATAGTCGATGTGCTAGGTTCCGACCACGCCCCACACTTAAAAGAAAATAAAGACAAAGAATATCCAAATTCTCCTTCAGGTATGCCAGGAGTTCAAACTATTTTTCCAGTTATGCTGGATCATGTAAATAATGAAAAACTAACACTCCAACAACTGATAAACCTAATGTGTGAAAATCCTTGTAAAATTTTTGGGATTAAAAATAAGGGGTATCTAAAAGAGGGTTACGATGCAGATTTAACAATTGCCGATATGAATAAAGAGGTTGTTATTAAAAATGAGATGATAGCAAGTAAATGTGGATGGACACCTTTTAACAATCGTAAAGTAAAAGGTTTCCCTGTGGCTACAATCGTAAATGGTCATTTGGTAATGTCTGATGGTAAAGTGGTTGCAGAGTCTAAAGGAACACCGTTAAAGTTTTAAAATTTTGTTGTCAACTAGGTCAGCTTTTATTTCATCTAAGATAGCCGGGTCATCTATTGTGGCTGGCATTTTATAAGGTTCATTATCAGCAATCTTTCTTACTGTTCCTCTTAAAACTTTTCCTGATCTTGTTTTAGGTAGTCTTTTTACAACAATAGCTATTTTAAAAGCTGCGACGGGACCAACTTTTTCTCTGACCATCTTTATACACTCGCTGATTATATCTTTCTTATCTTTTGTAACACCAGATTTTAAAGCTAGTAAGCCGATGGGTAGTTGCCCTTTTAATTTGTCGGCAATACCTATTACAGCACATTCAGCTACATCTTTATGCTCAGCCAAAACTTCCTCGATTGCTCCAGTTGACAATCTATGACCAGCAACATTTATAATGTCATCAGTTCTAGACATGATCCATACGTAACCGTCTTCGTCAATGTGTCCCGCGTCATAAGTTTGATAATATCCAGGATAAGTAGACATGTAATTTTCTTTGTATCTTTTATCAGCACCCCAAAGTGTTGGAAAAGTTCCTGGAGGGAGTGGAAGTTTAACAACTATGTCTCCCATTTTTCCTGGACCAACCTCTTTACCTTCAGAATTTAAAACTTTCAAATCATAACCAGGCACTGGTTTAAATGCAGATCCATATTTTACAGGGAAAGATTCAATTCCAGTGCAATCAGATGTGATTGCCCAACTAGTTTCGGTTTGCCACCAATGATCAATCACAGGTGAGTTAGATAATTTCTCAAACCATTTAATTGTGTCAGGATCTGCTCGCTCACCTGCTAAAAATAATTTGTCAAACTTACTTAAATCATATTTTTTAAAAAATTCACCATTAGGATCTTCTTTTTTAATTGCTCTAATTGCAGTAGGAGCTGTGAAAAGAGATTTAACTTTGTGCTCTGATATTACTCTCCAAAAAACACCAGCATCCGGGGTACCTACTGGTTTTCCCTCAAATAAAACTGTAGTACATCCGTAAAATAACGGAGCATATACGATGTAAGAGTGTCCCACTATCCAGCCAATATCACTTGCAGACCACCATACGTCGTCTTGATTGATGTTATAAATATTTTTCATAGTCCACTTCAAAGCAACAATATGACCGCCGATATCTCTTACGATTCCTTTTGGTAAACCTGTAGTACCGGATGTGTAAAGTATATAAGCGTAGTCATTAGCATTCATTTTCTCACACTCTGCAGGTTTCGCATTTTTATGAGCATCTTCCCAAGTAATATCAATTTTAGAATCAAGCTCTGCTTTGTCTTTTTCTCTTTGGAAAATTATACATTTATTTGGTTTATGATTTGCAAGCTCTAAAGCTTTTTTTACTAATGGTTTATAGTGAACAGTTCTACCAGGTTCATAACCACATGAAGCTGTAACTAAAAGTTTTGCCTTCGAGTCATCAATTCTACTTGCAAGCTCGTTTGCTGCAAATCCA
>CACITX010000008.1 GCA_902589705.1 uncultured Pelagibacteraceae bacterium
AAAGAAGTTAAAAAAATTTCTGGTTCAATAAAAATTGTGGGTGTAACAACATTAACCTCTTTGAATAATAATGATTTAAGATTAATTGGGTACAATAAAAACGTGAATAACTTAGTAATTCATCAAGCAAAGCTGGCAAAAAAAGCTTCTTTGGATGCTCTAGTTTGTAGCCCTTATGAAGTAAATGATGTTAGAAAGATTTTTAAAAAGGAAATTATAACACCCGGTGTGCAAATGGGGAAAAAAAATTATGATCAAAAACGTTCTATGCAGGCAAAAAAAGTCAAATCTGATTGGCTAGTGATTGGAAGAGCAATTACACGTGGTAATATTAAAAAAAATATAAATAATCTTGAAAAAAAATTAAGTTAATGAAAATAAAGATTTGTGGTTTAGATCCAACCAGAGATGTTCAGTTATGTATTGATCTAAAAGTAGATTACCTTGGATTTGTTTTTTATAAAAAGTCTCCTCGTAATATAGACTTACCTGATATTAAAATACTTTCAAAATACGATAAGGAGAAATCAGCTTTTGTTGCTGTAACAGTAGATCCAAGTGATGATTTTATAAAAAAAAATCTAGTTGGAAATTTTGATTTTATTCAACTTCATGGCTCTGAAACATTTGAAAGGGTAAACGACATAAAGAAATTAGGAGTCAAAGTAATTAAAGTTATAAAAATAAGGGATCAAAAAGATGTTTCTTTGTACAAAGATTACGACAAAATAGCAGATCTAATATTGTTTGACTCCACGTCTATGGAAAGATCACAAAGCATTCGAAAAGATTTGCTTCCTATGCTTCCAAAAGGTGAAAAATTTGGTCTTGCTGGTTCGATCGACTTTAAAAATATTCAAGAATATAGTCAATTGGGGTTTAATTTCTTAGATCTTTCTTCAGGACTAGAAAGAGAAAATTTAAAAGGATACAAAGATCATCTTAAAATAAAAAATTTTATAAATAAGATAAATGAAATTAAAAATTAACAGAAATATACCCCTTATTGACCAACACGATAAAAACTTTATGTATGGTGGAAAATTTGGTGGGAACTTTATACCTGAAACTCTTAAAAAACCTATAGATGATTTAACTAAATTATTTGCAAAACTAAGAAGAGATAAAAATTTTCTTAGAGAAAGAAATCATCATTTTACAAATTATATAGGTGCTCCTACACCTTTTATAAAATTAGAAAATCTCACAGATCACTTAGGAGGAGCTCAGATTTACGCGAAAGTAGTTTCGGAGGCTAATGGTGGAGCTCATAAAATTTATAATGCTACTGTACACTGTCTAATAGCTAAAAAGGCAGGTAAGAAATATATTGTTGGTGATACTGGCGCTGGTTATGCAGGAAAAATGCTTTCAATGGCTGCAAAAAAATTTGGCCTTAAATGTAAAATTTTTATGGGGGCTAAAGATATCAAAAGACAAAGGCCTAACGTCGAAGCAATGAGAAAGAACGGGGCTGAAATTGTTCCGGTTACAACAGGAAGTCAGACTTTAGTTGATGCTGTGAGTGAGTGCATGCGATATTGGGTATCTAATTGTGATACATCACACATGTGTGTAGGGTCTACAGTGGGACCTAATATTTTTATAAAGATTTGTGCTTGGTCAACTGCACAAATATCTAGAGAGTTAATGCAACAAGTCAAAGAAGAGTTTGGAAAAATACCAAAAAAATTAAAATTAATTAATTGTGTTGGAGGGGGAAGCTCTGCAGCAGGTTTTTGGAATGAATTTATAAATACACATGCTGAATTTATAGGTGTCGAAGCAGGTGGCCCTAAAAATAGTAAACTGCATGCTGCACCTTTAACTAATGGATCTAAGATAGGAATTCTTCATGGTGCTGCCCAATATGTTATTCAAGACAAAGAAGGACAAATAGGTTCAACTGAGTCTATTTCAGCAGGTTTAGATTATCCTGGTATTTCACCTCTTCATTGTTTTCTTAAAGATACAAAAAGGGCAAAATACACATCTGCAAGTGACGAGGATGCTCTTAAAGCTTATCTACTAGTTTCTAAACTTGAAAATATTTCTCCTTCTTTAGAGCCTTCTCATGCTTTTGCAGAAGCTATTAGAATTGCTCCAAAATTAAAAAATTCAGAAGTTATAATTGTAAATTCATGTGGTGATAGCCTTAAAGATAAAGATATCATAAAACAAAAATTAGGCTCCTATATCAGATGAAATCTAAAATCGCTTTAGCTTTTGAAAATTGTAAAAAGGAAAAAAGAGCCGCTTTGATCACTTATACAGTTGCTGGAGATAATACAAAAAATAATTCCCTTAAAATTCTAAATAAAATTTCAAAACATGCTGATATTCTCGAGCTTGGCTTCCCTCATAACACTCCAATTGCTGATGGTGGACAAATACAAGGAAGTTCACATCGTGCTTTAAAAAATGGAATGAAACTTAAAGATGTTTTTCAAATTGTAAAAAAATTCAAAAAAACTAATCCTTTAAAGCCATTAATTTTGATGGGTTATTACAATCTTATTTATCAAAATGGAGAGAGCAATTTCTTAAAAAATTGTAAAAGCTCAGGTGTTGATGGATTGATAATTGTTGATCTTCCTTATCCAGAGAATAAAGATTTTGCAAATAGATGCAAAAAAAAAGGTATTAACTTTATTCAGCTTTTATCACCTACCACTTCAAGAGAAAGGATGAAAAATATCATAAAAAACTCTCACGATATGATTTACTATATATCAATGCTCTCAACTACTGGAGGCAAGCTTAAAGTCTCTCCAAAAAAGATATTGGAAAATTATAATAAGATAAAAAGAATCAATCCTAGCAAAAATTTAGTAATCGGGTTTGGAATCACAGATAAAACTATATCTTCTCTAAAATCTGCGAATGGTTTAGTAGTTGGGTCTTTATTGTGTAAAACTATTACTAATTCACTCAAAATGAGACAAAATCCTGTCACAAAGTTAGATAAAGTTGTGTACAATCTTAAGAAAAAAATAATATGAATTGGATAACAAAGTTTATTAAGCCCAAAATAAAATCTCTTTTTGAGAAAAAATCATCAAAGATTGAAGAAAATCTTTGGACTACATGTGGATGTAAAAATCTAATTTATAAAGAAGACTTAGAGTCTAACCAAAAAGTTTGTCCTAAGTGCGGTGCTCACCATAAACTTACATGCAAAGAAAGGTTTGAAACTTTTTTTGACAATAAAGAATTTGAATTAATTGAGACCCCTCTTCCAAAAGAAGATCCTTTAAATTTTGAAGATAAAAAAAAATATACAGATCGTTTAAAAGCTGCCAGAAAACTTACTGGACAGGATGATGCTGTTTTAATTGCAAAAGGAACAGTGCAAAATATTGATGTTGTAGTTGGTTCTCAAGATTTTAGATTTATAGGCGGATCTTTTGGAGCAGCTTCAGGTGAAGCATTTATTGCTGGTGCTCAACATGCAATTGAAAATAAAATTCCTTATATCTTTTTTAGTTGTTCTGGCGGACAAAGAATGATGGAGTCATCTATTGCGCTAATGCAAATGTCTAGAACTGCTCTAGCGGTAAATGAACTTAAGAAAAAAAATATTCCTTTTATGGTAGTTTTGACTGACCCAACAACAGGAGGTGTAACTGCTTCTTGGGCAATGTTAGGTGATATCTTAATTGCAGAACCAAAAGCTACAATTGGTTTTGCTGGAAGAAGAGTAATACAAGATACTGTTAGAGAAACACTGCCAGATGAATTCCAAACCGCAGAATATGTGAAAGATCACGGCGGTATTGATTTAGTGGTAGAGAGAAATTATTTAAATACAACAATAGGAACTTTGCTGAATGTTCTATTGAAAAAACAAGAGGCTCAAGCTAAACAAGACTCCAATGTCACAGTCGATAAGTCTCTACAAGCTGCTAGCTAATCACAAGCTCTTTAATAAAACTATAAATTTTGATCTTAAGAGAACTAAGTTTGTTCTTAGAAAATTAAATCATCCTGAGAAAAAACTAAAAAATGTTATAAATTTTTTAGGATCTAGTGGAAAATTTACCACTCTTTATTCTCTAAAATGTTTTATCGAAGCAAATAACCAGAGTAGTACAACGTATATCTCTCCATCTCTAAAAGATATTAAAGAAAGATTTTGGATGGGTAATAGATATTTAACTCATAAAGAAATTAGAGATTCAATAAGATTAATTGAAAAACTAAAAGTTCCTTTAACTATCTTTGAGGTTCTTACAATTGTTTATATATTAAATGCTTCAAAACAAAATACTGACTATCATTTAATTGAAGCTGGAGCTTTATTCGCAAAAGACTCCACTAATGTTTTTGATTTTCCAATAGCTCAAGTAGTAGTGAATATTAACAAACAACACTTAAATTTCTTAGATAAAAATAAAAAAACACTTGATGAAGTAATATATCAAAAAGTCGGCTTTCTAAGTAATTTTACTAATATTTATATTGGTAAACAATCAACTTACGTTTTAGGTAAAATTAAACAAAATCTTAAAGATAATAAAAGTAAGATTAATTACCCAAACTCTTGGAAAATAATAAAAAAGAATAATAAATATTTTTACTACGACAGGAAAAATATCGTTAAGCTTAAAAATCAAAACATACATTCAAAAGGATTATTAGAGAATCTGTGCCATGCTATAAAAATAGGTTTAGATCTTAAAATTGAAAAAAAAGTTATTGAAAAAACTATTCAAAAAATTTCATTCGAGGGAAGATTTCAATATTTAAAAAAAGGAAAAATAAAAAATATGCTTTATAAAAATGAACAAATCATGATTGATGGAGCGCATGCCGAAGCTGATGCCAAAAACTTAGCCTCTTATCTAAAAGATATTGAAAAGCCTAAATATGCCATTTGGACAATGATGAAAAATAAAGAGCCTGACTTATTTATCAAACAATTTAAAGGAATTTTTAAAAAGATAATAACAATACCTATTGAAAATGAAAAAAACTGTATGTCTGCTAAGGATTTAAAATCTATAGCTCAAAAAAATCACTTCAACGTTGATGCGGCAAAAAACTTGGATGATGCAATAAAAAAAATATCCTCTAGAGATAAAAAGCTAATTATCTGTTTAGGCTCTCTTTATAATGTTGGAAATATTTTAAATAAAAATTAGATATGAGGCTGAATAAACTCTAACATATCTTTTTCGCTAGTCGCTCCAACTTTAGTTCCCACAAGTTTTCCACCTTTAAATAAAAGCACTGTAGGTACACCTCTAACTGAATACTTCGTAGGTTCATTAGGCTGGCTTTCAATATCATGATAATAGCAATCAATCTTATCTGGCATATCATTAGATATCTTTTCTATGATAGGTTTTAGTTGCTGGCATGGTCCGCACCAAGATGCGCTGAACTGAACAAGATTTAATTTACTTCCGTTTATTTGTTCTTGAAATTTTTCGTCCGTTGAATCTTTGAATGCCATATACCCTAAATAAGTATTTTTAGTTTATTGTCAACTACGCTGATGAATAATGTTTTTCTAATTCTTCAACGTATGCGTTAATTTCATCAAGTATGTTTAATTTTTCTTTATCCTCTTGCTTGTCAAATTTTGCTCTTAATGTATCTATTTCTGAATAAGTTCTAGGAATAGTGTTCCATTTTTCATTGTTTGTACTTAATAATTTTTTGGCGATGTCTTTATGAATTAAATTGTAATCATTTTTACTTAGAACTTCTGGTTTTTCCATATACAAAAGTTTTTTACCAAAATACTGGAGACGCTCGTCTTTAAACTTAGAAATAACACTCAGTTTTTTATCCCATTCAGCCGAATGAAATTCAGGCATTAATTTATTATCCTCAGTAGTTGTAAATTTGGCATAAATGCTTTCTTCATTGTAAAGATCTTCTTGAGATTTGCTTTGTTCTTTTTCTTCTACCTCTGAACGTTTTATAGACTGTATTTTTTCTGCAAAATTTTTATTTTTTCTTACCATATCAGCTCTCTCTTTAAGCTTAGTTAATCCAATAATTTTATATTCATCAAACTTATCGCCATAAGAAGGATTCATTATTACTGGGTGTTTATTATGTCTTACGGTTCTTATAAATTTTGGTTGTTTTTTCATAGCAGCCTCTAATTCTTTTAAAGGCATGTTTAAATAACGCGTAGGATCATGTCTTAAATCAAAACATAAAGGCCATTGATATTGTGGATGTTGGCAAACAAAAGTTTGTACATAAGGCCTGCTTCTTCCGTAGAAGTATTCATTTGTACAAAAGAAAAGTTCTTTTTTTATTATTTCAAGTGATTGTGTTTTGTCCATGGTTAGCATGCTAGCTTTCCAAACATTAGGAGCTTTTTTAGAAATTATCTTAGCAATACCAACTGTTGCCATAACATCTCCTATTGCACTATGAGCATCGCCATGCTCAATTCCATTTAGAGGTGCCATTTGATCTAACTTATAAACGTCGTTACCTTTTTCATTTATGGAGTTTTTTAAAGTTTTTGGATAATATAAATTTGCTGCTCTAGCCAAACCTAAAACATCTCCTCTAGTATTACCGTTAGTGCTAGTTATATAGGGATACTCTAAAGTCTGAAACAAAGTGCATCTTAAAAATTCCTCATCAAATTCAATACTATTAAATCCAATATAAGTTGCTTTACCCCATCTTTTTAATGTCTCAACGAATTGTCTAATCATCTCATAATGAGATAGGTTAGAATTTTTTAACATTTTAGGGGTAGACTTGTTTACTATAAGAGCCATCGCTTCAGGAATAACCCCGGGACTTAGTCTGCATCTTGCATCAAACCTATCTAATTCATCAAGGTTATCATTAGTTAGAACAGCTCCAATTTGGATTATTTGTCCCCAATATTTATTAGATGAACTAGTCTCAAAATCATAAAAGACAAAATTAGACATATTAAATCTATTTAAGAACTTTTATCTTTTGTGAATTTTCCTCTAATGTTTCTTTTACCTGTTGGGGGTCTTTAATATTAGAAAGTGTATTCATTATTGATCTCGCGTCTCTACCAAAACTGTCAGTCGCTGTCATTGCTTGTTCAAGTTTTTTTCTTAAATCTTTTATTCCATCAAAATGTTTATCAAATCTAGAACTAATATTTCTTAGATCACTATAAATTTGTGTAGCATGTTGTTGCACTTTTAAAGTTTGAAAACCCAAATGATAAGATTGCAACAAAGCTGAAAGAGTGTTTGGCCCTGAAATTGTTACCTTGTATTTGGTTCTTAATTCCTGAAGAAGTAATTCTTTTGTTTTTGGATCTCTATAGCTTGATAGCTCTGCAAAAAGCCCCTCTGTTGGAACATAAACAATTGCAAAATCTGTACTTTTCGGTGGAGCAATATATTTTGTATTAACTGCCTTTGCTTTTAATCTAAATGCAGCTGCTAAATCTTTTCTAGCCTCTGCTTGAGCTTCTTTGTCATTTGAATTGTAAGCATCATCAATAGCTTTATATTTTTCTACAGGCCAATGGCTGTCAATAGGAAGTAAAACATCCTGAAGCTTAATTGCAAATTCAACTGTTTCAGAAGTATCTTCTTTCATTTTAACATTGGCTATATATTGTGATGCAGGCAACAAATCTTTTAAAAGAGCACCCAAACCAAATTCTGCTAATGTTCCATAAGTTTTTACACCGCTTAGAATCTTGCTAAAATTATCCTGGCTTTTATTAAGCTCACTTACTTGGCGATTAAACACGCCAACTTTTTCATCTACTTTCGTTAAAGCGCCTGTCATATCTTTAGCTATTTCTTTGCTCATTAAACCAAAAGACTGACTGAATGAATTTTTTAAAGAACTTACCTCGTCTTTTAAAATCTGGCTATTGTCAACTTGATCGGGTTGTTTTCTTTTAAGCAGTAATATTACCGCTATAAAATTACCAATTAATAAACCAATAATTAGTAATGTGAGTATCGAATCCATTATTCAATATACTACATTGTTAAATATATTTTAAAATATTTTTAGCTGGAAGAGTTTTTGTTATCCATGACGTCGGAATGTTTTCATAACCATTTAATGCTGCGAAGTATGCCCCAACAAAATTAGCCCTACTACAGTTACAACCGCCCGCTTTAATAGTTTTATACACTGCATTTTTATATGTTTTAGAAGTAATAATTGCATGGACAGAGCCCATAAAGGTTCCAGGATAACTGCAGGCTTTTCCAAATTTTTTAACAACACTTATGTGGTTTTGATTTTTGTGTTTTAATACTTTTTTAATATTAGTAATTACATTCTTGAAGTATCTATTTTTTTTATATTTCCTTACAAATGTTTGAATAGGGCTTTTCTTACCATTAGCAGCTAAATCTATGATCTTTAATTTAGCCATAGCGTAGGTTTCGTTAATTTTAGAGTTTGCTACGCTTTTAATTACTTTTTTTAAATCTTTCTCATTGTTATTATAAAGATAATAAGGAAGTGCAGCACAGTAACCATCGGACTCGTTGACTTTTGTCCCGCCAGTTATGCTTTTCTTTGCTTTAATATTTTTTATTGTTTCCAATATATTTTGATGGATCCAAGGACCATTCATAGGTTTTTTCCACTTAATCTTTTTATATTTTTTTCTAAGTTTAAGGTTTCTCCAATAAGCAGAGCCTGGACCAAAATTTTTGATAATATTTTTTTTAAAGTTTTTAAAAATTTTATATTTCTTTTTAGTTGTTACTAAAGTCTTAAACATAACCTGGCCCACATCATTATAAGCAGAAACGTTTCCTGTTTTGACTGAATAAAAAGGACTTTTATTTTGTTTTAAAAAAGTGATTTCTTTTTTATTTTTTATATAACTTTTTAATTTCTTAGGATCATATACCCAATGCAAAGGTCTTGCTGCTGCATCTGCTACCGTTGCGCCTAAAAAAATAAAAGCTTTATCCATTTGTTACAGATTTCTTATTTGCCAGCGAACCACAAGATGCATTAATGTCTCTTCCTCTGCTTCTCCTAAACAAAGATAAGAAACCGCTATCTTGAATAGTTTTAGAAAACTTATCTATATTTTCTTGAGAGGCAGGTTTAAAGTCTTTGTTAGATAAAGGATTAAATTCAATTAAATTTAGTTTTGAGGGAACTTTTTTCATAATCTTAATCAATTCTTTTGCATGCTCATCGGTGATGTTTTCTTCTAAGCAAATCCACTCAATAAAAATTGGAAGTTTAGTTTGATCATAATATTTTTTTAATTGTGGAATAAGAGAATCGATTGAATACTTCTCATTGATAGGCATGATCTCTGATCTGTGTTTTGGTATTGAGCTATGAAGGCTCCAAGCTAAGTATACATCTAATTCTTTAGCAGCCCATTCAATAGCATTCATTTCATCTTTTTTAATTCCAACTCCAACTGTGCTTACTGTAATTCTTGTTCTTCCATATTCTAAACCGTCTTTATTTTTTGAGTTATCAATTGCAACTTTTACGTTGTCTAAATTTAGAAATGGACTTCCTTCTCCCATTAATACTTGGTTAGTTATTTTCTTTTGAGTAGACCAGTCATCTATGTAATCCTTGCACAAAATAATTTGAGAGATAATTTCACCTGGACTTAAATTTCTTACTAGGCTTTTTGAAATTTGTGCTGTTGCACAAAATTCGCATGATAAATAACAGCCAACAGAAACAGATAAACATATTGTATAGCGACTAAGTGTTTTATCTGGAATAAGAACTGTCTCTACATTTCTTTTATCTTTAAGTTCAAGAAGGAATTTAATTGTTCCATCTTTTGATTTTTGAACATCTATAATTTTGGGTTTTTCTAGAGATATTAAATTTTTAATTTTATCTCTAAGCTCAAGACCAAAGGTTGTAAGTTCATCAAAGTTTTTAATATTTTTTTTATAAACAGCATTGAACATTTGCTGTGCACGCATCTTAGCTTTTTTCTCATCTACTTCTGCTTTTTCAATTAGGAAATTTTTTAATTGATCAAAATTAAGATCGTAAAAATTTTGTTTATCCATTTGTGAGACATTAAAGACTTGAGTGGGGTATTGAAACCCCACTCCATAAGATTAGTTAAAGTTTTGATCGGTCAGTTTTTAAATGCTTGAGAATTTTCCCTGCATTTGGACCTTCCTTAATTAAATAACCCGAGGTTCCATTAGCATTTGCTTCTGGAGCTTCAGCTTTTTTATTAAGTGTACTTGCTAGTTTAGCCTCTGACTTTTCTCGGCTGAACTTACCAAGCAAACGTGAAAATCTATCCATCACATCTCCTTTCTTCAACCGCTTTGCAACTCCCTTATGGAGTCCGGCATGCGAATGCCGAGTCTTTTTTTCCATGACTTATGGATAGGCAAACTCTAATATAAGCGTATTAAATGTCAATGAATAATAAAACGCTTGGAATAATACTTATTGTATTTGGTGGTTTGGTGCTTTACAGCGAGCAGGAATATGCCTGGGCGGTTTCGGCTATTGCGATTGGTATTGGTAGTGGTATTTTTTTCTGGAAAGAAAAAGAAAAAGATATAGACAGTGACTAATGTCAAAAAAAATATTCATTATTTTTGGTCACAATAGATATAAATCTGGTTCAAGTTTTAATGCAGCAATAAGAGATGCTTTCATAGAGGAAGCTAAAAAAATTGGACATGAAATTGATTTAGTAAATATCTATGACGAAAAACAAATAAAATTCTGGGACGGTGGCGGACCTGATGAACAAATTTTAGATTATCGAAAAAGATTAGAGCAAGCTGATATTATGATGGTAATGAGTCCTTGCCATAACTACATAATGAATTCTGCTACTGAAAATTTTATTGCAAATGTTTTTACTCCGCCTTGGGCATTTAAATATAAGAAAGTTTTTCGCAACTACGGTTTTCCAATACCAAACATGCTCAAAGGCAAGACTGCAATCATAAGTATGACCTATGGCGGCCCTAGTTTTTTTGTCTCAGCAATTATTCAACAAATTCCAAGAAGAATTAAAAAAATGGTCTTTAGCGGCTTATGTGGAATGAAGGTAAAATACCTTCGTTTCTATGAAGTCTTACCTGACATGCCTAAAAAGATTTTTGAAAAACATATGGAAAAAGTAAGAAAAACTGCACAACAATTGTAGTAATTTACTTTTTTATCATAAAAGATATAAGTCAAATATGATTGATAAATTAAAAGCTTTTATGATTGAGAGCGCGAATATTATGTTCGACGACTCTAAAAATGACCTTAGAAGTTTACCTAAAGCAGTTCGTTTACAAATATTAATCGTATTATCTTTTGTTTGGTCGACTGTTTTTAGCTTATATGTTTTTTCTATGACTTCATTCATCTTTGGTTGGGCTGGCGTAGTTATGGGACACATCGGTTTGATCATTGCTGTTTATTTAACGTTTAAGTTTTTTCATAAAAAACAAGAACAACCTGTTAGTGTTTTTCAGTCTGGAAACTATAATCCAGCAAAAATTTTTGCTATATTTTTTATAATTTTCTTTATCTTTATTTTTACAAAAGGAATTGACGTTTTAACTCGTACAAATTCTTACGAAACTCCTTATTCTGGTCCGGATACAACCACAGAAGAGAGAATTAAAAAATTTGTAAAATAGATAATTCTTATCTAAAATTATTACATGAAATTATTAAGAGTAGGAGACTTTGGGTATGAAAAAGTTGCTGCCTTAGATGCTAATAACATTATGCGTGATTTCTCTTCTCATATTGAAGATTTAAATCCTGAAACAATAAACTTTGATAATTTAAAAAAATTAAAACAAATTAAATTAGAGGAATTACCTGAGGTTAAAAAAGATATCAGAATAGGTTCATGTGTTAATAGACCAAGCAATATTCTTTGTATCGGTTTAAATTATTCGCTTCATGCTGAACAAACAGGATCTAAACTTCCAGACTATCCGATAGTATTCAATAAAAGTCCCGATTGTCTCCAAGGGCCCTTTGATCCAATTAAAAAAAATAAAACACAAGAAAAACTAGACTATGAAGTTGAACTTGCTGTTGTCATAGGAAAAGAGGCTTCAAATGTTTCAGAAGATGAGGCGCTAGATTATGTTTTTGGCTATTTTATTCTAAATGACATTTCTGATCGTCATGTTCAAAAAGTAATTGGTAATGGGCATTGGACACTAGGAAAATCTTGGTGTGCTCCTGCTGGTGGAATTTTAGTAACTAAAGAACACATTAAAGATATAAACGACATTAATTTATCTTTAAGTGTAAATGGTGAAGTTAGACAAAACGGTAATACTAAAAATATGATATTTAAAATAAAATTTCTAATCTCACATATTAGTAAATATTTAACTTTAAGGCCCGGCACTATTATATCGACGGGTACCCCTGCTGGAACTGGCATGGAGCAAAAACCACAAAAATTTCTTCAAGTAGGTGACAAACTTCATCTTAAAGTTGATCATCTTGGAGAACAGAAATATGAGATCGTAGAGGCCTAATGTCTAAAAGATATAGTGGAAAAAGTTTTAAAGATTCAAGCGTAATGAAAAAAGCTAAATTAACTTTGAAAGAGAAAAGAAAATTAAAAAGAGAGAAGAAGAAGAAATAATGTGTGGAAGATTTACTATAAGAAAGCCTGTTACTAAAACAGTCGATATCGTTAAAAAGAATATTAAAGTTGAGGATAGTGACAATTATAATGCACATCCTACCCAACAACTTCCAATCATAAAATCTTATACAAATGGAAAAGCACTTGAATTATGTGAATGGGGATTAGTCCCTGCTTGGTCAAAGAAGCTTGATAAGTTTTCTCCTCTAATCAATGCTAGAAAAGAAACATTGATGGAAAAAGTTACATTTAAAAACCTTATTCAAACCTCAAGATGTATCGTGCCTGCAGATGGTTATTACGAATGGAAAAGAGAGGATAAAACTAAAACTCCTTATTATTTTACTAAGGAAAATGATGAGCTAATGTTTTTTGCAGCTATTTACCAAAACAACCAATTTTGCTTAATTACTAGAGAAGCTACTGAAAAAATAAGTGCAATTCATCATAGAGAGCCTTTAATTATTAATCAAAGTCAAATAAACAACTATTTAAATGTAAAAAAAGATGCCATGGAAATCTTAAACTCTATTAAGCCACCGGAACTAAAGTTCCATGAGATATCAAAAGATATTAATAACCCGGTAAATAACGACCCTGCTTTAATAAAACCTTTGAATTAAATGAATTTATCTATCTCACCAGGAAAAAATAATGTTGGAGCTTATATCAACGACATTAATTTAAAATCCTTAGATCAAGAACAGGCAACAGAAATAAAAAAGATTTTAAACCAATACGGAGTGATATTTATTAAAGAGCAAAATCTAGACCCTGAAACTTATCAAAACTTTGCAAAAACTATAGGCCAGCCTGTTGTATACCCAAGACTTAAAGGCCTAGATGAAAAATTCCCATATATAAACGTAATCGAGAGAAAACCTGATGATAAAAATTTAAGCTTTGGTTCTAGTTGGCTCCACCAAGACACGAGCTATTTATCTAATGACAGACCAAGATATACGATGTTAATGGGTAAGGAGATACCAGTTGGTCAAGGTAATACTATATTCTCATCTGGTTTTAATGCTTACGACAAATTACCAGATGATATCAAAGAAAAAATTAAAGATGCTACTGGAGTTTTTTCATCAGCAGGTCCTATAGCAGTAACAAGACTTGAACGGGAAAAAGAAATGGGCATCAAATCTTCAGAGAGTATGGAAGCTGAGCATCCAATTGTTATTACTGTTGATGGCAAAAAAACCTTATATGTTTCACCAGGACATTTAATGAAAATTAAAAATGTGAAAGAAGGAGAGGCTGAATATTTAAAAAATTATTTAGTAGATCATGTAAACAAAAAAAAATTCATATTTTCATATGAGTGGACTAAAGGTGATATCTGTCTTTGGGACAATTTAAGCATTTTGCATATGGCTAGTGAAATAAAAAACTGCAGAAGAGTTATGCATAGAATAACGATTAAGTAATTATTTTTTTAAAACTGTAAGGTGTCCCATTTTTCTTTTATCTTTAATGGATTTTTTTCCATAGTCATAAAAGAATTCATCTTTATCAAATGTTTTAGATCTATAAGTTTCAATATCTTTTCCTAAAACATTGAACATTTCAGCATTAGAAATTTTTTCTACTTTTTCTAGACCTAAATCACATACTGCTCTTACATGATTTTCAAATTGGCTGATGTTAAAAGCGTTTATTGTTAAGTGGCCTGAATTATGAACTCTTGGTGCAATTTCATTGACTAATAAATTATCATCTTGGTCGATGAAATATTCAACACACATCGTACCAACATAATCTAATTTTTCTGCGATAAGTTTTGCATTACTCTGTGCTTTAGTAAAAATTTCTTTATTTATATCTGCAGGAATTTTTGAATGATTTAAAATTTGATCCTTATGAATATTTTCTATTGGTTCATAAATATAAACCTCACCATTTAAGTATCTTGCAATTACAACTGATATTTCTTTTTTTAAGTTTACTTTCTTTTCTAAAATGTAATCAGCAGTAAAGCACCAATCTTTTTTTACATCATCAAGGGAGTTTAATACAAATTGGCCGTGCCCATCATAACCAAGTGTATTCGATTTTAAAATTCCTGGTAATAAGTTTTTATTCTTTTCGACATCTCCAACTTCTTTAATAAAAGCCCAGTCTGTTGTTTTAATACCTAAATCATTTACAAAAGTTTTTTCTAACTTTCTATTTTGAATGATTTTATTTATTTCTGGCTTAGGTAAGACTTTTTTCTTTAATTCTATTTTTTTTAAAATATCTACTGGGATGTTTTCGAATTCAAAGGTTACAATATTAACTTTATCTATAAATTCTTTTATTTTGCTTTCATCATCGTATTTGGAATAAATAAATTCATTAGAATAATTTTGTGCAGGACCTTGTTCGTCATCAGATATAACAACTGTTTTCACATTTAGTTTTTTAGCCGCCTGACAAAGTAGTAAACCTAATTGTCCTGAACCTATAATCCCTAAAATGATGTCAGACATTTATTATTTGGGTTTTTTTTTAATAGATTGAGTTTGGAGTCTTCTCCATCTTTCCAAATTTGATTTTACTTTTGTATCAAGGTTACCAATTATTGAGGCAGCAAGAATACCTGCGTTAAATGCACCATCGATTGCAAGGCATCCCACGGGAACACCTTTCGGCATTTGCGCCATGGATAGCAAACTATCAAGACCTTTTATTTTTTTTGTCTCCATTGGAACACCAAGAACCGGTAAAGTGGTTAAAGAAGCAACCATGCCTGCTAAATGTGCAGCTCCACCTGCTCCAGCTACGATCACACCAAAACCATTTTTTTCTGCTGTTTCAGCAAATTGAAACATTCGCTTAGGAGTCCGGTGGGCACTGACTATTAAAGTTTGGTATTTGACTTTTAGTAATTTGAGGATTTTTTCGCATTCTTTCATTACGGAATAATCACTTTGTGAGCCCATAATGATGGCTACTTTATTATTTTGTTTCTTAGTTTTCACAGATTAATTTAACAATTATGGCCCTAAAAACAATGGCCTAATGTTCATTAGGCCATTAAATAGTTATGGAGGAAAGATGTTAAGCTCTTGCTCTAAAAAGTAAAGCTTTTGGCGAGTTTTGAAGCTCGAATAAAGAAACTCTTTTTAATTTTCTAGTAGTTGATTTGTTTTTACTTTTTTTAAGTACTTTGAATTTCATACTTCCTTATTAGTTTATTTTTAGTGGTTTAAGTAATGCTAAAATTGCAAATTTGATTTGAATTTAGCGATAGATTTAGGCAAAGATTTGTCTGCTATTGGTCAAATTTATATTTTTTCTAATAAATCTTTCGGGAGTTTACTAACAGACCCATTGCTGTCTATAACAGCTAATTCAACCTGTGCTGTAACTAGTGTTTCATTATCCCTAGAAACTTCTTGTAATAAGTAAAGTCTTACAGGTGATTTTTTTATAACCTTCGTTTTAACCTGTAGATGGTCCTCAAAATTTGCAGATTTTAAGTATTTAACATTGCATTCTCTGACCACAAAGATCGCATTAAATTGATCTCTTAACTGTCTATGGTTAAGTTTAAAATAATCATAAATCATCTCTGTTCGTGCTCGTTCAATGAAATGTAAATACCTGGCATAATAAACGATACCTCCGGCATCAGTATCCTCATAGTAAACTTTTGTTTTATAAATATGATCTGCCATATAATGAACAATAATCATTAAAGGGTTTCATTTCAACAAAGATAAATTTTTCTTTTTTTTGACTAATTTATGCCAAGTAAAACTCAGACTTCTAAATTATTTCTATAATTATGAAAACATTATCTATTTTATCATTATTACTTTTGTTAACCAATTGTGCCGGTGGAAACATGGCGAAAGTAAAAATTGGCAAACGTTGTACAGTTGCTGATGCTAGTCAGTTACAAGAGTCCTCTTATGTTTGGGTAGTAAGCAAAGAGGCTCAGAAAGATTTTGACAAGAGAATTAATAAGTCAAATTGTCTGGATAGCTAATTAGCTGTTTAAATTAAAATAATTTATGATAATAAGGGATATGAATTTATCCCTTATTATTACTTGTGTCGTAATCGTTTTAGCTCTAATAATTCTACCTTTAATTGTCTCTTATAAAGCAGAAAAAGAAGAGAAAAATAATAAAAATGAATGGGATAAAATCAAAGAATATGGAAATAAAATTAACAATAAGACTAGAGAAAAATATTAATAGAAAAGATGAAAAAATCACTAATTTTTCTATTAACCGTTCTTTTTTTTAACACTGAATTAATTGCAATGGATAAGCAACCTTATCACCATTTACCTGATGGAACTTTTAGAAATCCTGATGGATCCCCTGAAAGAGATCCGAACGCAAAGTGGTCGTATAAGATTTTCAATGAAGAACGAAAAAAAGTTAAAATCGAAATTCCTAAAGACCATGTCGTTCCAAGGGTGAAAGTTTTAGAAGAACTTAAAAAAAATAAAAATAATGATTATATTGCTTGGATAGGTCATGCAACTTTTCTTATCAAATTAGGGAATACCACAATTATAACTGACCCAGTTTTTTCAAAAAACACTGGACCATTAATTTTTGGACCTAAAAGGTATGTTCCCCCAGCTATAAATCTTGATGAAATTCCTCCTGTTGATTTATTTCTTCTAACTCATAACCATTACGATCATCAAGATATGTCTACAATAAGAAATTTTCCTTATAAAAAATCAAAAGTTATTCTTCCATTAAAACTTGGGAAATATTTTAGAAATTATAAAGATGTAAATGAGCTTGATTGGTATCAAGAAATTCAGGTTAATGAAGACATCAAAGTAACTTTATTACCAGCTGTCCATTGGTCTCGAAGAGGTTTATTTGATATTAATAAAACATTATGGGGTAATTTTCTTATTGAGTATAACGGTAAGAAAATTCTGTTTGCGTGTGATACTGGGTATGGAAACATCTATAAAGAACTAGGAAACAAATTTGGACCTATGGATTTAACATTTATAAATATTGGTGCGTATAATTTTTATCCTATGATGCCAGTTAAAGATAAATCAGTTTATCACACCAATCCAGAAGAAGCTTTGCAAATATCTAAAGACTTAAAAAGTAAAAAAGTAATAGGAATGCACTGGGGAACAGTAGTGTTATCTTTAGAGCCAATAATGGAACCGCCAAAAAGATTTAAAGCCGGTGCAGAAAAATATGGTTTCAGTAAAGACGATGCTATTATTTTAAAAATTGGGGAAGTTAAAAAATTAAACCAGATAATTAACTAGCTTTTCTTTTATTTCTCTCACTGTCTAGTAACTTTGTTAAAGCATCAACCATGACGTCTGAAGCTTTAAAAATTTCATTAGGCTGAAATTCATGTATCGTGCTTTGCTCTGGATTTGATTTGTCTTCTATTACAACTACATCATTATTCTCGATATTTTTTTTAATATAAATTAATAACAGCCAATCTTCGTCTGAAGCTTCATCCCACTTAATAAAAATTTCACCGGTTTCAAAACGTCTATCTGTTACTCTCAAAATACTTAAGTATCTTGGGATATAACGTTTATTAATTTGAAAACACAAACTATGTGCTGATCTATAGAAACTTTCTAACGCTAGCTCGACTTTTTGTCTTTCTTCATTATGAATTCGCTCTTTCTCAAGTAAAGACTCTTTACTCTCTTGATCTTCTATTTTAATTCCAAGCTTGTTTAATCTCTCTTTTAATTCATCTAAAACTTTTTGTTCTCTTAAAGCTTTATATTTTTCTTTAATTTTTTGTATTCGCTCTTGAACATCTGAATATGACTCACGTTGTTGTTTTAAAACGTATTTTTCAAGATTTTTAATTTCTAATTCTTCACGTTTTCTAAATTGCTTAATTTTTTTCTCTATTCTTAATTGTTCTTGAATTTTTTTCTGCTTTTCTACCTGTTCGCGATTTAACTCTGCTTGTTCAAGTTTAATAAATCTTTGAAGATCTTTTTTTCTCTCTCTTTCTAACTGCTTTTCCTGTTTTAATTCAAGTTCCTTAGCTCTTAATGCTTGTTCTTCAGCCTGAACTAATTTTTTTTGGGCTTCAGCTTTTTCTTGCTCCATTGCCTTAAGTTTGAGCTGCTTTTGTCTTTCACTCCTCTCTTTAATATCTTTTTTAAATTTAGAGAATTTATTAGAAAAATTATTTACGGTTTTTGATATTTGAGATTTAAGATTAAATTTAGAGAAAAAGGATTTTAATTTTGTGCTTAATTTCTTCTTTTTATACTTTAAATTTTCCTTAATTCTTCTTTTATTGTTTTTTGTTTTTTTTCTTACTTTTTTATTAAATTTATTTCTTGTTTTTTTCTTTTTAATATTTTTTTTTATTTTTGATGGTTTTTTTTTCTTTTTCATAAACACTGTTTATTAAATAACAGTTTTTATGAATATATATAGTCTCTTGTAGGTTGCGATGAATGAAAATTCTTAACAATTTGTAACTGAAAGACTACTAAATCTCTATATCTAAAAGCAGCAGCACAACTAGCCATATAAAATTCCCACATTTTGATAAATTTATCATCAAATAAATCTTTTATTTCTTTTTTCTTATCTATAAATCTTTCTAACCAACTTTCTAAGGTTTTGTCGTAATGTCTAATTAGTGTTTCAATATCTGAGACTATTAAGCCTGTTTTTTCAATAGGATTAATAATTTGGCTTAGAGAAGGACAAATGCCTCCTGGAAAAATATATTTATTAATAAATCTATTTGCAGGTGTAGGTTTATCTACAACTCCTATTGTATGAAGTAAAAATATACCATTTTCTTTAAGTAGTTTGTTCATGGATTTAAAAAAAGTATTATAAAATTTTCTTCCTACATGTTCGAACATTCCTACTGAATAAATTTTATCATATTTTCCATCTATCTCTCTATAATCTATGAGTTCAAACTTGACTTGATTATCTAAACCAAGCTCCTTTGCTTTTTTTTTACAATATTCTATTTGATTTTTACTTAAAGATATTCCTGTTATCTCACAACCTTTTTGTCTAGCAATTTCAAAAGCCATGCCGCCCCATCCGCATCCAACCTCTAAAACTTTTTCTCCTTCTTTAATGTCTAGTTTTTTTATTATATGATCGATTTTATTTTGTTGAGCTTCTTCAAGCGTCTTTGTTTCTTCTTTCCAATAAGCACATGAGTATAAACGATGTTTTTTATCAAGAAACATGTCGTATAATTTTTCACCACGAGACCCTCCAATATCATAATGGTGTTCAACATTTTTTTTTGATTTTCCAACTAAGTTAAAATTTGTAAAAGTTCTATATGCTTGATAAAATCTTTTTATAATTGCACCTGCTGTAGTTATTTCATTCCGTCCTAGATTTCTTACTAAATCCATTAAAAATTCTTTCATGGTAGCATTTTCAATTATAATTTCATTTCTCATATAAGCTTCTGGAAACTCTAGTTCAGGATCTAATAAAAGTTTCCAATTAAGGTTTTCTTTTAATAATTTTAAGGTAATGGGATTTTCTTTTTTTGGATTTCCGCAGATATACTTTTGTCCTTTTGAATCAACCAAAATTATTCCGCCTTCTTTAAATATTTTTGAAAATATTCTTGCTAATATCATTTAAGCAGCCAGATTGTCCTCTAAATTAAATTTTAGCTCATTTAGTTTTGCGTTTAACTCCTTTTTTTTTTCATCAGAAAGCAAAACTATTGGTGGTAAAATATTTTTAAATTTTTTATTTCTATCAGATAAAAAACTATGTAAGGCAGAGATTAAATTATATTGATCAAAAGTTTCTCTTACTTTTATCAATTGTTCATTTTTGGATTGTTTTTTTTTATTTTCAAAATCGTCAAATACTTTTCTTGCCAAAGAATGGGTTACATTTGTTACTGCTGATATACATCCAGAACAACCAAGCTCTAATCCTTTAAGCAACTTAGCTTCTGAACCAGGAAACATTAAGAAGTTTGGCAGTTTTAAAGTTTCGAACAAATTATAACTCGAGTCTTTGCATCCAATAATATTTTCTGGGAATACTCTAACAAGCTTAGTGACTGCTTCAGCTGAAAACTTATAGCCACTTAATTTTTCAAAATTATATAAAATAATTTTTACTTTAGGAGTTGCTGCAATTATTTTTTTATAAAATTCGAAAACTCCTTCATCAGTATTACCTTTGTAATATGCTGGAGGCATGATTAAAAAATCTCTAAAATCATACTCCATAGCATACTTAATTAAATTAATATTATCGTTTAGAGAATTGCAACCTGTTCCTAAAAAGAATTGTTTTCTCAATTTATGGTTAGCTATTTTTGCAATAAATTCTTTTTTTTCATTAATTGAAATTAATTGACTTTGGCCTGTTGAACCAAAAAAGAAAACTCCATGAAGACCACTTCGTATTGCACTTTCAGCATGTAGGATAGTTTCATTAATATTTAGTGTTCCATTTTCATTTAGAACACTTAAGCTTGCAGCGTATATTCCTTTTTTGATCATAATCTTACCTAATTTTTTTTATCTAAGTTATATTAATAAAATTAAAAATGAAAGTTTTAGTCATTCAACCAAAAATTGGTATGGGAGATATGGTAATTTATTTACCTTATATCCACGCCATTTCAAAAAAATACCAAACTCCAGTATCTATATTAGTCAAACAAAATTCACGTGCTCATCAACTTCTTGCTGAAGATAAGCATATTGATGAGATCATTACTTTAGATCGGTCAAAAAATAATACTGGTTCTCACGATGGTATGTCAGGTTTTTTTAAATTAAGTAATGAACTTAAATCTAAAAATTTTGATAAAGTTTTTATTTTTAATAGTTCACTTAGATATTTTTTGATTTCAA
The DNA here is from genome assembly GCA_902589705.1 of uncultured Pelagibacteraceae bacterium. Taxonomy (GTDB): domain Bacteria; phylum Pseudomonadota; class Alphaproteobacteria; order Pelagibacterales; family Pelagibacteraceae; genus Pelagilacustribacter. The sequence continues at coordinate 21,417 of CACITX010000008.1, forward strand.
AGATTGCAGGAATTAAGAATATTTCTCAATATCCTCTTTTTAGAAAAAAAGATAATATAGTTACATCCGCAAAAATTTTTACTGAATATGAAATTGATACGGTCGTATCTACACAACCTTATTTAAATATAGCTGAAGAGAAAATTAAAAAAACTGAATTAAATTTTTCAAAAGATTTCAAACATATTTGTCTTGGTATATCTGCAAGTGGTCCTACAAAACGTTGGAATATTAAAAATTATATTAAAGTTTGTGAGAGGATAAATGAACAAATCCCCTCAAAATTTTATATTGCAGCTGGAATTAATGACAAAGACCTTGTTAATGAAATTTTAAATTCCTCAATTGGAAAAAATTGCACTTCATTTGAAAATTTAAAAATTAGTGAAACTTTACCTATCATAAAAAACTGCAATCTTTATTTAGGTAATGACACAGGATGGCTGCATATAGCTGCTGCCCTTAAAATAAAATGTTTAGCATTATTTATGGATAGCCCTGTTCAAGCTTACGGTAAATATTCAAACTTTATTAATGTGATTGTGCCTGAGGGTGAAACGGAAGAAACCACTACTCACGATACATTGGGATCAGAGAAAATATCTTTTGAAAAAGTTTTAAATTCTTCAATAGAATTACTTAAGAAAAATCAGTCTTAATAATCTTTTCTTTAGCTTCATTAACCAGCTGGCTGAGTCTTTCTGTTTTAACTTCACGGTTCATGTCAGGATGAATTTTTTTTTGTAATTGGTTTGCTGCCTTTAAAACATCTTCTTTAGTACAACCTCTTTTAAGACCTAATAGTTTATAAGCTTCGTCATTAGTAACACTTGAGGAACCTTGTGTCTGACCAAATTGACCTTGTGAAAATCTTCCAGAATTTTTCAAAAACTGAATTAATCTCCAAAGCTGAATCATTTGTAAAACCGTTAAGCCCTTGATTTTTAAGCCGCTTAAAATCACTAATAAAAAAGGAAGTGAAAAAATATATTTACCTGCAAAAGTTAATAGCGCAGCTAAAATAAGTGAAAAATATACTGCAATTTTTTTAATAGTTGTTGCAATTTTCTTTGAACTAGTTCGAGCAAACCAGTTTAAAAAAAGATAAACAATGACAAAGATGATAATTCCTATTAGTAAAGTATTCATATAATTTCCTAATATGATTATACCAAAACTCAAAAAGATTAAGAGTGAGAAAAAATACCACGATATCCTTTTAGAGGATGAATACGCATGGGTAGATCAACCAAATATTCTTGAAGTATTAAAAGACGCCAATAAACTTAATCCTGAAGTAAAGGACTACATCAGTGAAAATAACAAAATTACTGAAGAATACTTCGGTGATGTTAAAGAACTTCAAAAAAGTTTATTTACTGAGATAAAATCAAAAATTAAATTAGACGACACATCTCTAAAATATAAAGACAGAAAATATTACTACTGGACTAAAACCGAAGCAAAAGGAAATTACGGGAAAAGAATAAGACAATTAATTGATGGTTCAAAACCTGAGGAAGTTTATTTTGATGGTGATTTAGAAAAGAAAAATTATGGCTCAGAATATTTTGGAGTGGGGTCCGTTAGCACATCTCACTGTGATAATTACATGGCTTACTCCTTAGATCTAAAGGGCTCTGAATATTATACAATTTACTTAAGAGATTTAAGAACAGGTAAAAATAAAAATGATACTATAGAAAACACAAGTGGAGGAATAACTTGGTCACTTGATAGTAAAAGCTTTTTCTATTCAAAATTAGATAAATTTCACAGACCTCGTCAGATTTTCAAACATGTTTTAGGGACTTCTATTAATGAAGATAAATTAATTTTTGAAGAGAAAGATGAAACCTTCACGTGCGGAATTAGTCTCTCATCAGATGAAAAATATTTCATAATTTCTACTTCAGACCACATTACAACTGAAGAATATTTCTTTCCTTCTGATGCTGAAAATATCAAACCCAAATTATTTCAAGCTAGAAAAAAAGATGTTCGATATTCGATAGATGCGTGGAAAGATTATTTTTATGTTCATACCAATGAAGATGCTAGAGATTATAAAGTTCTAAGATGTAAGACTGATCAAATTCAAAACTTAGAAGTTTATATACCTGCAAAAAAGGAGACGGTAATAGGCGGCTTAGATTTTTTAGATGAATATATTTTAAGAGGTGAAAAATCAGATGCTATTCCAAAACTTTTTGTAAGAAACATTAAAACTAATAAAGAAGAAGAGATTAAAATCTCAGATGAAGCAATAGGTGTTCCGGGCGCCTCACTAATGCAGCGAGATACAAATACTACGAAAATCAGAGTTGGTTGGGAGAGTATGGCAACACCAGGTAGAGTTTACGAGTACGATATACTTACTAAAGAAAAAAAATTAGTTAAAGAAACTGAAATCCCTTCTGGGCACGATCCTAGTAAATATGTTGTTGAGAGAATAAAAGCTAAATCTCATGATGGAAGGTTAATACCAATAAGTCTTGTAAGATTAAAAGAAGCAAAACAAGACAGTAAATCAAAAGTTTTATTATACGCTTACGGTGCTTATAAGCACAGCGTATCACCTGGCTTTAGTGCTTCGAGATTCTGTTTAATAGATAGAGGTATTACTTTTGCCATAGCACACATTAGAGGAGGAGGTGACTTAGGGGACATCTGGCACAAAGAAGGTAAGAAGAAATTAAAGAGAAACACTTTTTTAGATTATATCGCATGTGCAAATCATCTTATTGATCAAAAGTATACGTATAAGGGTGGGATTTGTTTTTATGGTGGAAGTGCTGGTGGACTGACAGGTGGTGCGGTAGCAAATATGGCTCCTGACTTATTTTTTTCGATGCTTTTACTGGTTCCTTTCGTAGACACAATGACAACGATGTTAAATGAAAAATTACCTTTAACGCCTGCAGAATGGGAGCTTTGGGGCAATCCTATAAAGAGTAAAGAATACTTTGAATATATTTTATCCTACGCTCCCTATAATAACATCGATAAAAAAGATTATCCTGCGATGCTTATTACAACTTCACTATTTGATAATAGAGTGCTGTATTCTGAGCCAGTAAAATATATTGCAAAACTAAGAGAAACTAAGACTGATAGTAATACTCAATTGCTAAAGTGTAAAATGGAAGCCGCCGGCCACGGCGGTATGAGTGGAAGAGACAATGCAATAAAAGAATTAGCTGAAGAATATTCTTTTATTTTAAAAACTGCAAAAATTTTAAAGTAACAATCTTGAAAATTTAAAAACACTTACTACATATAAATTGTCTGTCGCCTAATGGGGCTGACAATTAACCTTGCTAACAAAGGAGGATATATGACAAGTAAGGATCTATCGATCTTTAATTCACTTAGACCTTATAGCATCGGATTTGATGACATGTTTGATCAATTCGAGTCTATGTTGGGAAATGGCAGTCTTGCTATGCAAAGCAATTATCCGCCATATAACATTCGAAAAGTAGGCAATGATAAATACGCTATTGAAGTAGCGGTTGCTGGCTTTAACAAAAACGATGTTGAAGTTGAATATGAAGATAATCTTTTAACTGTTAAGACAAAAGACGTTAAAAGATCTGAAGAAAAAGATGGTGATGAAGTTATTCATCGAGGAATCTCTCAAAGATCTTTTGCTAGATCATTTACAATTGCAGATGATGTGAAAGTAAATGGTGCTGAGCTTAAAGATGGTTTGCTTACAATTTCTTGTGAAAAAATCATACCAGAAATGAAGAAAAAAAGACTTATTGAAATTAAATAAGTTTACCTTACTTGCGGAGCTAAATGCTCCGCAGGTATTAGATATTATCAAAAAAATACTTAGCTAAATTAACATCTGTTAAATCGTAATAAGTTTTCAAACCTGTAGGGCTTGTAACATTTATATCTCCAATAAGTTTACCTTGGATAAAGTCTATACCTGCGAAATAAATGTTTTGTTTTTTTAATTCGGTAGCTACGATCTTACTTATTTTCATTTCATGCTGACTAATCTCTATTTTTTTTGCAGATGCTCCTTTGCTCATATTAGAGAGTATACTGCCTTTTTTTGGAAGCCTTGAGATAGCTCCTTTTATTTTACCATTAATTATAAATACTCTTTTATCTCCTTTTGAAATCTGAGGAATAAACTTTTGAAACATTAAATGGTGATATTTTCTTATAAATTTATTTATTAATGGTTTATTGAATTTAGTTATGAATTTTACATCATTACCACTGTAACTTTCGATAGGCTTCATAATTATTTTTTTATTACTTTTTAAAAAAGTTTTAATTTCATTCAAATTTTCACTGATTAAAGTCCTGGGCATGTACTGAATTAATCTTAGAGAAAAAAGTTTTTCAGGTACTTCCCTTAAAGCTTTTGGGTGATTGATAATTCTAACTTTTTTTGAAATATGCTCTAAAATAAATGTCGTATTAATATATTGTTGGTTAAACGGAGGTTCGCTACGTATTAATATCAGTTTAGCTTGCAAAAGATTTAATACTGTTTTGTTAAGTACTTTTATTGGTTGCTTTGGATTATCTACGAATTTTACTTTTGAGCACAAGGCTGTAACTTTACCGTTGATAAAACTTAGATCTTTAGGTTCATAATAATAGATTTGATAGCTTCTTCTTTGAGCCTCTAAGCCTAAGAAAAATGAGGTATCAGTTTTAATGTTTATTTTTTTTAAACTAGAACCCTGAATAATTAAAATTTTCTTTTTCATTTTTAAAAAAATCTAAATTGTTAGTCTTATTATATTGATCTAATAAAAGCTGTGCTCTGTTCTTTTTATTCTTAATTACATTTTCAACATGTTTTAAATAAACCGTTTCATCATTTCCTTTTGAGTTTACCTGTTTTCTTTCTACTAAACCCCTTTTAGCAATATCGAAAAATATATTTCCCCACTCATGTAATTTTTTACCTTCAAGTTCTGTTTCAAGTCCTTTTTTAGGAGACTCTAAATATGCATTCATTACATTTTCTTTTTTCCATTTTATTGCGATCTCGAAAGCTTCATCAAGCCCTTTATAAAATATGCCGGTAAAAAAAGCTGGACCGTCACAGAGGCATTCCCAATCACAAGCATCTGAAGATCTTAATTCAATAAATTGTTTTAATCGTACTTCTGTAAATATGGTTGCGAGATGAGTTTCAAAATCTTTTAAGCTTGCTTCTTCTTTAAGATTTGAAAAATTTCCTAAAATAAAATCTTTAAAAGGTTGCCCGTTAGGTTCAATGTAGTTTTTGTCTCTTATTGCAAATAAAACTGGATATTCAATCACATAATCAAAATATTTTTCAAAGTTTACTTTTTCAAAAGCTATAGGCATTATCCCTCCTCGAGAAGTATTTTGCCAAACTTTATTTCTATATGAGAGATAACCAACTGGTTTACCTGACTCAAAAGGTGAATTTGAATAAAGGGCTATTGTCAGAGGTGTTAAATAATTTCCTAATCTAAAAATTTTTTCAAAGTTTTCTTCTGATGTGTAATCATAATTAATTTGTATACCGCAAGTTCTATACATCATTTCTAAACTTTGCTTACCTCCCTTGGGCATTTCTTTGGTCATTATTTTATATCTACTTTTTGGACTCTGTGGGATATCTGATAAATTATTAAATGGATCAAATCCAATTGAAACAGTATTAATATTTAATCCTTTGCTTGCAGTTTCTATTTCTTTTAAAAATTTTGAACTCTCGCTACAAACTTGATGAATATTTTCGAGCGGCGCACCCGACAACTCGCATTGCAATCCTGGCTCTGTAGTGATTTGTTGGTTGTCTCTTTGCATACCAATAATATTTTTTTTTTCATAAAGAGACTCCCAGCCATTAACTTTTAGATTTTCAAAAAGTTTTTTTAAAGTTTCATAAGAAATCCTTTTCTTGTTTTCTCCCTCAAACAAAAATCTTTCGTGTTCGACACCTATCTTAAGATTATTACGACTTTTAATTCCTTTAGAAAAATAATCTATAAATTGAGATTTATTCTTTATATCCATGCTTTAAAAACAGTTTTTACTGCTAAAGCCTACTACCATATTTTTAGGGTTTATCTCAAATTTTCTTTCACATTTAATTTTATATTTCTCGGTTATATAAACGTAGTTCCTATTTCTTGTTTTTAAAAATTCTACTTTGTCTGGCTGTCCAAAAAAACTTTTAAGATCGTTCTCTGGTTTGTTTAACCATTTGCTCAGTTCCTTTTTTTCTTGCTCTGTAGTTTCATCTATTTTTGTAGTTACGGTTTGACAAGCACTAAGGAAAAGTGTGAAAAAAATAAACAAAAATAATTTTTTTAATTTCATTTGATTCGTTATTTTATACTTAAAACTTATAAACAGAAATATTGAGTATAGGTTGTAAAATTTCTTAAAATTATGAATTAATTAAGATTTTAGAACAGATATAGAGTATTCAACATCAACGGGAGGTCTTTCGATGTTAAATAAATATTTTGAGTATAGAAAACACAAAACTAATTTTAGAACAGAAGTAATTGCTGGCGTAACGACGTTTCTTACGATGGCATATATTATGTTCTTAAATCCTTTTATTCTTTCTGGTGAATTTGCTGGAACAGAAAAAGGTTTCTTTGATTTTGGAGCAGTATTTACTGCAACAATTTTAGCAACCGCCGTGGCATGTTTTATCATGGCTTTCCATGGAAAAACTTGGCCAGTTGGTTTAGCGCCAGGAATGGGTATCAACGCCTTTGTCGCCTACGGTGTAGTTGCTGGACAAGGTTATACACCTCAAGCAGCTTTAGGAGCTGTACTTGTAGCTGGAGTAATCTTTTTAGCGATATCACTAACACCAATTAGAGCTTGGTTAATCAATTCAATTCCAAAAAGTTTAAAACTTGGAATTGGTGCAGGTATTGGATTGTTTTTAGCAATTATCGGTTTAGAAATCATGGGAGTAGTAGGAGATCACCCTGTAACTTTAGTTACACTAGGTGATATTAAAAATCCTTTGGTACTTCTAGCATGTGCAACTTTCGTATTCATGATCGTTTTAGAAAAAATGAAAGTGAGAGGAAATATTATAATTGGTATTTTACTCTTTAGTATAATTGCTTGGGTATCTGGTTTAGCTAAATTTAATGGAGTAGTAGGGTCAATTCCTCCAATGACTTATTTGTTTGAGTTTGATCTTAAAGCTGCATTCTCAGCTGGTATGGCATCAATTATTTTTACTTTACTATTTATCGACTTTTTTGACACAGCAGGAACACTAACTTCTGTTGCAAACGTTGCAGGCAAAGTTGATAGAAAAGGTAAAGTGCAAGATATTGATAAAGCAATGTTGTCAGATAGTGTTGGAACAGTAGCGGGTGCTATGATGGGAACAACAACTGTAACAAGTTATGTTGAGTCTGGCTCTGGGGTAAAAGCAGGCGGAAGAACAGGAATGACTTCATTAGTCATTGGTGTTTTATTCTTAGCTTGTTTATTTTTTGCACCTTTAGCAACTAGTTTGCCAAAAGAAATAGATGGAGCAGCTTTGCTTTATGTTGCAATATTATTCGTTAGAAATATTACGGACATAGATTGGAACGATATAGCGGAGTCAGGTCCTGCTGTACTTGCTATGATAGTGATGCCTTTAACTTATAGTATAAGTAATGGTATTGCCTTAGCGTTTATAGCTTATGCATTAATAAGAATTTTTACTGGTAAGTTTGGTAAAACTTCTCCTGCAATTTGGGTTATTGCAGCAGCTAGTGTTTTAAGCTTTTATGTAGGTTAACGATTTTAGGGCCGGTTCACGCTGGCCCTTTAACTTCCTTGATGTTTTTTAATTAAATCTTCTACACGAATTTCTTCGTAATGTTCAAAGGGCTGAACTATCCACGGATTGCTATCTAGTTTTTGAGCACAAAAATCTGGTTCGAACGTTGAGTCTTTTTTCTTCCAAAGTACAGCTGTTTTAATTTCTTTTATATTTCCTTTTAATGCTGGGTATTTCTTTAACCAATCAATACTTTTATTTAGTGTAACTCCCGTGTCTGATAAATCATCACAAAGAAGTAAGTTGCCCCTCATTTCTTGAACGGTTGAACTGATTTCTCTAGAGAAAACTAATTCACCTTGCTGGTCTTCTGTGCCTTCACCAGAATAAGATTCTACAGCCAGATAGGCACACTTAAGTTTAAACACTCTACTTAATACATCTATAATAGGAGCTCCACCTCTCATTATTCCAATAAGCATGTCAGGTTTAAATCCGCTTTGATGGATTTGTATTGCTAATTTTTCTACGATTAGATTATACTCTTTCCAATTAATGATAAGTTTATCTGCCATAAAAAAAGTTAATTTATTTTGTAGGAGTTGTAAATGAAAGGTTATGTAGTTTGTGTTTATAAAAGTATAACTAATGAGGATAAACTTAAAGAATACGCCGTTAAAGCCAGAGCCGCAGTTGAAAAATATAAAGGCAAGTTTTTAATAAGAGGTGGAAAAACAACTACCAATGAAGGTGAGGCTTCGCCTAGAACGGTAGTAATAGAATTTCCATCGTATGAAGAAGCTAATCGATTCTACAACTCAAAAGAATATCAAGAAGCTCATGATATCTTAAAAGGACACGCAGTTAGACACCATCAAACTGTAGAAGGTGCTTAATACTGTATTGGCTCGTTATCTATTGACCTCCACAGATACCAAGTAGCTACCGAGCAGTAAGGTGTAAATTTTTTATACAATTTATCTAAGAAGCTTTTAGGCGGAAAATATTTTTTATTATAATTATTTGAGACAGCTCTTAATAGGCCTATATCCTGTAAAGGCCATATATTAGATCTGTTAAAAGTAAATAAGAGTATCATTTCAGCAGACCATCTCCCTATTTGTCTTAAATTAGAGAGATATTCAATTGCTTCATCGTCCGTCATATTTTTAATCAAACTCGGCTTAAAACTTTTATCTAAAGTTCTTTTAGCTAAATCTTTTATCCCTTTAACTTTTTGTTTGCTTAAGCCACAGCTCTTTAAGCTATTAAAAGATAATTTATTTACTGTTCTGGCATTAATTTTATTTTTACATTTTTTTTTAAATCTTAAAAAAACTGAGTTTGCAGCCGCAACACTAATTTGTTGACCAATAATACTTTTACATAATGAAAAAAAAACATCATTACGAGTCACAAGACTTCCATCTTTATAATTGCTAATGAGTTTTTTCATCACTTTATCTTTTTTTGATAAAATTCTCTTGGCTCTAAACCAATACTTAGGAGGCTTGCTCATGTTCTAGGAAGAATTATTTGTTTCTTCAATTTATTTTCTCTCATAAAGATAATTAAAGAACTTGCGATGACTAAAGACGCTCCAAGTAAAGTTAAAATTTTTGGTACTTCGCTCCAAATGAAATATCCAAATATAATTGCAAAAACTAAACTCAAATATTTAATTGGGGTAACTAGTGATGCTTCTGCTAATCTATAACTTTGAGTTAATAACAAATTAGCTATACTTCCACATAAACCAAGAATAAAAAATAAAACAAAATCTAAAAATGTCGGCATTATCCAATCAGTAAAAAAAATTGTTATTAAACCCAAAAGAGTACAAAGTAATGTGAAATAAAATGCGATTGTATAATTTGCTTCTGTTTTAGATAAAGATCTTACGCTTATAGCTACACAAGCAAAAAATATACAAAATACAATTGGTGTAATGTAATAATAATTCACGTCTGTAAATGCAGGTTGAACTATTAATAACATTCCAATAAAACCTAGAAATACAGCTGACCATCTTTTTATTCCAACTCTTTCAGATAAAAAAAAGATCGATGCAATTGTAACGAATATTGGACCACCAAACGTTAATGAAACCACATCAGCTAGAGGTAATTCTCTTAATCCCAAAAAAAGAGCAATGATTGCTAGAGCTCCGCTTATAGCTCTAAAAGTGTGCAAACCTGGTCGTGAAGTTTTATAAAAAGAAAATATTTTATCTTTTGGAATGATAAAAAATATTGGAATAAATCCTATAAAAAATCTTAGGAAAAGAACTTGTCCAACAGGATAATAATCTAACCATTTTACGCAAATATCCATGATAGAGAAGCAAATTACACTTCCAACCATGTACAATACGCCTATTTGATTTTGTGTTAACAATTTACTATCCTTTGTTCTTCAAAATATATTAAATAACTTATGCAGAAATGTACACTTGCTATGGGGTGCTTTTGGGGACCTGAGGAAAACTTCAAAAATAAACCTGGAATATTGCGCACTGAGGTTGGCTATGCTGGAGGAAATAGTAGCCAAACAACCTATGAAGAAGTTTGCACTGGAAACACTGGACATGCTGAAGTTGTAAAGCTTACCTTTGATGAAAATATAATAACTTTTAAAAAAATATTAGATTTATTTTTTAAGATGCATGATCCAACGCAAAAAGACATGCAATATCCTGATGTTGGTACACAATATAGAAGTGAAATTTTTTATGAAAATGAAAAGCAAAAGCAGGAGGCCTCGGAAGTTTTAGATGTGTTTAATAAAAAATTAGAGGGAAAAATTCAGACCAATATTTCAAAAATTAAAAACTATTGTAAGGCTGAAG
>CACITX010000009.1 GCA_902589705.1 uncultured Pelagibacteraceae bacterium
CTTTTTATTCTATGGATTACCACTTCGATTTGAATATTTATAAAAAATTCTTCTTAAAAAAATTCACATGCAGGTACTACTTATATATTTGATAGCATTAGGCCAGAAAAATTAAGTAAATACTTTAAATATGTAAAAGTTTTGAGTAAAGATAAAAAAAAAATTCACTCTTCCTCAAGAGTTATGTGTTCTGAAATCTTGAAATGAATATAATTAAATTAGTTATACAGGCATTCTTCAAAAAAATTAATAAAAACTATTACTCTCAATTTGGGGAAGATAGAATTATTATAAATGAAATCTTAAATCCAAATTATAGAAATGGTTTTTATATTGATGTTGGATGTTTCCACCCAATGAAATATTCTAATACTTACTTGCTTCACAAAAAAAAAAATTGGAATGGTATTAATATTGATATTGAAGTTGATAAAATTAAAGTTTTTAATATCGCTAGACCTGGAGATTTAAATATCTGTTGCCCAATATCTGATAAAAAATCTAAAGTAAAAGTTGTTAAGCGTTTAAAGTATGCTGTTAACTCTCTTATTAGAAAAGGAAAAAAAGGGGAGAACAATTTAATTCAGACGAAAACACTTAATGAGATAATTGAAAAAACCAAATATAAAGAAAGAGAAGTAGATTTATTAAATATAGATACAGAGGGTCATGACTTCAAAGTTTTGAAGTCAATAAACTTAAGAAAATATAAGCCTAAAATAATTATTATTGAGGCACATGAAAAGGAAATTAAAAATATTCTTAAATCAAAACTTTACAAATACTTATCGAAATATAAATATAATCTTAGGAGTTGGAATTTCTATTCTCTAATTTTTGTTCTGAAAAATTCAAAAATAACGAGGAATAGATAATTTTACATAAAAAAAAAGGGCAGTAAAAGCTGCCCTTTTTGAATTATGATTTGAGTTAGAACAATTACATTCCCATTCCACCCATACCGCCCATTCCACCCATACCGCCGCCCATCGGAGGCATAGCAGGACTAGCGTCTTTATCTTCAGGTTTGTCGGCGATCATTGCTTCAGTTGTGATTAATAATCCAGCTATTGAAGCAGCATCCTGTAATGCAGATCTTACAACTTTAGTTGGATCAATAATTCCTTTGGCAAACATATCTACATAATCTTCGTTCTGTGCATCATAACCTTGAGAAGCTTTTTTACCTTCTAAAAGTTTACCTACAACTACAGAACCGTCGACACCTGCGTTAGCAGTAATTTGTCTGATTGGAGCTTGAAGAGCTTTTTTTACAATCTCTACCCCAGCTTTTTGGTCATCACCTTTTACTTTAACACCATCTAAATCTTGCGCAGCATAAAGAAGGGCACAACCACCACCGATTACTACTCCTTCTTCAACAGCAGCTCTCGTTGCATTAAGCGCATCTTCAACTCTATCTTTTCTCTCTTTAACTTCAACTTCAGTAGCGCCACCAACTTTAATTACAGCAACACCACCAGCAAGTTTAGCTAATCTTTCCTGAAGTTTTTCTTTATCGTAGTCAGATGTTGTTTCATTGATTTCTGATCTAATTTGATTACATCTGGCTTCGATATCAGATTTTTTACCTTCACCAGCTACAATCGTACTGTTCTCTTTATCAATTTTAACTTTTTTACAAGAACCTAGGTCACCAATTTTTACGTTCTCTAATTTGATGCCAAGATCTTCGGAGATTACTTGTCCACCAGTTAGAATAGCAATATCTTCCAACATTGCTTTTCTTCTGTCACCAAAGCCTGGAGCTTTAACAGCTACAACTTTTAAACCACCTCTTAATTTATTTACTACTAAAGTTGCTAAAGCTTCACCTTCAACATCTTCAGAAATAATCATTAACGGTCTGTTAGCTTGAACTACTGACTCTAATAACGGCACCATTGGTTGTAAGTTAGTTAATTTCTTCTCGACTAGAAGAACCAAGGGATTTTCAAGTTCAGTTGTCATTTTTTCAGTATTAGTTACGAAGTATGGAGAAAGGTATCCTCTATCAAATTGCATACCTTCAACTACATCAAGTTCAGTTTCAACACCTTTTGCTTCTTCAACTGTTATTACACCTTCATTGCCAACTTTCTGCATTGCTTTAGAAATCATGTCACCTATAGATTTTTCGCCATTAGCAGAAATTGTTCCAACTTGAGCAACTTCTTCATTGGCCTTTACTTTTTTTGAAGATGTTTTTAATTTATCAATTACATGTTCCACAGCTTTATCAATACCTCTTTTGATATCCATTGGATTCATACCAGCTGTTACATATTTAAGACCTTCGTTAACAATAGCTTGTGTTAAAATTGTTGCAGTAGTTGTTCCATCACCAGCATTATCGTTAGTTTTGCTAGCAACTTCTTTAACCATCTGAGCGCCCATATTTTCGAACTTATCGTCAAGTTCAATTTCTTTTGCAACAGATACACCATCTTTAGTTGTTCTTGGTGCGCCGTATGATTTATCCATTACCACGTTACGACCCTTTGGACCTAAAGTAACCTTTACAGCATTTGCCAAAGTGTTTACTCCAGTAAGCATTTTAGATCTTGCTTCTGTGTCAAATTTAATTATTTTCGCCATTTTATTCTCCCCTAATCGTTATTTTTTACTTTTCGAAATTCCCATTATGTCTGACTCTTTCATAATGCTGTATTCTTTACCGTCAATTTTGACTTCTGTTCCTGACCATTTTCCAAACAGAACGATATCACCAATTTTCACATCCATTGGTGCAATTTTTCCGTCTTCATTTTTGGCTCCAGGCCCAACTGCCACAACTTCACCTTCTTGAGGTTTTTCTTTAGCAGTATCTGGGATGATAATTCCGCCAGCAGTTTTCTCTTCGCTGTCTAGCACTTTAATAAGCACACGGTCGTGCAAAGGTCTAAATTTCATATATTATTTCTCCTATAAATTTAAATGTAGTCCTGATATGGTATTTTTTGACTATATTTCAAGAGGCAAAAATCATAAAAAAAACCAATAAAATCGTGCTTTAAATGACATAAAACAAAACAATAGAGGAAAATAAATTGAGAGAATTAAAAGGCTTAAAAGAAATATTCAATAATTACGATACATTCATAATTGATTTATGGGGAGTAATGCACAACGGGATAATGCTTAATCCTAAGGCAATAGAAGCAATTGAAAATTTAAAAAAAAACTCCAAAAAAATTGTATTTTTATCTAATGCACCAAGACCAAGTTCAAATGTTGTTAATTTTTTATTGAAAATTAAAATGGATAAAAAATATCTTTCCAACGTGATGACTTCTGGAGAGGCAGCAATGCACGCAATTAATCAAAAAAAATTTGGAAAAACTTTTTATCATTTGGGACCAGCTAGGGATGTTCAAATATTTGAAAAGGTTAAAGATAATAAAACTGAAATTGATAAATGTGATTTTATATTATGCACTGGATTGTTTGATGAACATGAAGATAATTTAGAGTATTATAAAAAATTATTAAGAGACCATGTATCAAAAAAGTTAATTTGCACCAATCCAGATTTAACTGTTCACAGGGGTAAGGTTGAAGAACTTTGTGCGGGATCTGTCGCAAAAGTGTTTGAACAACTTGGAGGAAAAGTAATATATTTTGGTAAACCATATGAAGAAGTTTACAAAATATGTTTCAAGGAAAATGAAAAAGTTTTGGCTATTGGAGATAATTTAAGAACAGATATAAAAGGAGCAAATAATTTAAACTTTGATTGTATTTATATATCTGAAGGAGTTCACCGAGATGAATATAAGGATGACTCAGAGTTAGAAAATCTTTTAAAAAAATACAATGTAAAAGCAAATTTTTATCAGAAAAAACTAAAATGGTAGAATGAAAATTTATAATAATACAAATATAAATCTTAAACATAAAAAAGCAGTGGTGGCTATCGGTAATTTTGATGGGCTGCATTTAGGACATCAAAAAGTAATCAACGAAGCAAAGATGGTGGCAAAAAAATTTAAATTGCCGTTTGGGGTAATAACATTTGAACCTATGCCTGTAATGTTTTTTAAAAAAAAAATTAAAAATCATAGAATAAATTCTCTTAATCAAAAAAAAAATGGTTTTAAAAAACTCAAATTAGATTTTTTAATAATTATAAAATTTAATAAAAAATTCTCTTCCTTAACAGCCGAGGAATTTATTGAGAAGATTATTTACAAAAAAATAAATTGTAAATACTTATACATAAGTAGAAATTTTAAATTTGGTTTTAAACGAAAAGGAAATTTAAATACTCTTAAATCTTTTGAAAAGAAATTTGGTTATGAAAGTGTAATCACAAAACCCTATAAAAAAGATAAAAAAATTGTTTCATCTACTATGATAAGAAACAAAATTGCATCTGGTAAAATTAATCAGGCAAATAAACTTCTTGGACGAAAATGGAGTATTGAGGGACAAGTAATAGCGGGAGAAAAAAGAGGACGTAAAATTGGATTTCCCACATGTAATTTAAAGCTCAACAATTATGTAATACCTCAACTCGGTGTGTATGCTGTAAAAGTTAGTGGTAATAATTTTGCTAAAAAAGGGATAGCCAATATAGGTTTTAGGCCAACATTTAACAGTCAAAGTTTATTATTAGAGACAAATATATTTGGAATTAATAAAAATTTATATAATAAAGTAGTTAATGTTCATTTTAAAAAATTTATTAGAAAAGAAAAAAAATTTCCAAATATAGAAGAATTAAAAAAACAGATTAAAATTGATATACATAAAGCAAAAAAATAATGTCTAAAGATTCTTTACAGCTTCCAAAAACAGCCTTTTCAATGAAGGCAAGTTTGCCAACCAAAGAGCCTGAAATTTTAAAAAAATGGGATAAACTCAAAATTTTTGAAAAATTGAGAAAAGCCTCAAAAGGAAAAGAAAAATTTATACTCCATGATGGACCACCTTATGCGAACGGTCATATACATATGGGAACTGCTTTGAATAAAATTTTAAAGGATATGATTACTCGCTTTCACCAAATGAATGGAAAAGACTCCGTTTATGTGCCTGGGTGGGATTGCCATGGGTTACCGATCGAGTGGAAGATTGAAGAGCAATATAAAAAAAGGAAAAAAAATAAAGACGAAGTTCCAGTGAAAGATTTTAGACAAGAATGCAGAGAATTTGCAAAAAGCTGGATAGAAGTTCACATTAAAGAGTTTAAGCGTTTAGGAGTAGTTGGAGATTTTGAAAATTATTATTCTACTATGAGTTACGAAGCAGAGGCTCAAATTGTAAGAGAATTGGGCAAATTTCTTTTAGACGGTAGTTTATATCAAGGTTTTAAACCCGTTCTTTGGTCAACAGTCGAAAAAACAGCTCTAGCAGATGCAGAGGTTGAATATATGGACCACACATCAAATACAATCTATGTTGCTTTTAAAGTTAAAAATACAAAAAAAGAATTTTTAAAAAATACTAGCGTTGTTATATGGACTACTACGCCTTGGACCATACCAGCTAATAGAGCTTTAGCATTTAATAGTCATATCGAATACTCAATTTTAGAAATTGATGATCTTGAATTTTTTAAGGAAAAAAAAATAGTAGTAGCAAAAAACTTAATTGAAACAATTACTAAAGAATGTGAGATAAAAAATTATAAAGAAATAAAAACTTTTAAAGGATCTGAGCTAACAGGAACTATCTGCAGTCATCCATTTTTAAAAATGAATTACACCTACGATGTCCCGATGTTAGATGGGCAATTCGTTAATTTAGACCAGGGAACTGGCATAGTTCACTGCGCCCCTAGTCATGGCGCTGATGACTTTAATCTTTGTTTAAAAAATAACATACCATCGTTGTACACAGTAGATAATGCTGGTCTATACACTAAAGAGATACCACATTTTACTGGTACTCATATCTTTAAAGCAGATCCAATTGTAATTGAAAAACTTAAAGAGCAAAGCAAACTTCTAAAAAACAACAAACTTACACATAGCTACCCACATTCTTGGAGATCAAAAGCCCCATTAATATATAGGGCAACTCCGCAGTGGTTTATATCAATGCAAAAAAATAAATTAAGAGATAAGGCAGTCAAAGCTATTAATCAAACAACTTTTTTTCCAAAAAAAGGTAAGGATCGTTTATTATCAATGGTTCAAGGAAGGCCAGACTGGTGCGTATCTAGACAAAGAGTTTGGGGTGTACCGTTACCAATATTTATTAATAAAAAAACAAAAGAACCTCTGAGAGACGCAAAAGTCATCGATAGAATAGCCTCAATTTATGAAAAGCAAGGTTCAGATTGTTGGTTCACGGATGATCCGAAAATTTTTCTTGGAGAAGATTATGATGCAGCTGAATATGAAAAACTGAATGACATTGTAGAAGTCTGGTTCGATAGTGGATCGACACACAGTTTCGTGCTTGAGAAAAGAGAAGATTTAAAATGGCCAGCTGATATGTATTTGGAAGGATCTGATCAACACAGAGGATGGTTTCATTCTTCACTCCTTGAATCTTGCGGAACACGAGGCAAAGCTCCATTTGAAAGCATTTTATCCCATGGTTTTGTAGTGGATGGTAAAGGCATGAAAATGTCAAAATCAATGGGTAATGTAATTTCCCCTGATGAAATTTTAAAAAATTATGGTGCCGACATTCTTAGAGTTTGGGTAGCGTCCTCAGATTATGCGGAAGATTTAAGAATTGATAAAAATATTTTATTACAACACGCAGAATCCTATAGGAAAATAAGAAATACTTTTCGATTTATTCTTGGAAATTTAAAAGATGAATTTAAAGAGCAAAAATTTGATAAATTAAACATAAAAGAATTTGATGAACTAGAACAATATATTTTGCATAAAATTTTTTCTATTAGTCAGTCAGTAAATAAAAATCTAGAAATCTACAATTTTCACAAACTATATAAAGAACTTTTAAATTTTTGTACTTTAGATCTATCTTCTTTTTATTTTGATATCAGAAAAGATGTACTCTATTGCGATAATTTAAATTCAAAAAAAAGAAAAGACTGTGTTATCGTTTTAAATATAATTCTTGAAAGCTTAATTAAGTGGTTTGCACCTATTTTAGTTTTTACTACAGATGAAGTATTCAGTTTGGTCAACAAAGGAGATAGAAACATTCATGAATGTTTGTTTGTGAAAGTTCCAAAAAGTTGGGAGAATAAAAAATTAAATGATAAATGGGATCAGTTATTCAAAATTAAACAAGAGGCTAATGTTGCGATTGAAGCAAAAAGATCCTCTAAAGAAATAGGATCAAGTTTAGAGGCAGAAGTAAAATTAATAGTAGATAAAGAAAAATATGAAATATTAAAGAATTTAGATTTGGCAGAATATTTAATTACTTCCAAGGCTGAAAAAGAACTATCAAATAAAACTGAAATTAAAATAGAGGTTAATAAAGCTAAAGGAAAAAAATGTCCAAGATGTTGGAAAATTTTGGAGCATGATTGTGTAAGATGTTTAAGCTTTCAGTAAAATGAAATTACTTATAAGTTTAAGAGAAAAAAAAAATACAATTTTAAAAAAAGAAAATATTATTTATTTATTTACGATTTTAATTGTTTTTTTATTTGACAGGTACTCAAAAACTCAAGTTATAAACAAACTAGAAAGAACTTACTATTTTAATGATTATCTAAATTTTGATTTAGTTTGGAATACGGGGATTGGATTTGGCTTTTTGAGTCAAAGTTCTAATTTATTTTATAATTTAATTTCGATTATAATTGGTTTGGTGATATTTTTTTTGATTTATTATGTATTTTTTAAAAAAATAAGAGAAAAATTTATATTTTCAATTATAATTGGGGGAGCAATTGGAAACTTTTATGATCGCATGGTATTTAAAGCAGTGCCTGACTTCATCGATCTGCATTTTAAAGATTTTCACTGGTTTACATTTAACATAGCAGATGTATTTATCACTATAGGTATTGCAATGTATATAATTATAGGAGTTGCTGAAAAAAAATGAAAAAATTATATTTAATCATATTGCTTTTATTTATTGCTTCATGTCAAAGCGTGGATGATGCAAAAAAAGTCTTAACTAATCAAAAAGTTAAAACAACAGATGAATTCCTAGTAAAAAAAAAGGAACCATTAGAACTTCCACCTGAATTTGATAAAATACCTGAACCAGGTTCTCTGGAGAAAAAAAACAAAGAAATTTCAGAAAGTAAAAAATTAAAACAAATTCTCAAAACTACTGATATGCAAATCAAAAAACCTAAAAGTTCTGGCTCTACAGAAAAATCAATTTTAAATAAAATTCGCAAGTGAGAAAAGATAAATTATTTCATAATAGTAAAATAAAAAATATGAAGAAAAATTCTTTAAAAAGTTTTTCTGATAAATTTGAGAATATTTTTCAAGAAATAAACAAAAAAATTGATGATACAGGGAACATATTCAACTTATTTAATCAAAATTATGAATTTAGTTTTAAAATCAAAAATCTTGCACAGTTTAAAAAATTTGAAAAAATTGCCTTAGTTGGCATGGGAGGATCTATACTTGGTTCTATGGCTATTCATAATTTGTTAGAGAAAAAAATAAAAAAAAAATTCTATTTCTTTGATAATTTAGATGAAAAAAAAATTATTAATTTTAAAAAAAATCATAATCTAAATAAAATTCTTTTTTTAATAATATCAAAATCTGGAGATACAGTAGAAACTTTAACTAACGTTTTATCTTTAGGTATTTTAAAAAAAAATGCAAAAAATATAATCATAATTACAGAAAAAAAAAATAATTTTTTATATTCTCAGGCAAAAAAATTAAATCTTTGCTACTTTCAACATAAGAACTATATAGGCGGTAGATATTCAGTGTTATCTGAAGTTGGAATTATCCCTGCTTACTTAATGGGCATAGATATTATAAAACTAAGATCAAATATTTTAAAAACTTTTAAAGATAACAAAATTCAATTAAAGGAAAATTCAATAAACTTATCTAATTTACTTAAATCAAAAAAATCTAATAATTTAATTTTTTTGAATTATATCCCTCAGCTAGAGCAGTTTCTTTTTTGGTGCCAACAATTAATCGCAGAGAGTTTAGGAAAAAATCTTATGGGTTTTCTGCCTGTTGTTTCAAATGTACCTAGGGACCATCATAGTTTATTACAACTGTATCTTGATGGACCCAAAGATAAAATTTTTTACGTATTTAGTTATGAAGAAAACATAAAACAAAAAATTAAAATTAAAAAATCCTCTAATTCTAAAAATTATCTAAATAATAAAAATTTGAGCATGATAAAAAATGCGCAAAGAAAAGCTTTAATTAAATCTTTTAACAAAAATAAAGTTCCATATAGAGAATTTAAAATTAAAACGATCAATGAAAAAACTTTAGGTGAATTATTTTCCTATTTTATTTTTGAAACCATTATCATTGGAAGATTATCTGGTCTAGATCCTTTCGATCAACCAGCTGTAGAACAAGTTAAAGTTTTTACTCAGAATTATCTAAGTTAAATATAGCAAATATAAGTTTTGATCTTCCATATTTTTTTATAAAGATTACGTTAAGGAATTTGTCTAAATCTTCCGAAGATTTGTTTTCTCTATGTATAATTACCAAGTGATCTTTTTCTATTATTTTATATTCCTTAATTAAATTCAGATTCTCAACATAATTTTTGTCAGCATATGGAGGGTCTAAAAAGAAAATATTAAATTTTTCATTTTTTAGATATTTTATATTTTTTTCTATTTCATCATTAATTATTTTAGTTTTGTTGAGAATGGAATGTTGAGTTAAATTTCTTTTTAAAGTCTCTACCGCTTGATTATCTTTCTCTATAAATACAACTTTTTTCGCTCCTCTAGAGATACACTCTATACCAAATGAACCAATACCAGAATATAAGTCTAATATTTTAGCCTCATTAATTTGAATTTTAAAATATTTAGAATGATTAATAATATTAAATAAATTTTCCTTAACAATATCTTTTAGCGGTCTCGTTTTTGAATTTTTTAAGTATATGATTGACTTTCCTTTTAAATATCCACTAATGATTCTCATTATTTTTTATCACTTTCCAACCGATATCTTTTCTGAAAAAACCATCTTTCCAATTTAATCTTTTGATTATTGATATAATTTTTTTTCTTATATAAAAATAGCTATTACCAGTAGATGTAATATTTAGAACCCTTCCACCATTTGAAAGAATGTTTCCATTTTTTGATATAGTACCAGCGTGGTATAAAAAATCTTTTTTAGTTAAATTAATATCATCGAGATTTTTGATTATTTTGTTTTTTTTATAGTGACCAGGATAGCCCTTTGAACATAAAACAATTGTCATACTTTTTTCTTTTTTCCATTTAATAATAGTTTTATGAAGTTTATTTTGAATTGCGTTTAAAATGATTTTTAAAAAATCAGTTTTTAATCTTGGTAATATTACTTGACATTCAGGGTCGCCCATTCTTACATTATATTCAATCAAATAAGGTTCGCCATCTTTTATCATCAATCCAACATATAGAAATCCATTATATGGATTTTTTTTCTTCTTTAGTGCTAACAATGTAGGTTTCACAATCTTTTTTATAATTTTTTTTTCAAGATCTTTATTTATAATAGGTGCAGGTGAGTAAGCGCCCATGCCCCCAGTATTTGGTCCTTTATCTTTTTCGTAAACTCTTTTATGATCTTGAGCAGTTCCAAAAAATTTAAAATCTTTGTTGTCAACAATTAAGAAATAACTTGCTTCTTCGCCTTCTAAATATTCCTCTAAAATAAGTTTTTTTGATGATTTAAATTTTCCTTTTAAAATCTCAACTGAAACACTCATTGCTTCTTTTTTTGTTTTGCAAATAGTAACACCTTTTCCAGCGGCCAAACCATCTGCTTTCACTACGATTGGAAAATTGCATTTATTTAAAAAATTACTTACTTGGCTTGCGTTTTTGCAAATTTTAAACTGAGCGGTTGGAATATTGTTTTTTAAACACAGATTTTTCATAAAAGCTTTTGAACCCTCTAATTTAGACGCATACTTATTGGGACCGAAAACCTTCACTTTTTTTTGCTTCAAATAATCAACTAGCCCCCTGACCAAAGGTTCCTCTGGGCCAATAATAATTAAATCAATTTTAAAAGATTTGATAAAACTTAATACTTTTTTAAAATTAAGAATATCTACCTTTATATTAGTTGCTAATTTTGATGTTCCCGCATTTCCTGGAAAACAAAAGATTTTACCCACTTTTTTTGAGTTATATAATGCTTTACATAAAGCATGTTCTCTTCCACCGCTGCCAACTAACCCGATATTCATTTATTTTTATATATTGTATAATTTATAGATGGTTAAAAAAAAAGCTAAACTTATTTTTAAACATAATTCTTTTGATATAGTTGAGGAAGGTGATTACGTATTGTGTGCAATTTCAGGAAGAGAGATATTGTTAAAAAATTTAAACTATTGGAATGTTGATTTACAGGAGGCTTATTTTTCTCCCGCTGAAGCGAAAAAAAGATACAAAATTAAATAATTTTTTTACTTCCATCTGTTGTGAGTCCATATCCATTCGTTAGGATTTTTTACTATCATTTCCTCAAGTACTTTATTAACTCTTATGGTTAAATTAGTTTTACTTTCCATTTTTAATGGATTTATTTCATTATAAAATTTTATTTTAAACTTTTTTTCAATAGTTCTCTCTATGAAAACGGGAATAATAGGAAGACTATATTTTATTGATAGTTGTGCAGGCAGTGTTGTTGTAAGAGCTTGTTTTCCGAAAAAATTAATTTTTTCCCCTTCACTTACTCTTTGGTCAACCATTAGAGCAATACTCACACCCTTATTTATAAATTCAATTGTCTCTCTCACGCCATTGATGCCTTTTTTTATTTGATTGCCACAAACATATTTTTTTCTTAAATATTCCATAAAAGGATTTAAAAAAAAATTATTTAAGGGCCTATATATAGCAGCTAATTCTATTCCCATTTTTGTAATTTCCATAGACATTAATTCGTAGTTTGCAAAGTGACCAGAAACAAATATTGCAGGTTTTTTATCTTTTATAATTTTTTCTAAATTTTCCTGTCCTTCAATTATTATATGAGATTTATTTCTTTTGAAATAATCTAAAAAAATGTACTCAATAAAAGTCATTCCATAGTTTTTCCACATATTTGAAACAATTTTGTCTATCTGATCCTCTTTAATAGTTTTATCAAAAATTAATAAGTTATCCGAAATAATCTTTTTTGATTTAAAAAAAGGTCCAACCTTTAAAAATAAAAAAGAAAAGAGCTTTCTACTTAAGTCAACTCCTAAAATACGACCTAAAATGAAAAAAAAATAAATAAAAATTGATTGAGTGAAATAATTAAAAGTTTTAATCATAAATTTTTAATATATTTTTTATTATCTCATCTTTTTTTTGAAGCTCTAATTCTATTCTTAAGTATCTTATCTTTTTAAAATTAAAATCTTTAATTTTATAATAATCTTTTTCTGTCATAACAATTTGGTAGTTTTGTTTATCCGCCATATCTATAATTTTTTGTATTTCATATTTATTAAATTGATAGTGATCGGGATATATTAATGTTTTTTGTAAATTCAAATCGTTATCTTTAAGAATTTTAAAAAAATTTTCTGGATTTCCTATTCCTGATACTGCTAATAATTTTTTATCTTTTAAATCTTCAATGTTTAAAGGTTTATAATTTGAATAGTAAATTTTTAAATTATTATTTATGTCCAAAATTTTTCTTTCAAATTCTTTATTTTTTTCTCCATTTATAACTACAATATTTACATTTTTAATTGAGCTTAAGTCCTCTCTTAAAGGACCAGATGGAAATACAAAACCATTGCCTATCAGTTGATTGCTATTAAAGCATAAAATGTTTAAATCTTTTTTTATTTTATAATCCTGAAATCCATCATCTAATATAACTGCATCAAATTTATTATCTATCGCTTTATTAATTGCTAATTTTCTTTTCTTATCTAATATTAAATGATCATAATTCTCTAAAATCATATTGTGTTCATCCTTATGACTCTTATAGTATTTTCTTACAATCGCTGGTTTTTTTCCTCTTTTTGCCAGTTCTTTTGCAATATTAATAGTTAATGGGGTTTTGCCAGTTCCTCCAACATAAATATTTCCAACACAAATAATGGGAATATTAAATTTTGTTTTTTTTACAATTTTTCTCCTAAAGTAAATAAAAATCAAAAATATAAAACTTAACGGTAAAAAAATTATTGAAAAAATATTTTTTCTTAAATTCCAAAAATTTGGTTTATATAGTTGCATTTTTTAATAATTTATTGATTTCTGCCATAGTATTAGACAAAATTTTATTACTTAAATTATTCATAATTGAACTGTATTTTTCTATTTCTTTTTCTTCATTATCTAAATCCTGAATTAAATATTCAACTAACTCACTTTTATTTATAATTTTTTTTGCAATTTTATTTTCTTCTAGAGTTTTATATATTTCTTCAAAATTTTTAATAAATGGTCCATGATAAATTTTACAACCTAACCTTGCTGCCTCAATTGGATTTTGTCCTCCAACTTTACCATAGTTTTTAAATAAAGATTTTCCCATCAATACACTTTTCGCAAATTTGAAGTAAGACGGTAAAATTCCAAATGAATTAATTATAATAATTTCTTTATCATCAACAATTTTTGCACCCTTTTTTACCACCTGAAAGTTTAAATTTAAATTGTCACAAAGTTTCTTAATTTCGTTGACACGCTGTATATGTCTGGGCGCTATAATAGTAAAAATTTGTTTAAATGATTTTTTTAACTCTAAATGAACATCTAAACAAAATTTTTCTTCATTTTTATGCGTACTAGCAGCAACCCAAAACTTTTTTTCTTTTAAAAAATTTATATTTTCATCTTTGCTAGATATATTTTCAAAATTATTAATAAGCTTTATATTTCCAAAGAAATTAATATTTTTTGCCTCTAGCTGACTTAAATAGGATTTAGTTTCGTTATTTGAGACAAGACATAAATTAAATTTACTAAAAATTAATTTTGCAGATTTAGGCACCATCATCCATCTTTCAAATGATCTTTTTGTAAGTCTGGCATTTATAATTGCTAAAGGAATTTTTAATCTTTTAGCTTGAAAAATTAGATTAGGCCAAATCTCTGAGTCTACCAAAAAAATAGCACTTGGTTTCCATGAAATTATAAATTTTTTAATCAAAAACTCAACATCAATAGGAAAGTATCTATGATAAATATTATCGTAGTCTTTAATTTCATTTTTAATAAGATTCCCAGAACTGAGTGTTACAGTTGTCAATAAAAATTCTAATCTTTCGTTATTTTTTCTTAATTCTTTTATAATTGGAATAATACTTTTTATTTCACCAATGCTCGCAGCGTGAAACCATATTAGTTTTGAATTTTTTTTTTTAAGAACATTAAATTTAGATGAAAAAATTTTTTCCTTATATCTTTCGGAGTCCTCTTTATTCAATAATTTTCTAATAAATATAATAGTTATCAAAACAGGAAAAATAATAGTAGTAATAATTCTATAGATGAGAATCATTCAATTCTTCAATTGTTTTTCATATAAAGATTTATAAACTTCACAATTTTTTATAAGAAAATTATGATTTCCAGAATCAATTACTTTACCTTGGTTCATAACAAATATTTTGTCCGCGTTGTGAATAGTTGATAATCTATGAGCAATTACTAATGTAGTTTTGTTCTTCGTCAAATTGGTGATAGCATTTTGGACAATTTGTTCAGACTCAGCATCAAGCGCGGATGTAGCTTCGTCTAGTAAAATAATAGGTGAGCCTTTTAGAATTGCTCTGGCAATTGAAATTCTTTGTTTTTGCCCTCCTGAAAGTCTTACACCGTTCTCACCAATCAGTGTATTGTATTTTTCAGGTAACTTTTCAATAAACTCATCCGCAGCAGCAAATTTACATGCCTTTTTAATCTCATCAAAGGTAGCATCATCTTTTGCGTAAGAAATATTATTTTTAATAGTATCGTCAAATAGAATCACATCTTGGCTCACCATGGAGAGATTTTTTCTTAAAGATTTTAAAGATATTTTTTTAATATCTTGATTATCAATTTTTATTGATCCCTCTTGAGGATCATAAAATCTTGGTAATAAATTTATAATTGTACTTTTACCTGCACCACTATGCCCGACAAAAGCTGTCATTGTATTTCCTGAGATATCTAAATTGATGTTTTTAATGGCTTTTTCTTCGGTAGAATCATATTTAAAATTAATATTTTCAAATTTAATATCTGAATTTTGTATTTTAAGCTCTGGTAACTGCTCATTTTCTTTTACTAAAATATTTTTATCAATTACTTCTGCTATTCTTTTAAATGCCGCTGCCCCTTGATAGGCTACCATATTAAGTGTAGCAAGTGATCTTATAGGTTGATAGGCTAACATCATTGCTGCTAAAAAAGAAAAAAAATTATTAACTCCTAGTTCACCAGACGAAATAAGAGTTCCGGAAAAAACTATAAATCCTGCTATCATAAAACCTGTTAGAGTTTCCATAATAGGAGTAGCAGAGATCATAACAGTTCCAATTTTTATATTTTTTTCAACAAGATCATCAACGACGCTATTTGCTCTAAGATTTTCATTACTTTCTTTCTGATAAATTTTAATCATCTTTGTTGCCTTCAATATTTCAGATAAAATAGAGGCAAGTTTTTCAGAGGACGCTCCCGCTTTACCAGTTGCCTTACCTGTTCGTTTTGCCAATGTTTTAGCAAATATAGCCGCGAATGGAATTAATAATATTGCAAATAAAGCGAGCTTCCAATTTTGATAAAACATCAATGAAAGAAGAGCAATTACTGTTAAACTATCTTTCATAATATTCAAAACAAAAGTACCAACAAAACCTTGAACATGTCTCGTATCATACATTACATTTGATAAGTACTGACCAGAGTGTCTATTTTCTAAAGTTTGAACGTCTGTATATAAAATATTTTTTGCAATTTTTTTTTGTAGTTCTCCAGCCACTTGTTCACTAACACGGATTATGTTTATTCTTGCAAAAAACAATGAAAATCCCTTACTTGCAAAAGATACGATAATCAAGATAGGTATTGCTAATGCATAAGTTTTATCTTGTTCTATGAATATTTTTTTAACCGCTGGATCAAGAAGCCAGGCTATACCAGAAGTGCTTCCAGCCACAACTACAGAAAGTATTAGTGCAATAAAAATTCTTTTTAAATGTTTTTTAATATATTCTTTATAAAGTCTTTGAATTATTTTTTGAACTTCTCTAAATGTCATTGGGGAATACTAATTGAAATGATTGCAATAAATAATAAAAACCCTGAAACATTATTAAATTTAAATGCTTTAAAACAGGATTTAGGATCTTTAATTTTAAATTTTTGAATTTGGTATAAAAAAGTTAAACCAAATAAACATATCAAAATTGAAAAAACATTAAATCCAAAATAAGATTTTAAAAGAAAAATTATTGTAATTAAAGATATTAAATAAGAAATTGTTACAAACTTTTTTAATATTTTTCTTAAATTTAATAGAGGTAGATTTCAAACCTATTATTTCATCATCAGACATATCTTGTGCTCCATAAATCGTGTCATAACCCAATGTCCAAAATATGGCTGCTAAATAAAGAAGTATTATATTAAAGTTAATCTCATTATTTATTGATGTCCACGCCATTATTATTCCCCAATTAAAGGTCAATCCTAAAAATAATTGAGGCCAATAAGTAAATCTTTTCATAAAAGGATAAGTGAAAGCTAAAATCATAGAACTCATTCCTAGTAAGATTGTAAGAAAATTAAATTGTATCAAAATTATAAATGCCAACAAACAAAGAATTACTACGTATATTAACGATCGTTTAACTGTGATTCTTCCAGAAGCCAATGGTCTTTTTTTTGTTCTTTTAACTTTTTTATCAAAATCTTTATCTACAATATCGTTTACGATGCAACCAGCACTTCTCATAAGTAATGATCCTAAGAAAAAGAGAGCTAAATAATAAATAAATAAATTTATATTTTGATTAAAATAAAACGCATAAGCTAATCCCCACGAACAAGGCCAAAATAATAACATAAATCCAATTGGTTTATTAAGTCTTGTTAATTCTATAAAAATTTTTAAATGTTGCATGAAATATAACTTGTAAATATCAAACACTAATTACATAATCAATTTGATTCGATATGAATATAGATTACACAGTTGCAGCATTAATGTTTCCAGCAATTCCACTAATGATGACTATGTATAGTAATAGGTTTCATACATTAAGCGCTTTAATAAGACAAATTCACGATCAATATACTTTTGAAAAAAAAATTCCTCCAGAATGGGAAAATCAATTACACGTTTTAAATAAAAGAACCAATTATTTAAAATACACAATGGGATTTGCTGCATTTGGTTTTTTATTTAATATGACAACGGTATTAATGCTTTATCTTGGTAGTTTACAAATAGCTCGTTTCATATTCGCAGGTTGTTGTGTTTGCATGATTATTTCAATTTTTTTATTTATGCATGAAATAAGACTGTCAAACCAAGCGTTGAAATATCATTTGAGTGATATGGACTCGATGAAAAAAGATTATTAATTTTTACTTTCTAAAAGATTTTTTTTAAATAGGGAAACACCTTTATTTTTTTTGTGCTCGTAAGACTCTCTAAAAGTATTTAATTGCCATCCTTGCATACGTGTAACAATAATTTTTAAATTTTCTTCTTTCCATTGATTGGTTGAATTTTCATCTTTCCATTGTTTTTTTTCTTCATTAGTTCTAGCGCAACCATAACAGTAGCCAGTCACAGGATCTGTTCTACAAATACTAATACAGGGAGAGATAATCTTATTTTCCATCAAGGAATTATAACAGCGGGCCCTGTTAATTTTCTAGACTCTAGATCTTCATGAGCTTGCTTAGCGTCAGCAAGTTTATATTCTTTAGAGATTCTTATTTTAATTTTACCAAATTTTACTTTTTCAAATACAGCATCAGCTCCTTCTTGAAGCTCTTTTTGATTTGTAAAATATTGCGCAATAGATGGCCTAGTTAAATACAACCCTTTAGGCTGAATGTCCTTAGGTACATTAACTGGGTCAAGTGGACCCGAAGCATTTCCAAAACTTATCATCATTCCTCGTGTCTTTAAGCACTCAAGAGATTTATGAAAAGTGTTTTTACCTACACCGTCAAATACGGCCGGCACACCCTCATTATTTGTAAATTCCATCACTTCTTTTGCAAAATCATCTTTCGAGTAATTGATAACGTGAGCATAACCATTTTCTTTTGCTACATTAATTTTTTCATCCGATCCAACAGTCCCAATTACTTTTGCACCAATACTATTAGCCCATTGAGCAAATATTTGACCAACACCTCCAGCTGCTGCGTGAAATAAGACTGTTTCTCCTGCTTTTAATTTATAAGTTTTACAAAGAAGATAGTTTGTTGTTAAACCTTTAGTCATTAGTGTTGCAGCTTGTGTATGTGAAATTCCATCTGGAATTTTTACAGCTATTTTTGCAGGGATTATTCTTTGTTGAGCATAAGCCCCAAGGGGCACGGAAGCGTAAGCAATGTTATCTCCTTTGCTAAACTCCGTAACGTTAGATCCAACTTCATCAATTTTTCCTGCTGCTTCTAAACCAATTCCGCTAGGAAGCTTTACAGGATACAAACCAGATCTATGATATGTATCAATATAATTTAAACCAATAGCATGATTGGTTACTTTAATTTCATCTGGACCAGGTGAGCCAACATTTACATCTTGTAGTTCTAAAACTTCAGGGCCACCATTCTTTTTGATTATTATTGATTTAGGCATTTGAGAGGGAACGTACTGTAACTTTTAATATTTAGCAAATGTTCCGTTGTTGTAATCTTGAATAGCCTCGAGTATTTCAGCCTTTGTATTCATCACAAAAGGACCACCTCTTGCGATTGGTTCACCAATTGGTTTACCAGCTATAAATAAAAATTCAGATTTTTTATTAGCTTTAACAGTAAGCTTACTACCTTTCTCTAAAAGAATTAAATTAGAATCAGCAGTTTTGTCGTGATCTTTATCACCAATTTTTAGCTCACCTTTAAGTAAATATATAAAACTGTTGTGTCCTTCAGGAGCATCACAACTAAATTCTTTACCTTCATTTAAAATTACATGAAAATATATTGGTTCAACGTTGTGATTTTTTTCAGGCCCTTCGGCATTTTCATATTTTCCAGCAATAACTTTAACTGTTTTGTCATCATCTTTATGTGTTCCAAGTTCATTACCCTTTATATATAGATACTCGGGTTTATTCTTTTTGTGTTTTGCTGGCATGTTAATCCAAAGCTGAAAACCTAATAACTTACCTTCTTTCATAGCAGGCATTTCGGAGTGGATTATTCCTCTACCTGTTTTCATCCACTGTACATCACCAGATGTCATAATTCCTTTTGCACCAGTACTATCTTGGTGTTCAAACTCACCGTTTAACATGTAGGTAACTGTTTCAATTCCTCTATGAGGATGTGGAGGAAACCCTGCAATATAATCATCTTTATTTTCTGATCCAAACTCATCAAGCATTAAGAAAGGATCAATATAATCCGCTTCAGGTGTACCAATACTTCTTTTTAATTTTACCCCAGCACCGTCTGATGCATTTAAAGCTTTAATAATTTTTTTTACCTCTATAGTTTTCATATTTTATTTTGTATTATGTGATCCATCACACATTGGTTGATCATTTGTTTGTTTACAAGTACAGAAAAAAACTTTTTTAGACTGATCAGCTTTATAAGGCAAAGGTTTAAAAGCCGTATCTTTGTGTGAACCATCACAGAAAGGTTGTTTTGAACTTTTACCACAAGTACACCAATAATAAGATTTACCCTCTAAAACATCAACTCCGATTGGAGCGTCTCCCGCTCTTTGTCCTTTAGTCATTTAAATTCTCCATGATTTTATAGCTTATACTATATCCAATAATTGTTTCAAATTATTTATTTCATGACTAGGTTTATAATCGAGATTATCAAAAATATTTTTATTTCTATTCACCCAAATAGAATTGTAACCGTAGTTACCACCGCCTGATACATCCCAAGTATTTGCGCTTAAAAATGCAACTTCGTCTTTTTGTATATTATATTTTTTAATTGGCAGGTCATAAACCTTAACGTTGGGTTTATAAATCCCAACTTCTTCAATTGAAAAAAGATCATTAAAAATATTTTTCAAGTTATTGCTTTCGATTAATTCATTGAGAAGAGCAGGTGTTCCGTTTGATAGAATACCAAGTTTATAATTCTTTCCTTTTAGAGTCTTTAAAACTTCAGGAACCTCTTTAAAAGGTGAAAGCACTTTGTAAAGGTCTAACAATTCACTTCTCATTGAAGTGTTAATATCGAAAGCCTTCATTGATTTATCTAAACTCTCTTCTGTCACTTGCCAAAAATCTTTATGTCTATTCATTAAACTTCTAAGCCAAGTATATTCTAGTTGTGTTGTTCTCCAGTAATTAGCAAAACCTTCCCACTTATCACCTATTTTATCTTTACATTTTTCAGCAGCTGAATTGACATCAAAAAGAGTGCCGTAAGCATCAAAAATTATTGCTTTAATATTTTTCATAACTTAAATTAATATTAATGAGTAATATCAGATTATTCCACCCAGAAAATATAATAGATAACTCTACAAGTTTGCTTTCCAAAGAGCATACTCACTATGTAGTGAATGTAATGAGATTAAAGAGAGGTTCTAATTTAAATTTTTTTAATAAAAATGGTGAATGGAATAGTGAGATAGTTTTTTTAGATAAAGACCGGGTAGAAGTGAAATTTTTAAACAAAGTAAAAGAACCTGGTAACTCATTGAATATTGAATTAGCAATTTGTTTAGTAAAAAAAAATCCAATGGAAAATATTTTACAAAAAGCTACTGAGTTGGGTGTTAGCAAAATAACTCCAATTATTTCAGAAAGAACAGAAGTCAAAGAATTAAATTATGAAAGAGCAAAAAAAATTGTTGTTGAAGCAACCGAGCAATCTAATCAATTAAGTCCTCCGGAGATTTCTGAAGTAGTAAAACTTAAAGATTTTTTAAATAATCTTGATAGTTCATCAAAGTTATTATTTGCTGATGTAAATTCTAAAGATAATTTAAAAAAAGAAACTTCTAGTGAAGTTAAATCTTTTTCTGTGCTTATTGGTCCAGAAGGTGATTTTTCACCTTCAGAAAGGGAGTTGATCCTTCAAACTTCTAACATCACACCTTTTACGCTTTCAAAAAACATTTTAAGGTCTGACACAGCTGTAATAAGCGCTATTTCATTAGTGAATTTTATCAATAGCATTCATTAATTGTCGCATTAATTGAAATTGTGAAATTATTTAAAAGTTGTATAAAAACTCATGTTTAAAAAATTCGTTTACAGTTTACTCTTTATATTACCAAGCTCACTAATAGCTAATGAGCCAGTAGATTGGCAACTTGGCTTTCAAAAATCAGCTTCTAAATCAATGAGCGATATAATTTGGTTTCATGACTATATGTTATTACCAATTATAACTGCGATAACTGTATTTGTTCTTTTTCTATTAGCATATGCATGCATTAGATTTAGAGCTTCTAAAAATCCAGTTGCTTCAACAACAAGTCATAATACAACAATAGAAGTTATCTGGACTCTAGTTCCTTGTTTAATTTTAATAGTAATGGCAGTGCCATCATTCAAAGTTTTATATTCGCAAGATGAAATACCAAAAGCTGATGTAACAATAAAAGCAATCGGTTATCAGTGGTATTGGGGTTACGAGTATCCAGATGAAAATATTGTTTTCGATTCATACATGATTGAAGATAAAGATCTTAAAGAAGGACAACCAAGATTATTAGCAGTTGATAATGAAGTTGTTGTACCGGTTAATAAAGTAGTTAAAGTTATGATAACAGCTAATGATGTTTTACATGCTTGGGCCTTACCATCTTTTGGAGTTAAAAGAGATGCTGTTCCAGGTAGAATTAATGAAACATGGTTTAAAGCAGATAGAACAGGAACCTTTTATGGCCAATGCTCAGAACTTTGCGGAATAAAACATGCATTTATGCCAATCACTGTTAATGTAGTTTCTGAAGAAGATTATAATCAGTGGTTAGAGAAAGCAAAAGTTGAATTTGCAAAAGAAGAAATTTCAAACAATATTAAAGTAGCTAAAAAAATTAAGGAGATAAAATAATGTCAGCAATTACAGATACACACGATCACCATCATAATCCAACTGGTTGGAAGAGATGGGCTTATTCCACTAATCATAAAGATATTGGAACAATGTATCTTATCTTTGCAATTATTGCCGGACTAATTGGAACAGCATTTTCTGTTTTGATGAGAATGGAATTAATGCATCCAGGTGATGGCATTCTAGGTGGTGACCATCACTTATATAATGTTTTAGTTACAGGACATGGATTGATCATGATCTTTTTCATGGTAATGCCTGCGATGATCGGAGGATTTGGAAATTGGTTTGTGCCAATTATGATCGGTGCTCCAGATATGGCTTTTCCAAGAATGAATAATATTTCATTCTGGTTATTACCAGTTGCTTTAATTTTATTGCTTGCATCTATATTTGTGGACGGCCCTCCAGGTGCACAAGGTGTTGGAGGTGGTTGGACAATTTATCCGCCTTTGTCTTCTAAGACTGGTCAACCTGGACCAGCCATGGATTTAGCAATTTTAAGTTTACACGTTGCAGGAGCTTCATCAATTTTAGGAGCTATTAATTTTATAACTACAATTTTAAACATGAGAACTCCTGGTATGACATTACACAAGATGCCATTATTCTCTTGGTCTATATTAGTAACAGCATTTTTACTTTTATTATCATTACCAGTTTTAGCTGGAGCAATTACTATGCTTCTAACAGACAGAAATTTTGGAACAGCATTTTTTGAAGCACAAACAGGTGGTGATCCAGTTTTATTCCAGCATTTATTTTGGTTCTTTGGTCACCCAGAGGTTTACATTTTAATCCTTCCAGGATTTGGAATGATTAGTCATATTGTATCTACATTTTCTAAAAAACCAGTGTTTGGTTATTTAGGAATGGCATATGCAATGGTTGCAATTGGAGTAGTTGGCTTCGTAGTTTGGGCTCACCACATGTACACTGTTGGTTTGGACACAGATACAAAAGCTTATTTCTTAGCAGCGACAATGATAATCGCGGTTCCCACTGGAATTAAGATATTTTCTTGGATAGCAACAATGTGGGGCGGATCAATTAGTTTTAAAACTCCTATGCTGTGGGCAATAGGTTTTATATTCTTATTTACATTAGGTGGTGTTACCGGTGTTGTTTTAGCTAACGCAGGTGTTGATACGGCTCTTCATGATACTTATTATGTAGTAGCGCACTTCCATTACGTATTATCTTTAGGTGCAGTCTTCGCAATATTTGCTGGTTTCTATTATTGGTTCAGTAAAATGAGTGGTTACGAGTACTCAGAATTTTTAGGTAAACTTCATTTTTGGTTAACATTTATTGGAGTGAATTTAATTTTCTTCCCTCAACACTTTTTAGGGTTAGCGGGAATGCCTAGAAGATACGTTGACTATCCTGATGCTTTTGCTGGATGGAATTATATTTCGTCTATTGGTTCTTATATTTCAGTTGTTGGTTTAGCTGTATTTTTAATAAATCTTCTTTATGCATTTGCAAAAAAAAGAAAAGCAGAACAAAATCCATGGGGAGAGGGAGCAACTACACTGGAGTGGACTGTGTCTTCACCGCCACCGTTCCATACTTTTGAAGAACTACCTAAAGTAAAATAAATTGAGCCAAACACTTTCAAAGACTAGAAGCTCGAAGCAAGGTTTAGCATTAGATTTAAATTCATTTTTCAATTTAATGAAACCAAGAGTGATGTCTCTTGTTTTATTCACTTGTATGGTTGGATTATTAATCGCACCTTTTCAAGTTGATTTTAAATCTTCAGTTATTTCTCTATTAGCTGTAGCAATTGGTTCGGGAGCTGCTGGAGTTTTAAATATGTGGTATGAATCAGATCTTGATGCTTTGATGAGCAGAACTTGTCTTAGACCAATTCCAACAGGAAAGATTAAAAAAAACCAGGCACTATATTTTGGAATAGTTTTATCATTTGTTTCAATAACAATGCTTTACTATTCAGCTAATTTAATATCAGCGATCTTGTTAGCATCGACAATCGCATTTTATTTTTTTATTTATACAATTTGGCTTAAAAGAAAAACTTCTCAAAATATTGTTATTGGAGGTGCAGCAGGCGCGTTACCACCAGTAATTGGTTGGACAATTGCTACTGGTTCAATATCTATCGAGCCAATAATACTTTTTTTAATAATATTTATTTGGACCCCATCACATTTTTGGGCTTTAAGTTTATATAAATCAGAAGATTATAAGAAAGCAAAAATTCCTATGTTGCCTGTAATCGCAGGAGAAAAAACAACAAAAATAAATATTTTAATTTATTCTTTATTGATGTTGCCAATAGTTGTTGCGCCTTTTATTTTTAATTTTGCAAGCTTGTTTTATTTATCAGCGACTTTGTTAATGACATTATATTACAACTATTTATGTTTTAACCTTTTTAAAGAGAAAGTAAAAAAACAATCTAATAAGATTGCAAGAAAAGTGTTTCTTTATTCAATTTTTTATCTATTTTTAATATATTTAATTTTATTAATTGATAATGCTAAAAGTTTTTAATTATGAATAAAAAAAAGAAAAATATAATTACTGCGATTGTTTTGGTGCTTTTTATGATTTTTCTATTTGCACTTACATTTTATAATATTGGTATTTACAATAGAGAAATTTAACTATGACTGATAAAAAGAAACTTACTCCATTAGCTTTAGTTTCAATATTTTTTTTAATGTTAGCTCTCTCTTTTGCATCTGTTCCTTTATACGATTTGTTTTGTAGAGTAACTGGCTTTGGTGGAACCTCTCAAGATGCTTCAAACAAAGAAATACCCAAAATTATTGTTGATCAAAATTATAGCATGAGGTTTGACACAAATATTCACAACACCTCAGACTGGATATTTTATCCTGAAAAAAATACCATAGATTTAAAACCTGGTGAGGTCCACACTGTTAAATTTAATATAGAAAATCCTGGAGAAAAAACTTCTTCTGGAACCGCATCTTTTAATGTTTCTCCTTCAACATTTGGAAAATACGTTAATAAGATAGGCTGTTTTTGTTTTGAAAAACAAACCTTAAAACCTAATGAAAAGCAAGAATTCGTCCTAACATTTTTCTTGGATCCAAAAGTGGTTGATGATAATAAAACTAAGAATATTTCTGATGTTACTCTTTCATTTACGTTTTTTGGCTCAGAATATTACGAAAAAGGAAAAATTTAGTTATGTCAGCTGAGAAGAAAAAACATGATTTTCATTTGGTAGATCCAAGTCCTTGGCCAATATATGTTTCTTTTGCAACTTTAGTTTTAGCCATTGGTGCAGTTTATTATTTTCACTCTAAAGCCCTTTGGTTATTATTAGTCGGATTAGCTCTTGTAATTTATGGAGCTTTTATGTGGTGGAGAGATGTTATAGAAGAAGCTGAACATCAAGGTCATCACACCCCAATTGTACAAATAGGTCACCGATATGGAATGACATTATTTATTGCATCAGAAGTAATGTTTTTTGTAGCTTGGTTTTGGGCTTATTTTAACGCAAGTTTATTTCCAACAGAAACAATAGGAGGCACTTGGCCGCCACCTGATATTAAAACTTTTGATCCATGGGATATCCCATTAATTAATACATTAATTTTATTGCTATCAGGAACAACAGTCACGTGGGCTCACCATGCAATGTTAGAGAATGATAGAAAAGGATTAGTTAATGGTTTAATAGCGACGGTGTTCCTTGGTTTTATATTTTCGTGTTTCCAAGCCTACGAATATCATCATGCGACATTTACTATAGATGGTGGAATTTATGGTTCGACTTTTTATATGGCAACAGGTTTTCATGGCTTTCATGTAATCATAGGAACTATATTTTTAGCAGTATGTTTATTCAGATCAATGAAAGGCCACTCAACACCAACTCATCACTTTGGATTTGAAGCAGCAGCCTGGTACTGGCATTTTGTCGACGTAGTTTGGCTATTCTTATTTGCTGCGATCTATATTTGGGGAAGTTAATCTCAAATTGAAAAGAGCATTCTTATTTCAACTATTCGTAATTCTATTTGTAACAATATTTTGTGCCTTAGGAACTTGGCAGCTTTATAGATTGCAATGGAAGCTAGAGCTTATAAGTGAAATAACTTTTGGATTAGACTCTAAACCAATAGAATACTCTAATTCAATTAATAAAAATTATCAGAGAGTAAGCGCAAAAGGAAAGTTTAATTTTGATAATCAAATTTACCTTTATAGCTTGAATGATAGTGGAAAACCCGGATATGATGTTGTTACTCCATTTAGAACCGATAAGAATCAAAATGTTTTGATTAATAGAGGTTGGATTAAAAAAGAATTAAAAGATAATCCAAGCATAAATTTTGATACAGAAACTGACGAAGAGGTAATTGGACTTTTAAGAGAAATATATAAACCAAATATATTTAAACCGGACAATGACATTAAAAATAATATTTGGTTTTCATTAAATTTAGAAGATTTAAAAGAAGCTACAGGAGAGCAATTTAATGAATTCGTAATTTTTTTAGAAGATAATCAGGCTAAATCACCTCTGCCTAAAAAGATAAGCATAGATGTGCCAAACAATCACCTTAAATATGCTATAACATGGTACGCAATATCAATCTCAATAATTTTTTATTATTTATATTTTAGAAGAAAAAAATGAATTATTTTAGCACTAGGGATAAATCTTTAGAATTTAGTTTTAAAGATATTTTCTTAAGAGGACTTGCACCAGGCGGAGGGTTATTTTTGCCTGCTGAAATAAAGAAGTATAGTCAAGAAGAACTTAATAATTTAAGTCAACTCAATTATAATGAACTTGCTACAGAAATTATCTTTAATTTTTGTTCAGATGAAATTAAAAAGAAAGATCTTAGCTCACTAATACAAAAATCTTATAGTAGTTTTAAAGATAAAGAAGTCGTAAATATAAAAAAAATTGGAAATATAAATCTTCTCGAACTTTATCATGGGCCCACTTTAGCTTTTAAAGATATTGCAATGCAGATAATTGGCAATATGTATGACTACTTAGAAGTCGCTAAAGATAAAACTGTAAATGTCGTAGTAGCTACATCAGGAGATACTGGTTCAGCAGCTATTGCAGCATTAAGTAATAGAAAAAATATAAATCTTTTTGTACTACATCCGCATAATAAGATTTCAAATATTCAAAGAAAAATAATGACAACAATTGGTGGAGCTAATATTTATAATATAGCTATTGAGGGTTCATTTGATGATTGTCAAAAAATTGTAAAAGAGCTTTTTAATGAAAATAGTTTTAGATCAAAAATAAATATGTCAGGCGTAAATTCTATCAATTGGGCGAGAATTGTTTGTCAAATTGTTTATTATTTCTATTCTTTCTTCAGATTAAAAAAAAATAACATAAGCTTTTCAGTGCCAACTGGTAATTTTGGAG
Source organism: uncultured Pelagibacteraceae bacterium (assembly GCA_902589705.1). GTDB lineage: Bacteria > Pseudomonadota > Alphaproteobacteria > Pelagibacterales > Pelagibacteraceae > Pelagilacustribacter. Next base: position 27,723 of record CACITX010000009.1, read on the forward strand.
ATATCTATGCCGGATATGTTGCAAAAAAAATGGGTTTACCAATTAATAAACTTATAGTCGCTACTAATAAAAATGATATTTTACAAAGAGTTATTAATACAGGTGAATATAAACCTGATAAAGTGAAAGCAACCATTACACCAAGTATGGATATACAAGTTGCTAGTAATTTTGAGAGGCTGCTTTATTATATATTAGATGAAAGCGATAGTAAGGTAGGATCATTAATGAATGATCTATCATCTAAAAGTATATTCAATTTAGAAAAAAAAGAAATCGATAAAATTAAAAAGGATTTTGAAGCAGTAAAAGTTACAGATGAAGAGACAGTATCTATAATTAATGAAATTTATAAAGAGCATCAATTTATAATTGATCCTCATACTGCTACTGGAGTAGGAGCAGCAAAAAGTTTTAAAAATTTAGGAGATATAGTTGTTCTTGGTACAGCTCATCCTTACAAATTCAGCGATACAATAAAAAAAGCTATAGGAAAAAACTTAGATTCACCTGAACATTTAAAATTGAATATGGATAAAAAGGAAACATTTGATATTATTGGCAATTCAAATACAGACGTAAAAAATTATATTTTAGGAAAAATAAAATGAAAATTAAAAAAGGAGATAAACTCCAATCCTCGGAATTATTTTATCTTGATCAAAATAATGATGTAAAAAAAATTGATATTTTAGATCTTTGTAAAGGCAAGACTATTATTTTAGGTATGCCAGGAGCTTTTACAAAAACTTGCTCAGCACTTCATCTTCCTGGGTATATAAAAAATTACGAACTAGCTAATAAAAAGGGAATTTCTAAAATTGTGTGTGTTGCTGTGAATGATCCTAATGTAATGAAGGCCTGGGGTGAAAATCAAAATGTAGGTAGCAAAATCTTCATGGCTGGTGACCCTTTTCTTAAATTTACAAAGGCTATTGGAGCAGAGGTAGATAAATCCGAAAAAGGATTAGGAATTAGATCTAATCGCTACACTATGTTAGTGGAGAATAGTGAAGTTAAAAAAGTAGAGGAAGAAAAAGAAACAGCTACTTGTGAATTATCTTCAGCAGAAAGCTTTTTAAAATCTATTTAGTTTTTGAAACTGCCAATTCATCAACAAGATTATTATATTTGTTGCCAGCGTGCGCCTTAACCC
>CACITX010000010.1 GCA_902589705.1 uncultured Pelagibacteraceae bacterium
TGGTGTCAGTATTAAAAACCAAAGTGGAATAGATTCATGTTTAATTTCGTTTAAGAAGAATATTGATGATTGCCAAAAATTGTTACTATGATGACCAATGAAAGTATCTTTAAATAAGTATCCAGAAAATATAGCTCCTATTCCAAGAAGCAGCAGAGGGAACAGCATTACTAATGGTGACTCGTGAGTAGCTTCTATCGGAATATTCTTGTTATTATAACTACCATGAAATGTTTTAAAAAATAATCTCCAAGAATATATTGATGTTAAAAAAGCTGTAAAAATTCCAACGGTTGCAGCATAATTTCCTAAAGATGAATTTCTTAAATATGCAAATTCAATTATTGCATCTTTAGAATAAAAACCAGATAAAAAAGGGAAGCCTGTTAATGCTAACGTGCCTAATAACATGAACAAATAAGTGTATGGAAGTTTTTTTCTTACTCCACCCATATTTCGAATATCTTGTTCATCTTTAAATGCATGTATTACAGAGCCAGATCCTAAAAATAATAAAGCTTTAAAGAAAGCGTGCGTGAAAAGATGAAACATCGCTACATGATACGCTCCTACTCCAGCTGCAAAAAACATATATCCAAGTTGACTACAAGTAGAGTATGCTACAATTTTTTTAATATCATTTTGGACTAGAGCCACTGAGGCAGCAAAAACTGCAGTAATCATACCAACTACGGTTACTAAGTTTAAAGCAGTTTGAGAATATTCAAACAAAGGTGAACATCGGACAACTAAAAAAACTCCTGCTGTTACCATTGTGGCAGCATGGATTAGAGCTGAAACAGGTGTTGGTCCTTCCATCGCATCTGGTAACCAAGTGTGTAATAAAAATTGAGCTGATTTTCCCATTGCTCCAATAAATAAGAATAAACAAATTAAAGTTATTAAACTTGTTTCAAACCCTAAAAAAACTAATTTATTTTCTATAAATTGAGGAACTAGTTCAAAAACTTCTTTAAAATTAATTGTCCCGAAATAAAAGAAGATGAGAAAAATTCCGATTGCTAGACCAAAATCTCCCACTCTATTTACAATAAAAGCTTTGATTGCTGCATTATTCGCACTTTCCTTTTTAAACCAAAAACCTATTAAAAGATAAGAACATAAACCAACACCTTCCCATCCAAAAAATAGTTGTAAAAAATTATCTGATACTACAAGCACTAGCATCGAAAATGTAAACAATGATAAATAGGACATAAATCTCGGTTTGTGAGGATCGTGGCTCATATATCCAATTGAATAGATATGAACAAGAGCTGAAACAAAAGTAACAACGACCAGCATCACAGAACTCAATGGATCTAAATTAATTGACCAATTAGCTACAAAATTACCCGAACTTACCCACTCAAATATTTTATAGTTTCCATAGATATTATTTTGCAAGCCGTTCCAAAATATAAAAATAGATAAAACAGCTGCAATGCTTACCAATAAGCTAGTAATAATTTCTGAAAAATATTTAATTAGTGATTTCCCTAGAAAACCTACTATAGCTCCAATTAATGGTAGAAAGATTACAGCGTATTCCATTTATCCTTTCATCCCATGAATGTCTTCAACTCTAATTGAGCCTTTATTTCTATAGTAGATTACAATAATAGCTAATCCTATGGCTGCTTCAGCTGCGGCCACTGTCAAAATTAACATAGTAAATATTTGACCAACTATATCTCCTGAAAAAATTGAAAATGAAATCAAATTAATATTAACGGCAAGTAAGATTAGTTCGATAGACATTAAAATTACAATTACATTTTTCCTATTCAAGAAAATTCCAATTACACCTAAAAAAAATATTATCGCCCCTAAGGAAAGATAGTGACCTAACCCAATTTCAATCATCAATTTTTACTCCTTTATTTGTCTCTACCTCTTTAAGTTCAATTGATGAGGATGGATTTCTGGAAATTTGGTTAAAGTAACTTTGTTTCTTTACTCCTTTTCTTTGTCTAAAAGTTAATAAAATTGCTCCAATCATTGAGAGTAATAGGATTATGCCTGCCATTTGAAAATATAAGATATAGTCTGTGTACATAACTAAACCTAATTGATGAGTATTAGAAATATTTGAATATTCCAAAGTACTGCTAGACATTACGTTGTCTTTATATTTCCAACCACCCACTACAACTAACAACTCGAGTAAAATTAATACACTTACAATTAATCCTGTAGGAATATGTGTAGATTTTTTACCAATAAACCAAGATTGTTTCTGCTCAGCTACATTTAGCATCATTACAACAAATAAGAATAATACCGCTACTGCTCCAACGTAAACGATTAGTATAATCATGCCTAAAAATTCGGCACCAACCATAATAAAAAGACAACCAACAGAAATAAAATCTAAAATTAAAAAGAAAACTGAGTTAACTGTATTTCTTGAAGTTATAACCATTAGTGATGAAAAAATTGCTATAACAGAAAAAAAATAAAAGAATATTGAGTGAATTAACATTTATCTATTATCTATAAGGTTTATCTAACTTTATATTCTTAGCTATAACAGACTCCCATCTATCTCCATTATCCAATAATTTTTGTTTATTATAATAAAGTTCTTCTCTAGTCTCTGTTGCAAACTCAAAATTTGGACCTTGAACTATTGCATCTACTGGGCAAGATTCTTGGCATAACCCGCAGTATATACATTTAAGCATATCAATATCATACCTCGTAGTTTTTCTGCTGCCATCGGCTCTCTCTGCTGACTCAATAGTAATAGCCTGGGCTGGACAGACAGCTTCACATAATTTACATGCAATACATCTTTCTTCGCCGTTAGGATATCTTCTTAAAGCATGTTCCCCTCTCATTCTTGGACTGATTGGTCCTTTTTCAAATGGGTAATTTATTGTTTTAGATTTTTTAAACATTTCTTTCATTGCCATCAATAATCCTTTAACAAACTCTACTAAAAAAATGGTTTTAAAAATTCTCCCTAAATTCATTAAAAATTTCCTTTCGGTAGTTTGTCGAAATAAAATAAAAAGCTGGCTGTTAAAACTAAGTAGAATAATGAAAATGGTAGAAATATTTTCCACCCTAGTCTCATTAATTGATCGTATCTGTATCTTGGAACAATAGCTTTTATCAAGGCGAACAAGAAAAATAAGAATAAAATTTTTATGATCATCCAGATTGGAGCTGGAATTAAGTTTATTGGATAAAGATCAATTATTGGTAACCATCCACCTAAAAATAATATTGAACCCATCGCACACATCAATAGTATATTTGCATATTCTCCTAGCCAAAACATAGCGTACATCATCCCTGAATATTCAGTTTGATAACCTGCTACTAATTCTGCCTCTGCTTCTGGAAGATCGAATGGAGGCCTGTTTGTTTCTGCAAGAGCAGAAATAAAAAAAATTACAAACATCGGAAAAAGTGGAATTACATACCAAAGATCCTTTTGTGCTAAAACAATTTCCTTTAAATTTAATGATCCAACACATAACAAAACATTTATAATAATTATCCCGATTGAAACTTCATATGAAACCATTTGAGCTGCTGATCTTATTGCTCCAAGAAAAGGATATTTAGAATTTGATGCCCAGCCGCCCATAATTATTCCATAAACCCCAAGTGATGAAACAGCAAATAAATATAAAACACCTACATTAATATCTGCGAGAACAAATTCCTCACTCATTGGAATAACTGCCCAAGCTACTAGTGCTAATGTCATTGTAACAATCGGCGCTAATACAAAAACTGCTTTATTTGCGCTTGCTGGAATAATTATTTCCTTAAAAATATATTTTAGAGCATCAGCAAGTGTTTGTAGTAATCCAAAAGGGCCTACAACATTGGGACCTTTTCTTTTTTGCACCAAGCCCCAAACTCTTCTATCCAACCAAACGATCATAGCAACTGAGACTAATATTGGTACAAGTACAAATAAAATTTTGTAAACTTCCTGACCTAAAATTTGGATATACTCAAACATTAATTGTTAGTTCCATCCTTTTTAATTTTTTGACGAATTTGTCGACATTCACTCATTGTTTTTGATGAGCGAGAAATAGAGTTAGTATAATAATAGTCCAGCTCTCTTATTGTAATTTTTTCACTAACAAAATTTGATTGAATTTTTGAATTTTTTGACTCTGCATTTTTAGGTAGTTCATTTAACTCTGAAAAATTAGGAATAGAATTTAAAACTTCTTTTCTTAACTGATCGAAATTAGTTGTATCATTTAATCCCATTTTTTTTATTATTCGATTAAAAATTTTCCAATCTTCCAAAGCTTCTCCTATAGGATACGAAGCTTTTTTACATTCTTGAACTCTCCCCTCTAAATTTTCATATAAACCTTCTTGCTCTGTATATGTAGCACTTGGTAAAACAATATCAGCTACCTCAGCCCCTCTATCGCCATGACTTCCTTGATAAACTACAAATTCATTATCTTTTTTAAAATCAAGGTTATCTGAGCCTAATAAATATAATAATTTAAATTTTTTATTTTCTAAATTATTAAAGAATGTAAAATTATTTTCTTTTTGATTAGGTATAATTTTTAAATCTAACAAACCAACCGTTGAGGCGTTCTGAATTAAAATATTAAGAGGATTCCATTCTTGTGATATCTTATTATTTTGTATAAGGAAATTCTTTATTTCTTCAAAAATATATTTCCCACTTTCTAGCTCTAGAACTGACTCTCCTATAATAATTATTGGATTTTTAGCTGAAAGAATTTTATTTGATAATTCACTTTCGTTATTTATTATTTTTTTTATTTCATCAGTTTTATCACTTATAATTTTATAATCATAAGTAAGATCTCCTGGATCACCAATAGAAAAAATAGGAACTTTTTTTTGTACAAATGCTTTTCTAATTCTGGCATTTAACATTGAAGCTTCATGTCTTGGATTTGTTCCGATTAATAATATAAAATCTGACTGCTCAATTCCGTTAATAGAAGAATTGAAAATGTAGTTTATTTTTTCAGAGGAATTTATATAGAATTTTTTCTCTCTAAATTCTAAATTATTGCTTTTAATCAAATTAAATAATTTTTTAAAACCTAAAGCATTTTCCATATTGATCATATCTCCTATATGACCAGCTATTTCATTTGGTTGAACTTCTTTTATTTTTTTTATTAATAAATCTAAAGCCTCGTCCCAATTTGATTTTTGAAGTTTGTTTTCTTTTTTAATATAAGGAACATCTAATCTTTGTTTAAGTAATCCATCACAAGAATATCTTGTTTTATCTGAAATCCATTCTTCGTTAATATCATTATTTAGTCTTGGTAAAATTCTTTTAACTTCCCAGTTGTACGTGTCTACTCTAATATTAGAACCAACGGCATCCATAACATCAACGCTCTCTGTTTTTTTAAGTTCCCAAGGTCTAGCTTCGAAAGCATAAGGTTTTGAAGTTAGCGCTCCAACTGGACACAAATCAATAACATTCGCAGAGAGTTCAGACTCCATAGATTTTTCTAGGTAAGTTGTTATTTGCATGTTTTCACCTCGGCCAATTGCGCCAATTTCAGGTACACCGGCTATTTCCGTTGCAAATCTCACACATCTTGTACAATGAATACATCTAGTCATTTGTGTTTTTATTAAAGGACCCATGTATTTTTCTTTTACGTCTCTTTTATTTTCTACAAATCTAGATTTATCTACTCCATAATATAAAGATTGATCTTGTAGATCACATTCTCCACCTTGATCACAAACAGGACAATCTAAAGGATGGTTTGCAAGCAAAAACTCCATCACACCTTTTCTAGCCTTTTCAACTAAAGAAGTATTAGTTTTGATGTTCATTCCTTCCGCTGCTGGCATCGCACAAGATGCTATGGGCTTAGGAGATTTTTCCATCTCAACCAAGCACATCCTACAATTTCCAGCTATAGATAGTTTTTCATGATAACAAAATCTTGGTATTTCAACATTAGCAAGCTCACAAGCCTGTAATACCGTCATTCCTTTCTCAAATTCTATTTCTTTTCCATTTATTGTAATTTTAGGCATTTTTATTCTCCAATAAATGTTGATCGACTAGATAAGGGTTGTTTAATTTTTTCTTAATTAAAGGTTCTTCTCTGCATCTACTTTCCACTTCTTTTCTAAAATGTCTTAATAAACCTTGAACTGGCCAAGCCGAACCTTCACCAAAAGCACAAATAGTGTGACCTTCAATTTGTTTAGTCACATCTGATAATAATTCTACATCACCATAAGTCGCTTTTCTTTTAACAACTCTATCCAATATTCTCCACATCCAACCAGAACCCTCACGACAAGGTGTGCACTGACCACAACTTTCATGTTTATAAAATCTGGCTATTCTTGCCATGCATTCAACTATGTCTTGATCTTTATTAATAACAACAATACCGGCTGTTCCTAATCCACTTTTATTTTCTATTAATGAATCAAAGTCCATCGTGATTGTGTCGCAAATTTTCTTTGGCAACAGAGGCATTGATGAACCGCCTGGAATAACTGCTTGAAGATTTTCCCATCCTCCCACTACACCTCCAGCATGTTTTTCAATTAATTCTTTTAAGGGAATTCCCATTTCTTCTTCTACGTTACAAGGTGAATTTACATTTCCTGATATACAAAATATTTTAGTTCCTGTATTTTTTGGCTTACCAATAGAAGAAAACCATTTTCCACCTCTCCTCAATATTGTAGGAACGACTGCAATAGTTTCTACATTATTTACAATGGTTGGACATCCATACAAACCTACTAGAGCAGGAAATGGTGGTTTAAGTCTTGGTTGACCTTTGTTTCCCTCTATACTTTCCAATAAAGCAGTCTCTTCGCCACAAATATAAGCTCCAGCACCAAAATGAATATGAATATCGAAATCCCAACCAGATCCACAAGCGTTTTTTCCTAAATATTTTTTTTCATATGCTTGGTCTATAGCCTCTTGTAATCTCTTTCCTTCGTTTAAATATTCACCTCTTATGTAAATATAACAAACATGTGCGTTAACAGCGAAACCAGCGATTAAACATCCTTCAATTAATTTTTGAGGTTCAAATCTGAGAATATCTCTATCTTTACAAGTACCTGGTTCGGATTCGTCAGCGTTTATCACTAAATAATGTGGTCTTGATCCGACTTCTTTTGGAGCAAATGACCATTTTAATCCTGTAGAAAAACCTGCTCCACCTCTTCCTCTTAGTTCTGAGGTTTTAACTTCGTTTATAATCCATTCTCGCCCTTTTGAAATTAAATCTTTTGTATTTTTCCAGTCATCTCTTTTAAGTGAACTTTCAATATCCCAACCAAGTTCATTATAGAGATTTTTGAATATCTTATCTTCTTTCTTAAGCATGATTTTCACCGTTCGTATTTAATTTTTTTTCTGGTGCTGTGTTTTTTCTCCCTCTATATGACCCAGGTTTAAGAGGTTTGTCTTTTATTAATGACTCTAAAATATCTTTAGTGTTTTTTTCATCCAAATCTTCATAATAATCATCATTGATTTGAACCATTGGTGCACTGACACAAGCTCCAAGACACTCTACTTCCATCCAAGAACAGCTTCCTTGTTTAGAAATTTCATTTTCGTTTGGTGAAATTTTATCCTTACATAATTTTACTATTTTATCTGCCCCTCTGATTAAACATGGTGTTGTAGTACAAACTTGAATAAAATATTTTCCTACTGGAGCGAGATTGTACATAGTGTAGAAAGTGGCAACTTCATAAACCGATATATACGGAATAGATAAATAATTAGCTATATATTTCATTGCAGCTAAAGGTATCCAATTATCATTTTGTCTTTGGGCTAAGTATAACAATGGCATTACTGCACTTTTTTTATTTTTTTCAGGATATCTTTTAAAAATTTCTTCAACTTTTTTTAAATTTTCGCTATTAAATTTAAAATCTTTTGGTTGATCTTCGTGCACTTTTTTTAAACTCATCGGTCCACCTCTCCAAATACTATATCTAACGAACCAAGAACTGCTGGAACATCAGCCAACATGTGACCTCTAATTAAATAATCCATTGCTTGAAGATGTGAAAAACCTGGAGCTCTTATTTTGCATCTATAAGGTTTGTTGCTTCCATCTGAAATTAAATATACTCCAAATTCTCCTTTGGGAGCTTCAACAGCAGTGTACACGTCCCCTTTAGGAACTCTATAGCCTTCAGTAAATAATTTAAAATGATGGATTAGAGCTTCCATAGATTGTTTAATATCATCTCTATTCGGTGGAGATATTTTATTATCTATTGATTTGACGGGACCTTTAGGAAGTTTTTCAATACATTGTAGAATAATTTTCACACTCTCTCTCATTTCTTCTATTCTACAAAGATATCTATCGTAACAATCCCCATTTTTACCTACTGGAATTTTAAAATCTAAATCTTTATAAATTTCGTAAGGTTGAGATTTTCTAAGATCCCAAGGAACTCCTGAACCTCTTAACATCACTCCAGAAAAGCTATGATCTAATGCTTCTTGTTTTGACACGATCCCAATTTCAACATTTCTCTGTTTAAAAATTCTATTGTCAGTTAATAAACCTTCTAAATCATCAATTATTTTTGGAAATGATTTGCAAAATTTTTCAATGTCTTCCACTAATTTTAGAGGAATGTCTTTATGAACTCCCCCAGTTCTAAAATAGTTAGCGTGTAATCTTGATCCAGAAGCTCTCTCATAGAAAGTCATTAAAGTCTCTCTCTCTTCAAAACCCCATAGAGAAGGTGTCAAAGCACCCACGTCTAAAGCTTGTGTTGTTACGTTAAGAATATGACTTAAAATTCTTCCGATTTCACAAAAAATTACCCTTATGTATTTTGCTCTTATAGGTACTTCTACACTTAATAGTTTCTCTGCTGCTAAAGCAAATGCATGTTCTTGATTCATTGGAGCTACATAATCCAACCTATCAAAATAAGGTAACGCTTGAGTATAAGTCTTTTGTTCGATTAGTTTTTCAGTTCCTCTATGAAGCAAACCTATATGTGGATCTGCTTTTTCTACTATCTCTCCATCTAGTTCTAGTATTAATCTCAAAACTCCGTGGGCAGCCGGATGTTGTGGACCGAAGTTTAAGCTTAATGATTTAGTTTTTTTTACCATCTTTATTAATATCTTTTATTTCCTTTAAGTAATTAGTTCCTTCCCAAGGACTTTCAAAATCAAAATTCCTATAGTTTTGCTCAAGTTTTACAGGTTCATAAACAACTTTTTTTTCCTTCTCGCTATATCTAACTTCGTTAAAGCCGGTTAATGGAAAATCTTTTCTCAAAGGATGTCCTTTGAAACCATAGTCTGTTAATATTCTTCTTAAATCAGGATGATTTTTAAATTTAACTCCGTACATATCAAACACTTCTCTTTCCATCCAATTAGCAGAAGGAAAAATCTTTGTTAAAGAAATAATAGTTTGATTAATCTGAAATTTTATTAAAAGTTTTATTCTCAAGTTATGTTCGTGAGATAAAAATAAATAAATTAATTCAAATCTCTTTTCATTTTCTGGATAATCTACACCTGCAATATCTATAAGTTGTCTAAATTTGCAATTTTCATTTGATTTTAAAAACTGAACTACTTCTAATAATTCTGCTTCGTCTGTTTCGACCAAAAGTTCATTATTTTCTATTTTTGATGATTTTATTTTACTTGATAACTCAGAATTTATTAATTTTTCAAGATCTTTTAATGAGGATTGCATTTTTTCTATCTTTCTACTGAACCCTCTCGTCTAATTTTTTTTTGGAGTTGCAAGACACCATACAACAATGCTTCTGCAGAAGGTGGACAACCAGGGATATAAACATCAACTGGCACAATTTTATCGCAACCTCTTACTACAGAATAAGAGTAATGGTAATATCCTCCACCGTTTGCGCAACTTCCCATCGAAATAACGTATCTTGGTTCCGGCATCTGATCGTAAACTTTTCGCAATGCCGGTGCCATTTTATTTGTTAATGTACCAGCTACAATCATCACATCTGATTGTCTTGGTGAAGCTCGTGGTGCTGCGCCAAATCTCTCAAGATCGTATCTTGGCATAGAAGTTTGCATCATTTCTACTGCGCAACAAGCAAGACCGAATGTCATCCAATGTAATGATCCTGTTCTTGCCCAATTGATCAGATTATCGCTTGAAGTGGTAATAAAACCTTTTTCAGCAAAATTTTTTGCTAAGTCTTTAAATTCATCTGGAATTTTATTTTGTCTATCCAAAGTAGAATTTATTTTTATTCCCATTCTAAAGCTCCTTTTTTCCACTCATAAATAAATCCAATAGTTAAAACCCCTAAAAAAAACATCATTGACCAGAAACCTAACGCGCCTATACCACCTAAAGATATTGCCCAAGGAAAAAGGAAAGCTATCTCTAAATCAAAAATGATAAAAAGAATTGCCACAAGATAAAACCTTACGTCAAACTCCATTCTAGAGTCGTCAAAAGCTTCAAAACCACACTCATATGCTGATAGTTTTTCTGGATCTGGGTTTGAGGGAGCGGCTAAAAAATTAGCTACTACAAAGCCAATACTTAAAAAAATAGCTATAAATAAAAAAATTATTATTGATAAGTAATCTGATAAAAAATTGTAAATCATTGTTCAATCAATACCTACCTCAATACTTAAAGCTTGAGGATTCTTATATTAATTATTTCTCTTATAGCACTATTAGCTGATCTGTACAGGTATCAAACGTAGCAGTTTTGTTGATAATAAATCTCAATTATTACTCAGTATTGTGATTGTGGCGGGAGTGACGGGACTCGAACCCGCGACCTCCTGCGTGACAGGCAGGCGCTCTAACCAAGCTGAGCTACACCCCCACAGGTCTTAAATTTAATGGTGGGCGGTAAAGGACTCGAACCTATGACCCTCTCGGTGTAAACGAGATGCTCTACCAACTGAGCTAACCGCCCTATTAAATAAAGTCGACATATACAATAAAAAATTTGTAAAGTAAAAAAGTATTTAAATACTGATGTAATTTCGATAAATATCAGTATTATTGAAAAATTATGATTATAACTTGTAATTGTGGCCTGAAGAAATTTTCTCTCCCGGATAATTCTATACCTTCAGCTGGACGAATGGTTCAGTGTGGTTCGTGTGGACTGAAATGGAAACAATTTCCTGTAAATGAAAAAAATAATACTGAACCAATCAGTAACATAAAAAAAAAGATAACTTCACAGCCTGATCAAGCTCAGCCAAAAAAGCAAAAGGCAAAAAAAGTAAAGAAAACTTCTGTTAGAAAACCTCGAGAGATAGATTTATATTCCCCAGAATACCTTGCAAAAAAACATGGCATTAATTTACATGAGACAAATAATAAACCTGATACAAAAAATAAAGTCTCAATTGGATTTTACAGTTCACTAATTATTCTTTTAGTTTTTGCAATTGCTTTTTCTAGAACTTTATATTTTTTTCAAGATTTTATAATTACAAAATTACCATTTACTGAATATTATTTAAAATATTTTTTTGAAAGTATAAGAAACCTATTTGAAATTTGGAAAAGTCTTATTTCAAATTATTAGTTTCTAAATCTTTAATATTTAAAAATTTATTAGATAAATTTGAATTATTTTCTTTTATAGAATCATAAAAATTCCACGCAAGAACTAAAATAATATTATCTTTATTCTTAATTTCAGTTTTATTTTTAATTGGTATTTTAACTCCAGGAATGAATTTTTTATGCTTTAATTTATTATCTTCAACAATAAAATCTATCTCATCTTTTACTCCAAAAAAATTTAAAGAGGTTGTTGCTTTCGCAGGTGCACCAAAGCCTATAATTTTTTTATTTTGACTTTTAAGCTTTTTAATATTTGATAAAACATTGTCTCTTATTTCATAAACTTTTTCACCAAATTTTTTATAAGTTTCATATTTTTTAATTCCAAAACTATCTTCCTCTTTAAGCATTTTTTTTACGCTTACGTCAATTTTTACTTTTTTATCTTTCTTTATGTAAACTCTTATTGATCCACCGTGAGTATTAATTTTCTCAGATTTAAAAATTTTAGCATCAAGTTTGTTAAAAAAATTAATTAATGATGTAAGCGACCAATAATTATAATGTTCATGATAAATGTTATCAAAAGTTAAATCTTTTAAAGTATTCATAAGATACTGAACCTCGATGATTATCGTACCTTTTTTACTTAATAAACTTAACATACATTCAGCCATTTCTTTCAATTTATCAGAATGCGCAAACACATTCGAAGCTAATATTAAGTCAGCATTTTTTTTAATTTTTTTGAGGTTTTTCTTTTCTAAGAATCCATTAAATGTTTTTATCTTATTTTTATTGGCAAGTTTTGCTAGATTTTTTGCTGGTTCAATACCTAAAACTTTTTTAAATCCTAAATCCAAAAAAGGTTTTAAAGCAACTCCATCATTGCTTCCTACATCAATAATATAAGATTTTTTTTTAGTTAAATTTAATTCCTTGGAGTATTTTTTTGCAGCATCAACAAAATGTTCTCTAAACACTTTTGAAGTTGAAGAGGTGTAAAGATAATTTGAAAACATTTTTTTTGGATTTACTGAAACTGAAAGCTGGCAATTATGACATTTATCACAATAATTTACCTCTAATGGGTAAAACTCACATTTCTCCTCTTTTTTTTTTAACAAATTATTTGCTAGAGGTTGATAGCCTAAAGATACAACCCTTTTTAGGTTTAAATTACCACACGACCTGCAATCAAATTTATAATTTTCTAATAATAAATTTTTTTCTTTTTCATCAACAAAAACATGTTTTATTGTATGAGTTATTCCATAATTTTCATGATCCCTTTCGCCTCTAACAAGATTTAAAAATGTTGTATCTTTTGTAAAAACCATAGTGTGCGCAACATTAGGTTTAATTACTGAAAGTTGACCAGCATTGACTACTTGGGTTACTTTAGGTGAATTAGGATTTATTATATCTTGAAATACCTCAATTATTTGTCCTTTCGTAAAAAGACATTTTTGCTCTTGTTGTGGGTGGTAATGATTTGCTCTAATTGTGCCTTTCTTTGAGTCTATCAATCCAATTAAATTTATAGGCTCTGTAAGCTCGTGATTACTTATCGTACCTCTTTCATCTTTGAATAAGTTCTCTCCATTTTTTACATATTCTAGATCTTTTTTGATATTTTGTTTAGACCATTTATCAATCATCTCTTTTATATTTTGATCTAAATTATATAGAAACTCAAAACCTATATTTAATATTTTTTTATTTGATAAAGAAAAACCTAAATTTGGAACTTCATCATTAGTTTCTTTTAAAGTTATTTTAGAATTATGTTTTTTACAGATTTCAGCGACTTCTTTAACTGAAACAGTGTCTTTTGTTAAATTAAATGTTTCAGATGTTATTTCATTTTTTTCCTCCATAAACTTAAAACATCTTGCAACATCTATTAATGGAACTAGGCTTTTAATTTGTCTCCCGCTTGCAAATAATTTTAAAGTTCCGTTTTGAGATGATATTTTTGAGAATAAATTGGGCATTATGTCTATTCTCATGGAGTCAGTTGAATAACCATAAACAGAACCCAACCTTAAGATTATATAATTTTTTCCAGACTCTTTTAGTTGATTCTCATTAATCGCTTTTGAGGTTGAATAAGACAATACTGGTTTTGTAGTCTCGTCCTCTCTTATATTGGTTCTAACTTCATTAATCCCCTCATAAACAACGTGGGTAGAAGGAAAAATAATTTTACATTTGCCACTAATTGCATCTAAAATATTTTGTGTTCCTTTCTCACCTACTTCTTTAATTTTTTTATCTTGCTCAACAGAAGCTTCGCTTTTTGTACGGGGCACATCAGTTATTCCAGCTAAATGATGAACAACGTCCGCGTCTTCACAATATTTTCTTATTAAATCTTTATCTAAAATATCGCCATGAATAAATTCTATATTCCAATTACGAAGCTGATTAACTCTTTCTGAAATAAATCTATTATCAATTACAATGACTTGATGATGCCAACTCACACCAGAATATAACTTGCATAACTCAGTGCCAATATATCCTAATCCACCAGTAATAATAATTTTTTTTTTCATGAAAACTAATTGTTATTTACTTATATTATATTTTATTGTAACTCAAATATCATGAATATTTATGACTGTTTCATGTACTATGATGAAGACCTTTTGTTGGACTTAAGGTTAAATATACTAGATAAATACGTCAAAAAATTTGTTATAACCGAAGCTACATACACCCACAATGGGAGTAAAAAAAAATTAAATTTTAACATTAATAATTTTAGAAAATTTAAAGATAAAATTGAATACATAATAGTTGATCAACAGCCTCCTAATATAAAAGAGATTAAAGCTCAGGACTCAAAAAAAATAATTGAAGATAAATCGATCCTAAATGGAATGGCTAGAGATTATTTTCAGAGAGAATGTTTAAATAAAGGACTACAAAACTTAGAAAAAGATGATTTAGTCATTATTAGTGATCTAGATGAGATTCCAAACATACAAAATTTAAATTTTGATGAAATAAGAGACAATATTGTAATTTTTCGTCAAAAAATGTTCTACTATAAATTTAATTTAATCTATGATGATTATATTTGGGCTGGATCTAAAGCGGTAAAATATAAAAACTTTATTTCACCTCAATGGTTGAGAAACATTAAATCAAAAAAATATCCTTCTTGGAGATTTGATGTTCTTTTTTCAAGGAAAAAATACTCTAACTTATATTATATAGATAACGGTGGATGGCACTTTACTTGTATTAGGACACCTGAAGATTTAGAGAAAAAATTACTTAACTTCGCTCATCATTATGAATTTGAGCAAAGTGGTCTTAAAATAGGAGATTTGAAAAAACTAATAAGCGAAAAAAGAGTTATGTATGATCATAGTGTGGATCAAAGGGAATATAAATGGTCTGGTAAATCAACTTTGAGAAGAATTAGCGATGATCTTCTACCAAGTTATATCAAAAATAATTCTAATAAATTTAAAGATTGGTTAGATTGATCTTAATGAGTACTTAATTCTTTCTTTATTTTTTCTTTTTTTGATATTTGATCTACATCAACCCACTCAACTCTTTTTAAAGGTTTTATGAGTGCAACTTTTAAAACCTCATCGACATTTTTAACTGGTATTATTTCAATAGAATCTAAGACTGTTCTAGGAACTTCTGCTAAATCTTTTTTATTTTCATTAGGTATTAAAACTTTCTTTATCCCAGCTCTGTGTGCAGCTAACAATTTTTCCTTTAATCCTCCTATAGGCAACACAAGACCTCTCAAAGTTATCTCACCAGTCATTGCAACATTTTTATTTACAGGAATTTCTGTTATCGCTGAAATAATTGAAGTTACCATTCCTATACCTGCTGATGGACCATCTTTTGGAGTGGCCCCCTCTGGTACGTGTATATGAAAATCTTTTTTATCAAAAATTGGAGGAATTATTCCGTAATCTAAACTCTTTGATCTTATGTAAGATTTCGCTGCTTTTACAGATTCTTGCATAACGTCACCCAATTTTCCAGTAATTTGCATTTTTCCTTTTCCTGGCATAATTGCTGACTCTATTTTCAAAATTTCACCCCCTACCTCTGTCCAAGCTAGACCCGTAACGACTCCAACCCTATTCTCCTCTTCTATCTCACCATAATTAAACTTTTGAACACCAAGTAAATCTTTTAAGTCTTTTTCGTTAATAGGGTTATTAACTTCTTCATTGTTATCTATTTTCTTAACTAACTTCCTAGCTATTTTTGAAATTTCTCTTTCTAAATTTCTGACACCAGACTCTCTAGTATAATGTCTTATAATTTTTCTATTTATAGCTTCATCTATTTTCCATTCATCTTTTTTTAAGCCATTATTTTTACTTTGATTTGGTATTAAGTATTTTTGAGAAATATTAACTTTTTCGTCTTCTGTATACCCTGAGAGCCTAATCACCTCCATCCTATCTAATAAAGGTGGAAGAATATTTAGGGTATTCGCTGTTGTAACAAACATAACATCTGATAAATCATAATCAACTTCCAGATAGTGATCGTTAAATTCTTTATTTTGCTCAGGATCTAGTGCTTCCAATAAAGCCGATGAAGGATCTCCCCTGTAGTCATTACCAACCTTATCTATTTCATCCAATAAAAAGAGAGGATTTTTAGTTCCAGCTTTTTTCATCATCTGAATTATCTTGCCCGGCAAAGATCCAATATAAGTTCTTCTATGACCTCTTATTTCCGCTTCATCTCTTATACCACCTAGAGAAATTCTAATAAATTTTCTATTAGTTGCTTTTGCTATTGACTTACCAAGAGATGTTTTTCCTACTCCCGGAGGACCAACTAAACAAAGAATGGGTCCTTTCATTTTTTGAATTCTTTTTTGAACAGCCAAAAACTCTATAATTCTCTCTTTTACTTTTTCAAGACCGTAATGATCTTCATCTAGGATTTTTTGTGCATTATTTAGATCAGTATTTATTTTTGACTTATTGGACCAAGGTAACTCGGTCATCCAATCTAAATAGTTTCTAACAACTGTTGCTTCAGCTGACATTGGACTCATAGATTTTAATTTTTTTAATTCCGATAAGCATTTTTCTCTCGCTAGTTTTGGCATTTTTGCATCAGTGATCGCTTTTGATAATGAAGTTAATTCATCTTTTCCCTCATCAATTTCACCTAGCTCTTTTTGAATAGCTTTTAATTGTTCGTTCAAGTAGTATTCGCGTTGAGTTTTTTCCATTTGATTTTTTACTCTTCCACGAATTTTTTTTTCTACTGAAAGCACGCTAGTTTCTTTTTCTATAATCTGATGAATTTTTTCTAATCTCTTTTTTAAATCAAGTATTTCCAATAATTCTTGTTTTTCAAATATTTGAATATTTAAATTTGATGATATATTGTTTGCTATTTGTGAAGGATCTTTAAGTTTATTTAAATTTATAGATCCATCGTTCATGTCCTTTTTGTTCAAAACTTGTAGTTTATCAAATTTCTTAATTAATCCCTGAGCAAAAATCTCTAGTTCTTTTGATGAGTTTTTATCATCTGCTGTTTCTACTTCACATGTTAAAAAATTATCATTATCATTATATTTTAAAATTCTAACTCTCTTTTCTCCCTCCACTAAAACTTTTACAGTCCCATCTGGAAGTTTTAAAAGTTGTAAAACTTTACTTAAACAACCGTATTGATATAAATCTTTTCCTTCGGGATCATCAATTTCAGAATTTTTTTGTGTAGCCAAAACAATTGATTTATCTGATTTCATCACTTCCTGAAGTGCTTTAATAGACTTATCTCTTCCGACAAAAAGAGGAACTACCATTGAAGGAAAAACAACTATATCTCTTAGTGGCAATAGAGGTTTTAAGGTTTTTGGTATCATAGGGTAAATATATGGCGATTAATTTACTAATTTCAAGAAACAAATTTTTGTTTAAGCTACAGATGTTGATGTTTTTTTTCCATATGTGACAATGGGCTCCGAAGATCCTTTAACAGTAGCACTATCCACCGTTACTTTAATAACATTTTCCATATCAGGAAGCTCAAACATTGTTTTAAGTAAAATATTCTCCAAAATAGATCTTAAACCTCTTGCACCTGTTTTTTTTGATATAGCTTTTTTTGCTATTTCAAAAATTGCTTCATCTTTAAATTCTAATTCAACTTCTTCAAATTCAAATAATCTTTGATATTGTTTAATTAGAGAATTTTTTGGTTCCTTTAGAATTTTTACTAATGATTTTTCATCTAAATCATCTAGGGTTGCTATTATTGGCATTCTACCGATAAACTCTGGTATAAGGCCATATTTAATTAAATCCTCAGGTTCTAGTAATTTCATAATTTCTGATAGAGGTTGTTCTTTAAAGTTTTTTACTTTAGCCCCAAAACCTATTGAGCTTCCTTTTCCTCTGTTATCAATTAATTTATCTAACCCAGCAAAAGCTCCTCCACAAATAAATAAAATATTAGTGGTATCGACTTGTAAAAATTCTTGCTGAGGATGTTTTCGACCTCCTTGAGGTGGAACGCTTGCAATGGTTCCTTCCATTATTTTTAATAAAGCCTGCTGTACACCTTCGCCTGAAACATCTCTTGTAATTGACGGGTTTTCTGATTTTCTACTTATCTTATCAACCTCATCAATATATACTATTCCTCTTTGAGCTTTTTCCACATTGTAGTCTGCTGCTTGTAACAATTTTAAAATAATATTTTCTACATCTTCTCCAACATATCCTGCTTCTGTCAAAGTAGTTGCATCAGCCATTGTAAAAGGAACATCTAAAATTCTTGCTAAAGTTTGGGCAAGTAAAGTTTTTCCACATCCAGTAGGTCCTACTAAAAGTATGTTTGATTTAGATAATTCAATGTCCTTATTATTTTTATTCTCATGATTGAGTCTTTTATAATGATTGTGTACTGCTACAGACAAAATTTCTTTAGCAAATTTTTGACCAATTACATAATCATCTAAAACTTTACATATTTCTTTAGGTGAAGGAACTCCATCTTGATGTTTTACAAGTGAGCTTTTGTTTTCTTCCTTGATGATATCCATACATAGCTCAACACACTCATCACAAATAAATACTGTTGGGCCTGCTATAAGTTTTCTAACCTCGTGTTGGCTCTTCCCGCAAAAAGAGCAATATAAAATGTTTTTATTATTTTTTTCTGACATAACGAATCAATACATCTAATATAAAACTCTGCTAATTGCTTAGCAAGTTGAAGTTGTAATAATGTCTAGATATTGTGTTTTATTTTCTTTTCTCCACAACAGAGTCGATTAGTCCAAATTTTTTTGCGTCCTCAGCAGTCATAAAATTATCTCTCTCTAAAGCATTTGATATTTCATCAACTGATTTTCCAGTATGTTTGGAGTAGATTTTATTAAGTCTTTCTTTTAAAGATAAAATTTCTTTAGCATGTATTTGAATATCTGTTGCTTGTCCTTGGAAACCAGCAGATGGTTGATGTACCATAATTCTAGAGTTAGGCAGAGAATATCTTTTTCCTTTTTCTCCAGCCGCTAAAAGAAATGATCCCATAGAGGACGCTTGACCAATACATAAAGTAGAAACAGGAGAATTAATATATTGCATTGTATCATAAATGCCGAGACCTGCAGTCACCAATCCACCAGGGCTATTAATATAAAAGTTTATTTCTTTGTTAGGATTTTCTGACTCTAAAAATAACAATTGTGCAGTAACTAATGAAGCTACAGCATCATTCACTGGGCCAACTAAAAAAACTATTCTCTCTTTTAAAAGCCTTGAATAAATATCATAAGCTCTCTCTCCTTTGCTTGTTTGTTCAACAACCATAGGAATTAAACTATTCATTTTTTCTTCAAGTTTGCGACTCATAATTGACTTATACAACTATTGGTTACTTTTTACTAATTTTTTTTGATTTTTGCTTATCTTTTGAAGATGATAATGATTTATTTGCAGCAGCATCTTTTGCATTTAGATTGTTAAATTCAGATATAATCTTTTCTGCTTCTTTAGAATTTATTTCTCTAGAGGTAAGTTTAATTTTAGATTTTATAAGATCGATAATTTTTTCCTCGTAAAGAGAACCCTTCAAACTTTGTGAGGCGCTTGGATTTTTTTGATAGTATTCTAAAACCATCTTTTCTTGACCTGGCATGCCTTTTATTTGTTTTTGAATTTCTGCTCTTACTTCGTCATCTGATACTTTGAGATTATTTTTTTCACCATATTCATTTAATAGTAATCCTAATTTAATTCTAGATTTTGCTAATTTTTCGTTATTTGTTTTATGTTTTTCTTTTTCCTCTGGTTTTAAATTTTGAGTCATAATAGAAATTTCTTGATCAACTAGGTTTTGGGGTAAATCTATTTGATGATTTTTTTCAATCTGATCTAAAATTTCTTTTTTAGTAATTGAATTTAATGCTTGCGAATATTGACTTGAAATTTGTTTTTCAATTAATGAATTTAAATCTTTTACATCTTTTGCGCCCATCATTTTAGCAAAATTATCATCAATCTTACTTTCTTTTGATTTTTTAATGTTAGATATTTTACAGACAAATTTTGTTTTTTTATTAGCTAACTCTTTTTTAGGGTGGTTAGCAGGTAATGTTGCATCTACTGTTTTTTCATCTCCTTTTTTTGCACCAACTAATTGCTCATCAAAACCTTTTAAGAAAAGATCCTTACCTAATTCTATTTGAACACCTTTACCTTCACTTCCATCAAATTTATTTCCATCAACTGTCGCAGAATAATCAAAAACAACCTGATCTCCAATCACTGCCTTTTCATTTTCCTTTTTATCTTCAAATTGTTTATTTTGAAATGCAATTTCTTTTAATTTTTCTTCAATAATTTTGTTTTCAATTTTTATTTTATATTCAATTGCTTTAAATTTTTCAAAACTCTTCAGTTCAACTTTTGGTAAACAATCAATTTGAAGCTCATAATTTAAATCTTTTCCTTCGCCAAATTGTTTAAGATCAATTTTAGGTTGGCCGGCAACTTTTAATTTTTTTTCATCGATTGCTTTTGTTGATGTCTCTCTTAAAATTTTATCAACTACCTCTCCATAAATTGATTTTCCAAATTGACTTTTAATTACTGCTGGAGGAACTTTTCCTGGTCTAAATCCTTTAAGGGCAACCTCTTTTTGTAGCTCATTAAGTCTATCACTCATTTTTGTCTGAATGCTTTTTTTATCAACTATTACAGATAAAACTGTTCTAAGACCTTTTTTTGATTTTACTTCTACTTTCATAATTTTATGGTGGGCAAGAAGAGACTCGAACTCTTAAGCCTTGCGGCACTGGTTTCTAAGACCAGCGCGTATACCAATTCCGCCACTTGCCCAATTTATAATCGACATTTTATATATTAATTTAATTTTTTGTTAAACGATAAAGTCTTAAATAAATAAGTAAATAAATAATAATTAAAAAGAAAAACCAATATCTGCTTGCCGTAGGGTCTTTTGCAAATAAAAGAGCTGGTAATATTAAAGCAAAATAAACAATATTTATTACAACGGAGTTTATGTAATTCCCTTTATTTCTTCCAAACTTAAAGGAAATTTTTTTAAACCCAAGCATATGTAGGTGGTTATTATCTGGTTGAACTGGTGATTTTTTTTGGAAAACTTTTCTTATGAAAGAGAAAAACACCTCAAAAAAAATATAAAACAATAAAATACAGAAAAAGAATGATGAATATTTTGGATTTAAATTATTCGTCATAATTGTGTTTAAGGCTGTAAGTGAACCGAATAGATAAGACCCACTGTCTCCTAAGAAAATCTTAGCATTTGGAAAATTAAATAATAAAAAAGATAATAAAATAATTATCTGGCCAGTTATAAAAAAAGATAACTCAATATTTACGTTTTGAACATTGATGTAAGTTAAAATTATATTTATAATTATTAAATTAATAGCAAGTAAACCGTTAAATCCATCTATTAAATTTGCTCCATTAACAATAAACAAAAAACATAATAATAAAAATAAACTTGAAAAAATATCATTTTTCAAAAATGATGACAACACTGGCACATCAATATTTAATATTTTGATTGGAATAAAATGAATTAAAATAAGTAAAAATAAAATCATTAAAACTAATCTTTTTGATGGACTTATTTTAATTTTTATATCGTCTAAAAAACCAACCAAAAACATTAAATTAGAAATAAGAAAATAATCTAATAAAAATTTTGAATAAATTAGATGATAGATAATTAAAAATATATTAATTGATATTATTCCGGCTAAACCCCCGCTTCTCGAAATTGCTGAATCATGGAAAGCTTGTGGTTTAGAAAAATCTTCATCTAAAAGTATACCGCTCTTAAATTTAAAAGAATATTTGCTTACAAATAAAAATATAAAAAAAGTAATTAAAGTAAAAATTGATAAAAAACTTAATTCAATTGATTCATTGCCCATTATTTACACTTTTGTTGTTTTTTTTAAAAATATAAATACCTATTAATATTATTACTAGTGAAACAATTACTCTCCAAGTAATAACTTCATTCATTAAAAAATATCCGAAAATTATTCCAAAAATTGGTATTAAATAGGCCACTTGTGTCTGAAAAACTAAACCGTTAACCGTTAATATTCTAAATCTAATCAACCAAGCCAATCCCGTTGCTATCACGCCTAAATATAGTAATGAAACTGTAGACTTTAAAGTAGGATTAGAGTTCCAAGGGGCTTCGAAAAATAAAGAAAAAGGTAATAAAAAAATTACTGACCATAAAGTTGTTGAAGTTGTGACGTTTTCATTAACTCTGTTTTTTAGTTTAAGAGTCAATAAACCTCCAATGCAGTAAAAAGTTGAACCTAATATTGTAATAAGCGCGTAAATATAATTTTCACTATTAATTACAACTTTATCAAAAAATAATAGGATAATTCCACTAAAGCCTATTAATACTCCAATGAATTTTAGAAAAGATAATTTTTCATCTTTAATAAAAAGATGAGCAAGTATTGAGCCGCTTAATGGAGTGGTGCTCATTAAAATTGCAGCTAAGTAACTATTTATCTTCGCTGTTCCTATTGCTATAAGCACAAATGGTATAGCAATATTACAAAGTCCTATTAGTGCATACCAAATCCAATTATTGCTAAAGGCTTCAAT
This sequence comes from uncultured Pelagibacteraceae bacterium, assembly GCA_902589705.1. GTDB lineage: Bacteria > Pseudomonadota > Alphaproteobacteria > Pelagibacterales > Pelagibacteraceae > Pelagilacustribacter. The sequence continues at coordinate 22,720 of CACITX010000010.1, forward strand.
TTTTATTTTTTGAAATTTACAAAGCAAATATAATGGAATACTTGCAAATATTACTCGAACTAAAGCTAAAGTGAAAGGTTCGTAAGAGTAAGTTGCTATTTTGATATTAAAAAAAGATGAACCCCAAATAACTCCTAGTAAAAGTAATAACGATAAATCCTTTGCGTTTGCTTCCCTCATTGCAATTAAAAATTGTATATATGTATTAAATGCATAGCTGATATTTGTATTTAATTATACTAATGAATTAGGCATTATATATACGTCACATAGGAAATAACAATACAAATAGAATTTAGGAGAAAATTAATGAGTTCAAAAGACGTTCTAAAGCTGATTAAAGATAAACAAGTAGAATTTGTTGACTTAAGATTTACTGATCCAAAAGGTAAACTTCAGCATCTTACAATGGACTCAACAGTAGTTGATGAAGACATGCTTGAAAACGGTGTATTTTTTGATGGTTCATCTATCGCCGGTTGGAAAGCAATAAATGAGTCAGATATGATTTTAAAGCCAGACTTAGCAAGGCCAATTATTGATCCGTTTAACTCTCACACAACAGTAAATATATTTTGCGATATTTTAGACGCAGTTAAAAAAGATCCTTATGGAAGAGATCCAAGAGGAACTGCAAAAAAAGCAGAAGAGTATCTAAAAAAATCTGGAATCGGTGATAAATCATATTTCGGACCTGAACCAGAATTTTTTGTTTTTGATGATGTAAGATTTAAAAATGATATGAACGAAACGAGTTTTAGTATTGATAGCTCAGAGGGTCCTTACAATACTGGTAAAAAATATGAAAATGGTAACATGGGACACAGACCAGGAATCAAAGGTGGTTACTTTCCTGTGCCTCCAGTTGATAGCGCTCAAGACATGCGAGGTGAATATTTAAAAGCTCTTAAAGACATGGGTGTAAAAGTTGAGAAACACCATCATGAGGTAGCACCAAGTCAGCATGAATTAGGTATGTATTTTGGTACTTTAACAAACATGGCAGACAACGTACAACTTTATAAATATGCTGTTCAAATGGTAACTCATTCTTTTGGAAAAACAGCTACGTTTATGCCTAAGCCAGTGAAGGGAGATAATGGTTCAGGGATGCACTGCCACCAATCTATCTGGAAAGGTAACACACCATTATTTATGGGTAAAGAATACGCAGGTTTATCTAAAGAAGCTTTATATTACATAGGTGGTATTTTAAAACACGCTAAAGCAATCAACGCATTTTCAAATGCAACGACAAACAGTTACAAGCGCTTAATTCCTGGTTTTGAAGCACCGGTAATATTAGCTTATTCTGCAAGAAATAGATCAGCGTCATGTAGAATACCAGTAATTATGAATCCAAAAGCTGCAAGAATGGAAATTAGATTTCCAGATGCTGCTGGTAATCCTTACTTAACTTTTGCATCAATGCTGATGGCTGGAATTGATGGAATTAAAAATAAAATAGATCCAGGCAAAGCTTTCGATCAAGATTTATACTCTTTATCTGAAGATGAAGTGAAAAAACTTCCTACAGTTTGTGGATCTTTAAGAGAGGCAATGCAAAGTCTTGATAAAGATAGAAAATTCTTAACTGAAGGTGGAGTATTTACCGATGATCAGATCGATGCTTACATTGAGTTAAAGTTTCAAGAAATCTATAAATTTGAGCATACACCACATCCAATTGAATTTGAGATGTATTATAGCGGCTAAACTTTAAAAGACTCGCCGCAACCGCAACGCTCAGTTTCGTTTGGATTCTTAAATATGAATTGAGAGGAAAATTTTTCTTTCTTGTAATCCATTTCTGTTCCTAAGAGATACATAATAGCTTTTGGATCAATCAGGACCTTAACACCCTTTTCCTCTATAACTTCTTCATTAGGTTTAATATCTTTTGCATATTCCATCACATAAGACATTCCCGCACAACCTCCTGACTTAACGCCAACTCTTACACCTATAGCTTTGTCTTCTGCCTTAGACATAATTTCTTTAATTCTTTCAGCTGCGTTTGTACTTAATTTTATTACTTGTCCACTCATAAATTTAATTCTAATTTCGCTGCCTCTGACATCATATCTTTAGTCCAAGGAGGACTCCACACTAATTTTAAGTCTACGTCAGAAACTTCATCAATTTGTAATATGTTTTCTTTTACCATTTTAGGCAAACTTTCAGCAACAGGACAGTTTGGCGAGGTCAAGGTCATTTCTATATTTACTTTTTTTTTATCACTGATTTCTATTTTATAGATAAGCCCAAGTTCATAAATATTGACCGGTATTTCAGGGTCATAAATCTTTTTAATTTCTGCGACTACCTTTTTTTTTAATTCACTCATTTTTTCTCTACTGCTGACAAACAAGTATGCCAAGCCATTGTTGCGCATTTAACCCTCATTGGAAACTCTTGCACTCCAGACAAAGATGAAATTGTTGTTATCTGATCCTCCGAAAGACTATTAATTGTAATTTTTGCTTTATTCTTAATCATGTTAAGAAAATCTTCATTTATTTTCTTCAAAAAAGATAAATCTTTTCCTTTTACTGTTTCAGTCAAAATAGATGCTGATGCTAATGAGATTGCGCATCCTTCTCCCTCAAAACTTAAATCTTCAATTTCTTTATCTTTATTAAGCTTCAAATAAATATGAACTTTATCACCACATAAAGGATTATGAGCTTTTGCATCATTAGTGTATCCATCGCACTTACCTTTATTTCTAGGATTCTTACCATGGTCCAAAATTATTTCTTGATATAGCTCTTTTAAATCCATTTAATTCTGAAATACCTTTTGACAATTTTTAATTGCATCTGACAATTTGTCTATATCTTCTTTATCGTTGTAGACTCCAATTGAAGCCCTAGCAGTTGCTGGTATACCAAGTTTATCATGTAATATTTGACAACAATGGTGTCCTGCTCTTATTGCTACACCATCATCATCTAAAATAGTTGCAATATCATGAGGATGAATACCTTTTAAAGTAAAACACAAAACTGATCCTCTTTCTTTTGGATCTCCAATAATATTTATAGAATTATTTTTTCTTAATTTTTCTAATCCATATTGCAAAATTTCATTTTCATGAGAAGCTATTTTTTTGATACCTATGTCTTCAATAAAATTCAATGCTTCTGCAAATGCAACTACTTCTGCTGTTTGCATTGTTCCAGCTTCAAATTTTGTATTTGCGTCAGCAAAAGTAATATTGTCTTTTTTTACCTCATTAATCATTCCTCCCCCCCCCTTGATATGGAGGTAAATCATCAACCCATTTTTTTTTCATATACAACACGCCTAGACCATTTGGGCCATACATTTTATGACAAGATATTGCATAAAAATCACATCCTATTTTCTGCATATCAATTTTAGAATGAGGTGCACCTTGAGTTCCATCAATTAAAACTGGAATATTCTTTTCTTTTGCAAGCTCTACAATTTTTGTAATCGGTAAAATTGCTCCAGTAACATTTGATATGTGAGTGATTGCAATAATTTTTGTTTTATTTGATATAAGTTTTTTAATTTCCTCAATTTCAACATCACCATTTTCATTAACTTGAGCGAATTTTATAATTGCACTTTTATCAGTTCTTAAATAGTTCCAAGGCACATAATTAGAGTGATGTTCTAACTCCGTAATTAATACCTCATCACCTTTTTTTATATATTTTTTCCCGTAGGACGATGCTACTAGGTTTATTGCTTCTGTTGCACCTTTAGTAAATATTATTTCTTCTCTGTGTTTAGCATTTAAATATTTTTGGACTTTATCTCTTGTAGCCTCAAATCTATTAGTCGCTTTTACTGCAAGAGTATGGACACTTCTTCCAACATTAGAGTATTCTGTTTTATAAAAGCTTGAGATTTTATCTATTACGACTTGAGGTTTTTGTGAAGAATTCGCGCTATCCAAATAAACTAAAGAATTGCCATTAATTTTTTGTTTAAAGATTGGAAATTCTTTTTTTATATTTTTAATATCCATTGATTTGTCTTCCTATTTTTTCTGTTAAAAATTTTTTTAAATTATCTTTAGGTAATTTATCTAAAACCTCGGACAAAAATCCATTAATCATCATTTGATAAGCTTTCTTTTCAGGGATCCCTCTCGATTTTAAGTAATGAATTGAATTTAAATCTATGCTTCCTGATGTAGAACCATGTGAACATTTTACATCATCTGCATAAATTTCTAATTCTGGTTTAGCATCAAATTCTGCATTGTCATTTAATAATAAAGCTTTGCTTAATTGATATGCATCAGTTTTTTGAGCATCTTGCTTA
>CACITX010000011.1 GCA_902589705.1 uncultured Pelagibacteraceae bacterium
ATTTTAATAGATAAAAATAAAAAGAAATTTTATTTTGGAAAAAAAATTGATTTAATTGAGTATAGAAAGATCTCAAAGTATAAAAACTTACCGGTAGTTGAAGGTGATCAGAGGAGTTTTAAAATACTATTTAATAATTTAATTAAAATAAATTTTCCTACCGCACAAATCTCAAGTTACCGTCATTTTAATCTTAATAGGTGGGATATTGAAATGAGAAATAAAATAATTTTAAAGCTTCCTGAAAAAGATTACATAGAAGGCCTAATCAATTTTATGAGCTTCCAAGATAAAACAAATTTTGAAAAATATAAAATATTCGATTATAGATTAAAAGATCAACTTATTTTAAAATGAATTAATGAATAATTCACCAAAACTTTTTATATGTATTGGAAGTTTAGAAGTATCTATAATAATAGGATTTATTGATGAAAAAAATAATTTTGAAATTTTGGAAAAACTTTCTTTACCAATCGAAGGAATAATTGAAAATAAGATTTCAGATTTAGATAAATTTACTAATCTTATAAAAAAAAATGTATTATTAATAGAACAAAAAATTAATTATACTTTTAAAGATCTAATCATAATTTTAGATAATTTTGAAATTTATTTTTTAAACCTATGTGGTTTTAAAAAACTTAATGGAACACAAATTTCTAAAGAAAATATTACTTATATCTTAAACTCGTTAAAATCATGCGTTGATGAATTTGAAAAAAGTAAGAAAATTTTACATATTTTTAATTCAGAATATTGTTTAGATAAAAAAAAATTGGATAATTTGCCAATCGGATTATTTGGTGATTTTTATTCACAAGAATTATCCTTTAATATGATCAATAAAAATGATTATAATAATTTAAAAAATGTTTTTGATAAATGTAATTTAAATATAAAAAAAGTCTTAAAGAAAAGTTTTGTAGAAGGTGTAAATATAAGCAATGAGTATAATAATATAGAAACTTTTTTCTTAATCAAAATTAACAATCATAATTCAAAAATATCTTTCTTTGAGAACGCTTCACTTAAATTTGAACAAGTTTTTAAGTTTGGCACAGATATAATTTTAAATGATATTTCAAAAATTACATCTCTAAACAAAGAAAATGTAAAGCTAATTTTAAATAAGATAAATTTCGTAAAATCTTTAGGCAATGATGAGATTATTGAAAAAGAATTTTTTACTGATAATTACAGAAAAATTAAAAAAAAATTAATCTATGAAATAGCGCTAGCGAGAATACAAGAAATTGCAGAACTGATAATTTTTAAAAATATCAATCTTAAATACCATAATAAAGTTTCAAAAAATATTTTCTTAGTTATTGATAGTCAATTTGAATTTAAAGGATTAAATGAAATTTTTGAGTTTGCGTTTTCTTTAAATAATAAATTGGATTTGAATATAATTGTAGACTCAACTGACGATAATTTAATAAAAACAACCAATAACATTGTTCAATATGGATGGAAAAAAGAGGCAATACCTATCGCTTTATCTAAAAAATCCATTTTAAGAAGGTTTTTCGAGGCTATTTTTGGTTAAAAACTGTTATTTTCAGAAACATTAGTTGTTTTAAAAAGGAAATAACATTCAAGTATAACACCTGAGGATGCATCAAATTTATCAAAAAACTCTATCTAAAAATGTAACCTTTAAAGGAATAGGTCTACATTCTGGAAAAAAGTCTGTCGTAAAAATTCTTCCATCAAATGCTGATACAGGCATTCTTTTTAAAAGAGTTGACTTAAGAGATAAGAACCTTATTCAAGCAACATTTACTAACGTTACTTCAGCTAAACTATGTACTACGTTAGAGAACGAGTACGGTGTAAAAGTTTCGACTGTGGAACATTTACTCGCAGCATTTTACATTTCAGGGATCGATAATGCAGTTGTTGAGATTAACAACGAAGAAGTTCCAATAATGGATGGCTCTGCTAAAGATTTTCTAGATATATTAAAAAAGATAGACCTCATTGATTTACCTCAAAAAAGAAAATACATGAAAATTTTAAGTAAAATTCAGTTAGTTGACGGAAAGAGAAAAATTTTAATTGAACCAAATGAAAAAACTTTCGAAGTAAATTTTCAACTTGATTATAGTAATAAAATTATAGGCAAACAAAAAAATACTATTGATTTCCAAAAAGACAATCTTGATGATGTTTCTAGTTCAAGAACTTTTTGTTTGTATGAAGATATTGAAAAAATTAAAAAAATTGGATTAGCTAAAGGCGGGTCCTTAGATAACGCATTAGTAATAGATAATGAAAAAGTTTTAAATAAAAATGGACTAAGAAACAAAAAAGAGTTCGTAAACCATAAAATTTTAGATCTAGCTGGAGATTTTTTATTATCTGGTTATAGAATAATTGGTAAGATTAGTTGCTATCAGGGAGGTCATCAATTAACCAATATGTTTCTAAGAAAGTTATTCAACCTGAAAAATAGCTTTGCCTTAATTGAAAACAAAGAAGTTAATATTATTAAAAAAACAGTTAATGCTTATAAAACAGACAAAATAGCTGTTAACGCCTAATTATCATTAAAATTTACCATTCAGAATAAATTTGTTATTAAAGAAATTAATGACAAGAAAAATTCTTTACTTATTATTTTCATTATTTTTATTTTCTTGCTCTAAGAAAGAAGTAAATTATGAGCCAACACCTAGATTGGATCCATATCAAGTTTACAAAGAAGCTTATATCGCTTTCGAGAAAGGTGACTATTTTTTTGCAGAAAAAAAATTTTCAGAAGCAGAGTTAAATTTTGATATTGTTGAGTATTCAGCTAAGTCAGCAATTATGGCTGCTTACTGCTTGTATGGTATTAACTTTTACGATGAAGCTTTGGAAAGTATAAATAGTTTTTTAAAGAAATATCCAGCAGATAAAAATATAGTTTATGCACATTATTTAATTGCTATTATTTATTTTGAACAAATAGCAGATGAAAAAAAAGATTTAGAACCTCTACTTAAAGCAAAAGAAAAAATAAACTTTTTTATACAGAAATATCCTGATAACGACTATTCATTAGATCTTAATTTCAAAAAAGATCTAATAATAAATCAATTAGCTGCAAAAGAATTATATGTTGCGAAATATTATGCATCAACAAAAAAATGGATACCAGCGATTAATAGATTAAAAATAATTGTAGAAGAATATGATCAAACGATATTTATCGAGGAAGCGTTGCATAGAATAGTTGAAATTTATTACCATATAGGTCTTGAGAATGAGGCAAAAAAATATGCAAAAATTTTAGGATACAACTATAATTCAAGCGAATGGTTTGAGCAGTCATATAAAATTTTTAATCAGGATTATAAATCTACAGCGATTGCAAGTAGTGAAAAAAAAAGAGACGAGGGGATATTAAAAAAAATAATTAAAAAGATAAGATAGGTTAATGTTAAATAAAAATACTCTATTAAAAGATTATAAAAAAAAAATATCAGAAATAAAAAAACATAATAGTTTTTATTTTAACCAAGATAATCCTAAAATTTCAGATAAGGAATATGATGATTTAAAAAAAGAAATAATTTTATTAGAAAATAAGCATTTATTTTTGAAAAAATTAAATTTGCTTAGTAAAATTGTAGGAGCAAAACCAGCAAATAAATTTAAAAAAATCCGTCATCTAAAACCAATGCTATCTTTATCAAACGCTTTTGATAAAAAAGATATGTTAGACTTTGTAAAAAAGATTAAAAATTTTTTAAATATTAATAAAGAAAATGTAGAATTGTTCTCCGAACCTAAAATTGACGGTATTTCTGCGACTTTAATTTATCAAAATGGAAAATTAATTAGAGGCCTTTCAAGAGGAGATGGTGTTATAGGTGAAGATATTTTAGAAAACTTAAAAACAATCGATACAATTCCTAAAATTATTAAAAATAAAAATATCCCTAAATTAATAGAAATCCGTTGTGAAATTTATATTGGAAAAAAAGATTTCTTAAAAATCAAAGATAAGTTTGCAAATCCTCGAAATGCCGCCGGTGGTTCGCTTAGACAAAAAAATCCTGAAGAGACTGCAAAGATACCATTAAAGTATTTTGCCTATGGATTTGGAGATATTGAACCAATGATTTTTAAAACTCAATCTGATTTTCTAGAAAATTTATCAAAGTGGAATTTTACAATAAATCCCTTAACTTCAATTATAAATGGCATAGATGAAATAGAAAAAGAACATGAAAAAATTAATCAGCTTCGTTCATCACTTGATTATGATATAGATGGTATCGTCTATAAAGTTAACGACTTAAATTTACAAAAAAGATTGGGTAACACCTCTAATTCACCGAGATGGGCAATCGCGTATAAATTCTCAGCAGAAAAAGCTATTACAAAAATAAAAAATATTATCATTCAGGTTGGCAGAACTGGAGCAATTACTCCTGTAGCTAAAGTGGAACCAGTTACGGTTGGAGGTGTAGTAGTATCTAACGCTACTTTACACAATGAAGATGAAATTAGCAGAAAAGATATTCGAATTGGAGACACAATTAAAATTCAGAGAGCTGGAGATGTCATACCGCAAGTCGTTTCAGTGGACATTTCTAAAAGAGATAAAAATTCAAAAAAATATATATTTCCAAAAAAATGTCTTTGCGGCGCTGAAACTAAAAAAGAACTAAGTAAAAGCACAAGAAAACATGATGCTGTAAGAAGGTGCACAAAAGGTTATGAATGTACTTTTACTGCAAAAGAGAAGTTAAAACATATTGTTTCAAAAGAAGCCTTTAATATTGATGGATTGGGAAAAAAAGTAATCGAACAATTCTGGGATTTAGATTTAATAAAAGAGCCATCAAATATTTTTGACCTTAACTATAATAAAATTAAAAACTTAGAGGGATGGGGTGAGTTATCAATAAATAATTTAAAAAAAGCTATAAAAAAATCTCAGATAATCTCTTTGGACAAATTTATTTACTCAATAGGAATAAGACATATAGGACAAGAAAATGCTAAAATTTTGGCAGGTTTTTTCAGTTCTATCAAAGAATTTTCAAAATTATTTGACTTAAAAAATAGAAAAAAAATTCTAATTAATTTAGTTGATTTAGATGGAATAGGTGAAACACAAGTTCAGTCTATTGAAAATTTTTTCTTGAACACGACTAATACTAGGATAATTGAAGATTTAATTAATAAACTTATTATTAAGGATTATGTGACACAAAACAGTGATGGAAAATTTTCAAATAAAAAATTAATGTTTACTGGTGGTTTTAAGGATATGAGCAGATCAGAAGCAAAAGAAGTTGCAGAGAATAATGGAGGTAAAGTGTTAGGATCTATATCTAAAAAACTTGACTATCTAGTAGTTGGTGAATCTAAACCTACAAAAAGTAAAATTGAGCGAGCCAAGCAACTTAATATAAAAATAATTTTAGAAAAGGAATGGCATAAAATTTTAAATAGCTGAACAAGCCTTTTCAAGTTCTAAAGCCTCAGTTTTATTCATAGACTTTATTAAATTTTTAAAAACGGTTTTGTGATAGTCGTTAAGCCAATTTTTCTCGTTTTTATCTAGCATTTCTTGAATTATTAAATCTTTTTCAATAGGTACCATTGTTAAATTTTCAAAAGCTATTCCTCTTTTATTTTCTTTAACATAAATAAGATTCTCAATCCTGATACCAAATTTATTCTTTTCATAGTAGCCTGGTTCATTTGAGACAATCATCCCTTTTTGAAAATTAATTTTGTTTTTTTCTGATATTGCATGAGGTCCCTCATGTACATTTAAAAAATATCCTACACCATGGCCTGTTCCATGTGCATAATTCAAACCTACTTGTTTGAGATACTTCCTAGCTTTAGAATCAATTTCTGCTCCAGAGGTTTTTTTTCTAAGTTTAAAATTTGAAACTGCTATATGCCCTTTAAGAACTCTTGTAAAAATATCTCTAATCTTGTTATTTGAATTTTTTAAAGAAATAGTCCGAGTAACATCTGTTGTACCAAATTCGTACTGGCCACCAGAGTCGACTAAATAAATATCTCCTTTTCTTAATTTTCTATCTGTTTTTTTTGTAGCTTTATAATGAATAATTGCTCCATTTGGTCCTGTTCCTGATATCGTTGGAAAACTCAAGAATTTAAATTTCTTATTTTTTTTTCTAAATTCTAACAATTTTTGTGATGCAGTTATTTCAGTTATTTTTTTTTTATAAAAATTCTTCTTAAGCCAGAATAAATATTTAGTTAATGCAACGCCATCATAAATATGTGCTTTTTTAATATTCTCTATTTCTTGTTTTCCTTTAACAGCTTTTAAAAAATAAATAGGATCTTGTAAGTTAAGTATTTTGTTGTTTTTATTTATAATATTTTTAAAAAAGATAGAACAAGAATTACTATCAATTATAAATTTTTTCTTTTGAATTCCTAAAAGGATTTTAGCACAGACTTTGATATCTAAAAATTTTATCTTTTTAAAACTTTTTCTAAAAGATGAAGATATTTTTTTTAAATCACAAAAAAATTTAATATTTCTATCTTTATCAATTAAGATGTAACTATAAGGTATAGGGGTGTATTTTGTATCCCTGCCTCTTATATTTAGTGTCCAGGCACAATTTTCACTTGCTGTCACAAATAAAAAATCAGAATTTTTTTTTTTTAAATATTTATAAATTTTACCAATTTTAAATTGGTAGTTTTCATTTATAGCTTCATTTGGCAGTATATAAAATTTTTCATTATTTTTTTTTACACTTCTTTTCCAAATTATATCAATTAAATTTTGAGAAATTGGCTTTAATTTAAAATTATTTCTTCCAAAAAAATTAAATAATGATCTTTCTGTAAATAAATTAGGATCAAAACCTATTGATAATTTTTTTCTTTTAAGGATATCACTTGGCATTTTATTTGGAATTGTAATAATCTTAAATATTCTTCCACTCTGATTATTAGCTTGCAAGGTATATCTTCCATCAACAAATAAATAATTTTTATCTTTAAGCACTAAAGCAAAACCATAAGAACCAGTAAAACTAGAAATAAAATTTAGTCTATCGTTGTATTTTGGAACATATTCAACAAAAAATTTATCATTTTTAGGAATAATATACCCATCTATCTTCTCTCTCTCAAAAATCTTTCTTAATTTTTCTATTTTTTCCATTTAAGCATTTTATTTTTTTTATACCGATCCCATCCAGGACTTCTATACTCCTCATCAAATTCAATTGAATTATCTTGGTTGAACTCAAAGTCATCACTGTTGTTTAAACCTATTTCATTTTTTTCTACACTTTCGTCGGGTATTTCATTTATAAATCTTGATGGTAAAGCATCCATCCAATCACCGTGGTAAGCCCTTTTCATTGCGAATGATAAGTATGCTTCTTTCTTAGCTCTCGTAATACCAACGTAAGCAAGTCGTCTTTCTTCCTCTAAGGCGAAATCTCCTTTTTCCTCAAGAGATTTTTGATGAGGAAATAAACCCTCTTCCCATCCTGGTAGAAATACAACATCAAATTCTAAACCTTTGGCGGCATGCATTGTCATCAAGTTTATTTTTGCCCCCTCCCATTCTTGATCAATAGATGTAGCTAAAGCCACATGCTCTAAAAAACTCTGTAAGTTGTCATAATCTTGCATTGCTCTAAGCAATTCTTTCAAGTTTTCTAATCGATTTTCATTTTCTAAATCTTTTTTATTTTTTAACATTGAGGAATAACCTGATTCATCTAAAACTAATTTCAATAAATCGTAATGTTTCATTTTAAGTGAATCATTTCGCCATTTATGTAAAATATTTATTAATTGGCTAAGAGCTGTTTTTATCCTAGGTTTAAGCTCACCTCCTTCTATTAATTTAATAATCGAGTCTTCAAGGCATAATTTATTAGATTTACCAAATGTATAAATTTGGTTTATTGTACTTTCACCAACTCCTTTTTTAGGCACTCCAATTATTCTTTCTAAAGCCAAGTCATCAAATTTTTGACTAATAATTCTTAAATAAGACACTGCATCTTTAATTTCAGCTCTTTCATAAAATTTTATTCCACCTAAGACACGATATCCAATTCCAACCTGAAGAAATCTTTCTTCAAACTCTCGAGTCTGGTAGATAGCTCTAACTAAAATTGACACATTGTTTAAAGAATATTTTTTTTTAAGCTTTTGTTCTATAATATCGCTAATTCCTTGAGCTTCCTCTTTACCAGTTCGGTAACAATTTAATTTTACAAGTTCACCTTGGTTAGCCGAAGACCATAATTTTTTTCCTACTCTATTTGAGTTATTAGAAATTAAGTTTGATGCAGTATCTAAAATATTTTTTGTAGATCGATAGTTTTGTTCTAATTTAAATACTTTACAATTTTTATAAATTTGATCAAAAGTAAGAAAGTTTTTTATTTCTGCACCTCTCCAACTATAAATTGATTGATCATCATCTCCAACACAACAAATGTTTTCATTTTCATTTACAAGAAGATTTAACCATTTGTTTTGAATAAAATTTGTGTCTTGAAATTCATCAACTAAAATATATTTAAAATTTTTTTGATATATTTGTCTGATATCTCTGTGTTCCTCAAAAAGTTTAACACAAAATAAAATTAAATCACCAAAATCAAATGCATTTAAATCTTTAGTTTTGTTTTGATAAATTTTGTATACCTTTAATATTGATTTTAATATTGAACCTGATTTTTCAATTTTCACATCTTTTGGCAATAAACCTTTATTTTTCCACTGGTCAATATGATACATAATTAATTGGGGAGAAAATTTTTTTGCATCTAAATCTTCACCTTTCACAATATTTCGGATCAGTTTTTTTTGATCATCAGTGTCAAGAATTGTGAAATTACTTTTATAATCCAATGCCTCAGCATGCCTTCTTAGAAATTTTACACTAATCGAGTGAAAAGTGCCTAACCAAGGGACTGCATTAGAATTACCTTTTACATATTGCATAACTCTATTTTGCATTTCTTTTGCAGCTTTATTAGTAAAAGTCACACATAAGATTTGGTTGGGCCATGCTTTTTTTTCATTAATTATATGAATAAGCCTTGTCGTTAAAACTCTTGTTTTGCCAGAACCTGCACCCGCAACAATTAAGTTGGGACCTTCAGTACTAAGAACTGCTTCTTTTTGTTCTTTGTTAAGGTTTTTTATTAAGTAATCTATGTTATTCATAAGAGAGAATTTTCATTTATATACCAGTTGTTAAGATAAAAAAAATGTTAAATAAATTTTTAAAAACTATTCACAATAAGTATTCAAGATTTTTTAAGTTTATTTTTTTCTTAAGATATTTATTTGTAATTTTCTTTGTATCTTTTTCCTTATTTGTGACAATTCCAATATTTTTTAATTATGAAAAAAAAGCAGAAATTATCAAAAATTACTTTTTAAAGAATTATGATGTTGAAATAACTAGTTATAAAAATATTGAATATAAAGCTTTTCCGCTTCCAAGCTTGGAATTAAAAACAGCTCAAATAAATTTTTTAAAATCAAACGCTAATTTAAAAATAAATTATCTTAAAGTTTATCCAAAAATTTTTAGCATTTACAATCTAAATTATTTTGAGGTTAAAAAGGTTATTATTGAAGGAAACGATGTTACTCTTAAAGCTTCAAATTTCTTCATCTTCATTGAACAGTTATTAAAACAAAAAAAAAAACTATCCTTTAAGAATTTAAACTTAAAAATTATAAATGATGATAAATTAATACTTAGATTAGAAAATATTTTTTTTTCCAATTTTGGGTATAAAAAAAATTTTATTGAAGGAAAAGTATTTGGAAAAAAATTTAAGACAGAGTTAGGAGATAATCTTAAATCAATTAATTTTCAATTGTCTGATTCAGGAATCAGTGCCGATCTTGCTTTAGATAAAAAAACAAAAAATGGCACCTTAAAATCTAAAATTCTCAATACTAATCTCAAATTTGATTTTGAATATGATAGTGAAAAGTTAAAAATTTTTAATTCTTATTTTAGAAGTAAAAATATTTCATTTGATAATGAAACTTTAATAATTTTCAATCCATTTTTAGATATTAAAACAAATTTTGAGATCGAGGAATTTAATAACGAAATATTACAAAAAATTAATTTTTCTAAATTAATGGACCAAAAGAATATTATTAAAAAGATTAATAGTAAAAATACCATAATCTACAAATCTAAAAATTTTTCAAACAATTTGGTTGATGACTTAAGTTTAAAGTTTGATCTAGCATATGGTAGACTTAATTATAAAAAAGATTTTTTAATTAAAAAGAACCTTTTTAAATGTGAGGGTGATTTAAATATATTAGAGGAATATCCATTATTATTTTTTAATTGTTCAATTCTTATAAATGATAAAAAAAAACTGCTTAAAAAATTTTCAATTAATATAAAAGGTAGTGATGACACTTTAGAATTAAAAATAAAAGGAAATTTAAATATATTAAATAAAAAAATTAACTTTGACCGAATATTTTTAAATGAAAAAAAGTTACCAAAAGAAGATTTAAAATACCTAAAGAATTCTTTTGAAACTATATTGTTTAATGAAAGTTTTTTAGAAATATTTGAAATAAAAAAAATTAAAAATTATATTTTAGTAATTATTTAGGTTTTGTCATTTTCAAAGGACTCATAATCTTCTCGTATTCATTTTCTTTTATAAGTCCAGCTTTAATAACTTCATACTTCAAGGTGGTGCCATTTTTATAAGCTGTTTTTGCAATAAATGCAGCTTTATCGTAACCAATTTTTGGAGCTAGTGCTGTGACTAACATCAAAGAATTATCTAACAAATGTTTAATTCTTTTTTTATCTGCTTTAATTCCTTTTACACAATACATGGAAAAAGTTTTAGAAGAGTCGCTCATAATTTCAATTGATTGTAAAACATTATGAATGATTAATGGTTTGAAAACATTTAATTCAAAATGTCCATGAGAACCTGCCATTGTTATTCCATTGTGATTACCAATCACTTTTACACATACCATTGTTACTGCTTCAGATTGAGTTGGATTAACTTTTCCAGGCATTATTGAAGAACCTGGCTCGTTAGAAGGAAGAATGAGTTCCCCGTAACCTGCTCTAGGACCAGAGCCTAGAAACCTAATGTCATTAGCTATTTTCATTAAACAAACAGCTGTAGTATTTAAAGTTCCTGAAAAGTTAACAATTTCATCATGGGCTGCTAGAGCTGAAAATTTATTTACAGCTGGTTTAAATTGGATTTTGGTAATTTTGCTTATCTCTTTAATAATCTTTTTATCAAAATTTTTTCTAGTGTTTAGACCAGTTCCAACTGCAGTTCCTCCTTGGGCTAATTGATAAATTTCTTTTAAGGCAGACTCTATTCTAATAATACATTTTTTTAGTTGCGCATGATAACCTGAAAATTCTTGACCTAAGGTTAAAGGAGTAGCGTCTTGTAGATGAGTTCTTCCAACTTTTACAATATTTTTAAATTCTTTCGATTTTTTTGCTAATTCTTTTTCTAATAATTTTAATGATGGTAAAAGTTTTTCCTTAGTCTTTAATGCTATAGCAATATGCATTGCTGTTGGAAACACATCATTTGTAGACTGAGATTTATTGACATGATCGTTAGGATGAACTGGTTTTTTTGATCCTAATTTACCTCCCATCATTTCGATTGCTCTATTTGCTATAACTTCATTAACGTTCATATTTGTTTGTGTGCCAGATCCAGTCTGCCAAACTTTTAAAGGAAAATGATTATCGAGTTTTCCTTTGATAACTTCTTCAGAGGCCTTAATAATGTATTTAGCTATTTTTGGATCTAAATCTTTATTTTTAGCATTAACAATTGCTGCAGCTTTTTTTATAATTGCTATAGAATGAATTACTAAGGGTCTTACTAAAAAATCTCCAATATTAAAATATTTGTTAGATCTCTCAGTTGATGCACCCCAATACTTATCACCAGGAACTTTAATTTTTCCAATACTATCGAATTCTGTTCTGTATTTCATCTTTGATTCTTTGATATAATACACTCTTATTAAGAAATTATAAATTAAAAGGATTAAAAATGAGCAATTTTGAAAGTGTTAAAAAATTTATGGAAACTTTTGGTCAAGAAATCAAAGAAAAAGCTAGCTTTCCAAATGATAAAATTACCTCACTTAGATACGACCTAATCAAAGAAGAGTTAGATGAGCTAAAAGAAGCGATTGATAAAAAAGATATAAAAGAGGTAGCAGATGCTTTGACTGATATATTATATGTAACTTATGGGGCAGGACATGCGTTTGGAATTGATTTAGACAAATGTTTTCAAGAAGTTCAAAATTCAAATATGAGTAAGTTAGGAAAAGACGGTAAGCCAATTTATAATGAAAATGGCAAAGTAATGAAAGGACCTAATTACTTTAAACCAAACTTGAATAAGTTCGTAGCATGATTAAAGAAAATTTATATTGGATTTTATTAGGGATAGCTGCAGGTATATTGATTTATTTAGCAGACAAATATGTTTTTTAATTATTTAACTATAAAACTTCCACCCATGGCTGGTGAAAAATTAAATTTCACTTTTTTATTAGAAAAATATTGATCCCAAGCTTTTTTAGACCCATCGAATGCTTTTGAATTATAATCATCACAAGCTATAATTCCACCTTCTATAAGTCGTGGAAAAAAAAACTCTAGGGTTTTAAGCGTGGGTTCGTATAAATCTACATCAACGTGAACAAAAGAAAATTTTTTATTTTCAACAAGATAAAACTTTTCAGGTATCCATCCCTTATATGTTTCGACAAATTTAAAATTTCTTAAAACACCATTTTTAACAAAATCTTCATTAGATGAAAATTGGACTCTGATATTATCAATCTCTTTAGGTTTAAATTTATTTAATTGTAAATCCCCCATAGATGGTTTTGATAAACCCTCAAAACTATCAAAAATGTGTAATTTAATATTTTTATTGTGATTAGATATTAATTTTGAAATTAAATATGAAGAATGCCCCTTCCAACATCCTGCCTCAACAAAATCTTCAACCTTGTTTTGTCTAAGAACTATTTTTACAAGTCCAATAAGATCTAGAAATCGTGATTGCTTGTGGAAATTATCAGTTTGTTTATTTTTTGATGCTTCTAAACCTTCAAAATAAAGCTTGTAATCGTCACTTGAGTATTGAAAAGGTATCCACTCTCTTTTATCTATAATTCCACTATATTTCTTTTTAACTATTTCATAGTTAAAAATATTAAAAATTTTTTTAAATAAACTTTTCAACATAACTTCAATTATTGTTATAGGGGGCGTTCTGTTGCCAGGTGCCCCGGACCCCGTTACTTAATTAACAATGTTAATTAAGCTGCAAGTGCGTAACTTTCGTTAGCATTTGTAAATTGGCCCGTTACGTCGGAACCATCTCGTACGAAAGAATAGCCTTTAGACATCCGTCGATCCTAATTCACCCCCATAAGTTGTAAATGGTGGAGGTGGTGGGTACTGCCCCCACGTCCGTAATGTTTATTACGAAATTCGTTTATCGTCATAGTTGGAAAACCAACACTATTAATATAAAACTCTTAAGCAGAGATTCAATAATTATTTCAATATGAAGCTTACTAAAGAACAACAGCAAGAAATTGCAGATCAACAAGCACAAAAAAACTCAACAAAAAGGGTCACTTCTCCTGAATTAGAAAAAATTCTTTATGAAGCATTACCAGTTTTAGATCATGGATTTGTAAGAGTGGTTGACTACATGGGAGACGATAGTTCGATAGTTCAGTCAGCTCGAGTTTCTTACGGTAAAGGAACAAAAAAAGTTTCTACTGACGAAGGTTTAATTAAGTATTTAATGAGACACTGGCACTCAACACCATTTGAAATGTGCGAAATAAAATATCATGTTAAGCTTCCGAT
The DNA here is from genome assembly GCA_902589705.1 of uncultured Pelagibacteraceae bacterium. Classification (GTDB taxonomy): domain Bacteria; phylum Pseudomonadota; class Alphaproteobacteria; order Pelagibacterales; family Pelagibacteraceae; genus Pelagilacustribacter. The sequence goes on from CACITX010000011.1 coordinate 13,925, forward strand.
ATTTATAGCTCGTCAATGGATTAGACATAGAACAGCAAACGTTAATGAATATTCAGCAAGATATTCAATATTAGATAAAGAGTTTTATATCCCAGCTAAAGATCAATTATCAGCACAATCAACTTCAAATAGACAAGGAAGAGGAGACTTAATTACAGGCGAACAAGCCGATGAAGTTCTAAAAATTCTAAAAGATGATGCCACAAGAACATATGACAATTATGAAAAAATGCTTAACGAAAGATATGACGGATCAACAATTGACGACGGAAAAGTTGGTCTAGCTAGAGAACTTGCAAGAATGAATTTAACATTAAATTCATATACGCAGTGGTACTGGAAAACAGATTTATTAAACTTATTAAATTTTTTATTTTTGAGAGCTGATAGTCATGCTCAATACGAAATAAGAGTTTATGCAGATACTATGTTAGACACTGTAAAAAAATGGGTTCCAATAACTCACGCAGCTTTCTTAGATTATAGAGTAGGCGCCGTACATGTTTCAGCTAAAGGAAAAAAAGTAATTCAACAAATGGTTAAAGGAGAAAAGGTAACTCATGAAAGCTCCGGTTTATCTAAAAGAGAATGGAATGAATTAATGACTTCTTTTAACTTTAATGAAAAGATTGTTTAATTTTTTCAGCTATATTCTTAAATAATTTTGAAACCTCATGATCTGGATTAGAATGTGTTAAAGGTTCGCCTTTATCAGCTGAGGATCTTAAATCTTGATGAATTGGTAAACTACCTAAGAATTCTTTGTTAAATTCTTTAGCAGTTTTCTCTACTCCGCTTTCACCAAAAATTTTATAATCTTTACCATCATCTCCTTTAAAGTAGCTCATATTATCTATTAGTCCTAAAATTTTAACTCCAGTTTTATCAAACATTTGAATTCCTCTTTTTACATCTAACAAAGCTAAATCTTGTGGAGTCGAAACAATTATGGCTCCATCAACTTTAACTTGTTGAGCAAAAGTTAATTGGGTGTCACCGGTTCCTGGTGGCATATCTACTATAATTATGTCTCTATCTTTCCATAAAACACTTTGTGTCATTGTTTTAATTGCACTGATCACCATTGGGCCTCTCCAAATCATAGGTGTTTGTTCATCAACTAAAAAACCCATCGACATACATTGAGCATTATACTTTTCTAAAGGTATCATTGCCTTACCGTCTTCACTTTTTGGTTTTTCATTTAAGTTAATTAATTTTGGAAGTGATGGACCGTAAACGTCAGCATCAAGTATTCCAATTTTTAATCCTAAATTTTGAAGAGCAAAAGCAAGATTGACCGCAACGGTAGATTTACCGACACCTCCTTTTGCGCTTGAAACCAAGATAACAGACTTAGTTCCATTAATTGGACTTTTAATAAATTGTTTAGGAGGTGGTTTTTGGCTCATCTTTTAAATTTATCAAACGATTTAGACATTTTAGCGCTCCTTCTTAACTTGTTTTCGAGTAAAAAGTCACTATATAAAGTGTCATGAGTTTCAAAGACAAGATTTTAAAGAATCAATCACCTTGGGGTTCACCTCCAGGTGGAGGAGGACAAGGTTCTCCTGGTGGAAATGGATCTGGCACAAGACAAGATCCACCAAATCTTGATGACATTATTAGAAATTTACAAAAAACTATTAACAAATTTACAGGTGGAAAATCTGGAGGTTCTAGACCAATAATTATTGGTTTAATGGTTTTAGTTTTACTTTATTTAGCTAGCGGTCTTTACAGAGTTTTACCAGATGAACAAGGCGTTGTTTTAAGATTTGGAAAATATGTTAACACAACTCAACCTGGATTACATTATCACTTCCCAACTCCTTTTGAGCGAGTGCTAACTCCAAAAGTTACAAAAGTTAATCGTGTGGATGTCGGTTTTAGACCGGCAAGTGATACTGGCAGATCATCAGGCGTGGGTAATGTCCCTGAAGAAAGTTTAATGCTTACAGGAGATGAAAATATTGTAGACATTAACTATTCAGTTTTTTGGGTAATAAAAGATGCACAGAAATTTTTATTTAATATTCAAAGTCCAATAGAAACTGTGAAAGCTGCGTCTGAAACTGCAATGAGGGAAGTAATTGCTAAAAATAATATTCAAAATATTTTAACAGAAGGAAGAGCAAGTATTGAAGTTGAAGTTCAAAACATTACACAAAAAATTTTAGATGAGTATGGTTCTGGAATTGAAATTACTCAAGTACAAACCCAACAAGCCGACCCACCTGAACAGGTGATTGATGCATTTAGAGATGTGCAAGCAGCAAGAGCAGATAGAGAAAGATCTAAGAACGAAGCCGAGGCTTATGCAAACGATGTTATACCAAGAGCTCGAGGGGAAGCAGAACAGGTTTTACAACAAGCTGAAGCTTATAAAAAAGAAGTAGTTGCAAAAGCAGAAGGTGAAGCAAGCAGATTTTTGGCAATTTATAATGAATACAAAAATGCAAAACAAGTTACACAAGAGAGAATGTATTTAGAGACAATGGAAAAAGTTTTAGCTGATATAGATAAAGTTATTATAGATAAAGAGTCTGGTTCAGGTGTAGTACCTTATTTACCTTTACCAGAACTTAAAAAATCAGGGGGCAACAATTAATGAAAGGTGCTAAATTAATACTTCCGGTGATAGTTTTGATTGCAGTAGTAGTATTTCAATCACTATTTATAGTTCAAGAGATAAGCCAAGCAATTGTACTCCAATTTGGTGACCCTAAAAAAATTGTAACTAAAGCTGGATTAAACTTTAAATTACCTTTTATACAAAACGTTGTTTACTTAGATAAAAGAATTTTAAACTTAGATAACGATCCAGAGGAAGTTATTGCAGCTGATCAAAAAAGATTAATCGTGGATGCGTTTGCAAGATTTAAGATTGTAGATCCTTTAAAATTTTATATTTCAGTTGGCAATGAAAGAGTTGCAAGATCAAGACTTTCAACAATTATAAATTCAAGAATAAGAGGTGTCTTAGGTACACAAGAACTTGCTACTTTATTATCAACGGATAGATCAAGACAAATGCAAATTATTCAAACTCAAGTTAATGAGGAAGCCAAAAATTTTGGAATTCAAATTGTTGATGTAAGAATTAAAAGAGCAGATTTACCTCCAGCAAACAGTGAAGCAATTTACAAAAGAATGCAAACTGAAAGGGAAAGAGAAGCAAAAGAATTTAGAGCTCAAGGTGCTGAGATTGCACAAAAGATTAGATCAACAGCAGACAAAGATGTAACAGTAATTTTAGCTCAGGCAAATAAAAAATCTGAGATCATGAAGGGTGAAGGCGATGGTGAAAGAAATAAAATTTTCGCTAATGCCTTTGGAAGAGACCCTCAATTCTTTGCTTTTTATAGAGCGATGCAAGCTTATGAAAAGGCATTAATAGGTGGTGAAACTTCATTAGTCTTATCACCTGATAGTGATTTCTTTAAATTTTTTGGTAAATCAATTAAGCCAGCAGTAAAAAGATAAGTTGTCCACAGTTGAAAGAATTAATTACAGCAATAGGTTTACTATTTTTTATTGAGGGACTTTTTTTAGCCATTTTCCCGTCAAGAATAAAAAATATTTTAGAATTAATTAAGAACACATCTGAGAGCAAACTTAGAACTTTAGGGATTATTTTTTTGGTTATAGGATTTTTAATAATTTGGTATATAAAAAATTAAATGAGCTTTCTTAGAAAAATATTCCTTGGATTTATTGTAATAAGTTTTACAGTTTTACAAGCTAAACCAGTTCCAGACTCGTTTGCAGATTTAGCTGATAAATTAATGCCTTCAGTTGTAAATATTTCAACAACGCAAACAGTAAAAACAACTTCTAATCCCTTCCCATTTCAGTTTCCTCCAGGATCACCATTCGGTGAAATGTTTAAGGATTTTGAGAGACCAACAGAGAGAAAAGCTTCTTCTTTAGGTTCAGGGTTTATAATTAAAGAAAATGGCACAGTAATTACAAATAACCACGTTATAGCTAATGCTGAGGACATTTTAGTAAGAGTAGGCGATAAAGAATACAAAGCAAAAGTAGTTGGAGCTGATCCATATATGGATATTGCTGTTTTAAAAATGGAGACAAAAGACAAGTTCACCCCAGTAAGTTTTGGCGACTCTGATAAAGCAAGAGTTGGAGATTGGGCAGTCGCGATTGGAAATCCATTTGGTTTAGGTGGAACAGTAACAGCTGGAATTATTTCTGCACGTAACAGAGATATAAATTTAACAAGATATGATGATTTTATTCAAACAGATGCATCGATTAACCAAGGCAACTCTGGTGGACCACTTTTTAATTTAAAAGGTGAAGTGATCGGTATTAACACTGCAATCATCGCACCCGGTCAATCAGGATCAATTGGAATTGGTTTTGCAATCCCAGCAAATGCTGCCTCAAATGTAATTGATCAACTTATGAAGTTTGGTGAAACAAAAAGAGGTTGGTTGGGAGTAAGAATTCAGGAAGTTACAAAAGAAATAGCTGAAGTAGAAAAATTAAAAAAACCAGAGGGAGCTTTAGTTGCAAGTGTTGGTGAAAATAGTCCTGCAGATAAAGCTGGAATAAAAGCTGGAGATATTATTTTAGAGTTTGATAGTAAAAAAATTGATACAATGAGAACACTTCCAAAAGTAGTTGCGAATACTAAAGTTGGTAAAAGCGTTCAACTAAAAATTTGGAGAAATAAAAAATTAATTACCAAAAGATTAACCTTAGGCAGATTAGAGTCTTCTGAAGAGTTTAAAGAAAAGAAATCTCAAATTGTTCCTAAAGATAAAGAAATTGATGCATTAAAAATAACTGTAAGAGATCTTACAGAACAAGATATAAAATCTAGAAACTTAAAAGAAGGTTCAACTGGAGTAGTAATAGTTGATATCGCAAACCGAAGTCCATTAATAAATCTTTTAAGTGTTGATGATGTAATAATTGAAGTTCAAAAAAAATCTGTAAAAGATACTTCTGATTTGAATAAGATTGTTTCAGATATTTTTAAAAAAGGGGAAAAGACTTTACTCCTTACAGTGATTAATAAAAATAATCAAAGAAACTATTTAGGCGTTAAAATAAATTAATTTTGTCCAAAAAAATAATTTTATTAGCGGGACCCACAGCATCTGGAAAATCAAAACTAGCAATACATTTAGCTAAAAAATTAAATGGTGAAATCATTAATGCTGACAGCATGCAAATTTACAAAGAATTCACTATTCTTTCCTCACGTCCAAATAAATCTGAATTAAAAAAAGTAAAACATCATCTATATGGGCTGATATCAGTTAAAAAATATTTTTCCGCAGGGGATTGGTTAAAAGAAGCTAAGAAAAAAATAAAACTTTGTTTAAAAAATAAAAAACTACCAATTATTGTAGGCGGAACCGGCTTATATTTTAATACTATCACCAAAGGGATAAGCAAAATTCCTGACATTGACTCAAAAACAAGAACAAAAGTTAGAAACTTATTTAAGAAATTAGGATACAAAAAATTTTATGAAAAGTTATTGATACTAGACCCTAAAGTTAAAAATAAGATTTTACCATCTGACTCTCAAAGATCTCAAAGAGCATATGAAGTAAAGCTTAAAACAAATAAATCATTATTCGATTGGATAGCAAATACAGAATCAGATTTTCTTAATTATGATATCAAAAAGATTTTTTTGAATACTCCTAGAGAGGAACTGCTTGCAAAAATTTACAATAGAACAGAACAAATGTTTAAGCAAAATTGTGTTGCTGAGGTAAAAAAATTTAATGCATTTAAGCTAAAGAAGATTTTTTCAGCACATAAATTGATTGGTGTACAAGAAATAACAAAATACTTAGATAAAAATTTAACTCTTGATCAATGCAAGGAGCTTATTAATATAAAGACAAGACAGTATGCTAAAAGGCAAAACACATGGGCTAGAGGGCATATGAAGAACTGGAATAAGCTATATTCAAAAAATTTCTCCATTCTCATAAAAAAATCTTTAAAAGCTGTAAGCTAAAACTTGACGATAAGTATTTCTAGGCTAGATTGTATGAATGCCAAAATTATTGAGTGGAGCGGAAATAGTTTTTAAAGCACTTGAGGACCAAAAAGTTGAATATATTTTTGGCTATCCTGGAGGTGCGGTTCTTCCAATATATGATGAGTTAAAAAATCACAAATCGATAAAACATATTTTAGCAAGACATGAACAAGGCGCGGGTCATGCAGCAGAAGGTTATGCAAGATCAAGCGGTAAGCCAGGAGTTTTATTAGTTACTTCAGGACCTGGAGCAACAAATGCTGTTACTGCTTTGACAGATGCTTACATGGACTCTATTCCAGTAGTTTGTATTTCAGGACAAGTTCCTACTCATTTAATTGGAACTGATGCATTTCAAGAATGTGACACAACAGGAATAACAAGACCTTGCACAAAACATAATTGGTTAGTGAAAGATGTAAATGATTTAGCAGATGTCATGAACCAAGCATTTGAAATTGCAAAAACAGGTCGACCTGGACCTGTCTTAGTAGATATTCCAAAAGATATTCAATTTAATAAGGGCGTGTACAAAGTTAATAAAAATAAATTAGTAAAAAAATTAAATGGCGCTCTATCAAATAAACTAAATTTAAAAGATGTAGACAAGTTTATTAAGATGATTAAACAATCATCTAAACCAATTTTTTATACTGGCGGTGGCGTAATTAACTCTGGACCTGAAGCAAGTGAATTATTAAGAGAGCTAGTTTCATTAACAGGTTTTCCAATCACTTCAACATTACAAGGATTAGGTGCTTATCCAGGAGATGATCCTCAATTTTTAGGAATGCTTGGAATGCATGGAACTTATGAAGCTAATAATGCAATGCATGATTGTGATTTGATGATTAACATTGGTGCAAGATTTGATGATAGAATTACAGGAAAGATAGATGAGTTTTCACCAAAATCAAAAAAAATTCATGTTGATATTGATCCATCTTCTATCGGTAAGAATGTACAAGTGGACCTTGCGATCACTAGTGATGTTTCTCAATTGCTACTAGCGGTAATAAAAAGATTTAAAGAAAAAAATAAAAACTTTATTTCTTCAAATAAACAAAAAACTGCAAAGTGGTGGAGTCAAATAGATAAATGGAGAGAAAAAAAATCTCTTAACTTTATCAATAGTAAAGAAACTATTAAACCTCAGCATGCTATTCAAAGACTTTATGAATTAACTAAAGATCAAGATACTTTTATTACTACAGAAGTTGGTCAACACCAAATGTGGGCTGCTCAACATTATAAGTTTAATAAACCTAATAGATGGATGACATCTGGAGGACTAGGCACTATGGGTTATGGATTGCCAGCAGCTATTGGAGTTCAAATAGCTCATCCTAAAAAATTAGTTGTAGATGTAGCTGGTGAAGCATCAATATTAATGAATATTCAAGAGATGTCGACTGCAATTCAATATAGATTGCCCATCAAAATATTTATTTTAAATAATGAGTACATGGGAATGGTAAGACAATGGCAAGAACTATTACATGATAAAAATTATTCTGAAAGTTACACTGAAGCTCTTCCTGATTTCGTTAAATTAGCCGAGGCTTATGGCGCAGTTGGTATAAGAGCTAAAACACCTGATGAATTAGACGAAAAAATCAAAGAAATGATTTCTGTAGATAAACCTGTAATTTTTGATTGTGTAGTAGATAAAGTAGAAAACTGTTACCCAATGATACCTTCTGGAAAACCTCATAACCAAATGCTTCTCGGGCCTGAAGATGAAAAAGAAGAAGTTTCGGATGAAGGAAAAACTTTAGTTTAATGTCAAAGCCAAAATCAGCATATAGCCAACCAACTAAATTTGGAAAAGAGGAACATCATATAATTGTTGTTTGGGTTGATAACGAAGCTGGAGTTTTAGCTAGAGTAATCGGTTTATTTTCTGGCAGAGGATACAACATTGAGTCTCTAGCAGTTGCAGAAGTAGACAAGAAGAAACATGTTTCTAGAATAACTATCGTAACTAAAGGAACACCTGAAGTTATTCAGCAAATAAAGTTACAACTAGGAAAACTAATACCAGTTCACAAAGTTGCAGACTTTTCAAGAAACGATCCAGATATCATATTTAAAGAATTAGCACTCTTTAAGATAGTTGGAACAGCCATGAAGCAAAAAAAAGCTAAGTTAATGTGCAAAAAATTTAATTCAGTCGTACTAGATAAAACGCAAAAATCTTTTGTTATACAGGTAACTGCACTAAGAAGAGATATTGATAAATTGATTGCAAATTTGAAGCCTTTAGGGTTAATTAGCATTTCAAGAACTGGTGCAGTCGCAATGACCAGAGGAAAAGAAGTTTTTACACAATAGGAGAATATTATGAAAACATTTTATGAAAAAGATACTGACGTAAATCTAATCAAAAATAAAAAAGTTGCTATCTTTGGTTATGGAAGTCAAGGTCATGCTCACGCACTAAATTTAAAAGATAGCGGGGTTAAAGAAGTTGTAGTCGCCTTAAGAGAAGGTTCTTCAAGTGTTAAAAAAGCTGAAAGCGAGGGTCTAAAAGTAATGTCATTATCAGATGCTGCAGCTTGGGCTGATGTTGTCATGATGTTAACTCCAGATGAATTACAATCTGAAATTTATAAAAATCATATTGAGCAAAGAATGAAAGAAGGAACAAGCTTGGCATTTGCACACGGACTAAATATTCACTTTGATTTAATTAACGCTAGAAAAGATCTAGATGTATTTATGGTTGCTCCTAAAGGTCCAGGACATACTGTAAGAAGTGAATACCAAAAAGGTGGGGGCGTCCCATGTTTGATGGCTGTCCATAAAGATAGTTCGGGTAAAGCTAGAGATCTTGCTTTGTCCTATGCTTCTGCAATTGGCGGAGGTAAATCAGGAATTATTGAAACAACTTTTAAAGATGAGTGCGAAACAGATTTATTTGGTGAGCAAACAGTTCTTTGCGGAGGATTAGTTGAATTAATTAAAAATGGTTTTGAAACTTTAACTGAAGCTGGCTACCCACCTGAAATGGCTTACTTTGAAACACTACACGAAGTTAAATTAATTGTTGATTTAATTTACGAAGGTGGAATTGCAAATATGAATTACTCGATTTCAAACACAGCTGAATATGGCGAGTACGTATCAGGTAAGAGAATTGTAGATAGTAAGACAAAGGAGAAGATGAAAGAGGTTTTGAAAGATATTCAATCTGGTAAATTTACTAAACAGTGGATGGATGAGCATAAATCAGGTCAAAAAAACTTTTTAAAAATGAGAGCAGATCTAGCTAAACATCCTATTGAAAAAGTAGGTAAAGAGCTTCGGGCGATGATGCCTTGGATTGGTAAAAACAAATTGGTTGATAAAGATAAGAATTAACCCAATCTGATTTACTAAAATTTAGAAAAGTTACATAATTATTGCAAATTCTATCTTTGATTGTATTATGTGGAACTTTTGATTTTCAAAAGTTTTAAACATGACTGATAAAAATAGAATTATAATATTTGATACAACAATGCGTGATGGTGAACAATCACCTGGCGCATCAATGAGTTTAGAAGAGAAATTACAAATTTCTAGAGTGTTTGATGAATTAGGTGTTGATGTAATAGAAGCAGGTTTTCCAATTGCTTCACCAGGAGATTTTGAAGCTGTAACAGAAATAAGTAAAACTTTAAAAAAATCTATTCCTGCAGGATTAGCTCGTGCAACAAAAAAAGATATCGATGCATGTCATGAAGCTCTAAGGCATGCAAAAAATTTTAGAATTCACACTTTTATTTCAACAAGTCCGCTTCACATGAAGCACAAATTAAATAAATCACCAGAAGAAGTTTTAGAGTCAATTAAAGAAAGCGTAACCTACGCAAGAAAATTTACTGATGATGTTGAATGGTCTTGTGAGGATGGAACTAGAACTGATATGGATTATATGTGTAAGACAGTTGAACTTGCAATTAAATGTGGCGCTAAAACAATAAATATTCCAGATACAGTTGGTTACACAGTTCCTTCAGAATTTAAAAAAATTATCGAGACATTATTAAATAAAGTGCCGAATATTGATAAAGCAATTCTTTCTACACATTGTCATAATGATTTAGGTTTGGCAGTTGCTAACTCTTTAGCTGGGGTAATGGCTGGTGCGAGACAGATTGAATGTACAATTAATGGAATAGGTGAAAGAGCAGGTAATGCTGCACTAGAAGAAGTTGTCATGGCAATGAGAACAAGACATGATTTAATGCCTTACACAACTAACATTAATACAAAATTATTAAGCAAAGCATCTAAAGTTGTTTCAAACGCAACGGGTTTTCCTGTTCAGTTTAATAAAGCTATCGTTGGAAAAAATGCATTTGCACATGAGTCAGGTATCCACCAAGACGGAATGTTAAAAAATAGAAACACTTATGAAATTATGACACCTGAAAGCGTAGGTGTTAAAAAAACTTCTTTAGTAATGGGCAAGCACTCAGGAAGACATGCTTTTAGAGATAAATTGTCTGATATGGGATATGTAGATATAACAGATGATGTAATTGATTCAGCTTTTGGAAAATTTAAAATCTTAGCAGATAAGAAGAAACATATTTACGACGAAGATATTGCAGCAATTATTGATGATAATTTAGTAACTGAAGATAATGTAATTAAATTAAAATCTCTAAAAGTTTTTGCTGGAACAGGTGAACCACAAAAAGCGGAGATGACTTTAGAAGTTTACGGTGAAGTTAAATCTGCTACAGAGTCAGGTGATGGACCAGTTGATGCAATATTTAAATGTATAAAAAATCTTTACCCTCATGATGTAAAACTTTTGTTATACAATGTGCATGCTGTTACAGAAGGAACAGATGCACAAGCAACAGTGAGTGTTAGAATTGAGGAAAAAGGTAAAACAACGGTAGGTCAAGCAGCTGATACTGATACTTTAGTAGCTTCTGCAAATGCATACCTTAATGCATTAAATAAACTAATAATTAAAAGAACAAAAACCGCGCCAGATCAAGTGACTAGCGCTCAACAATAGGAAGAAGAAATATGTTTAAAGGTTTAACAGGTTTATCATCATTATGGTCACAAGATATGGCTATCGACTTAGGTACAGCTAACACACTAGTTGTTTTAAAAGATCAAGGTGTTGTTTTAAATGAACCATCAGTTGTGGCAGTAATCGAAGACGCCGGTAGAAAATCTGTTCTAGCAGTAGGCGATGAGGCTAAAACAATGTTAGGTAGAACACCTGGTAATATTTCAGCTATTAGACCACTAAAAGATGGTGTGATTGCTGATTTCGTTGTTACAGAAGAAATGATTAAGCACTTTATAAAAAAAGTACACAAAAAAAATGCTTTTGCTAACCCAAGAATTTTAATTTGCGTGCCAACAGGATCAACTCCAGTTGAGAGAAAAGCCATTCAAGACTCAGCTTTAGCAGCAGGAGCTAGAAAAGTTCAGCTAATTGAAGAGCCAATCGCAGCTGCGATAGGCGCTGGTTTACCAATATCTGAAGCAACAGGTTCGATGGTTGTTGATATCGGTGGTGGTACAACAGAAATAGCCGTGATGTCTTTAGGTGGAGTGGTTTATTCAAGATCTTTGAGAGTAGCGGGAGATGCGCTCGACCAATCAATTATTGCTTATATGAGAAAAAAAATGAATTTAATGATTGGAGACTCAACTGCTGAGAAAATTAAAAAAGAAATAGGAACTGCAATTCCTTCATCAAGTAATACTTTTTTGATGAAAGGTAGAGATATTAGATCTGGAACACCAAAAGAGATTGAATTAACCGAAAAAGACGCTTGTGAAGCAATTATGCCAATTTTAAATCAAATATTAGGTGGAATTAAAGAGGCTTTAGAAAATACACCTCCTGAATTATCAGCTGATTTAATTGATATGGGACTAGTTTTAACAGGCGGTGGAGCTTTATTAAAAAATATTGATAAATTAATTTCTCAAGATACAGGACTTCCAGTAACGATAGCAGACGATCCTTTGTCGTGCGTCGCAATTGGAACAGGAAGAGCTTTAGAGAACGAAGAATTGTTTTCTACTATGTTATCTGAATATTAATTTATACTTAATGATTAGATGTCAGTTAGCAGAGATGATTTTGGTATAGCGTTTCGTTCAGCCCTTTTACAAAGAGGAGCTTCACATAAATTTTCAATACTTTCTTTAATTATCTTAGCGTTAATAATCTTTTTCCTAGATGTTTATGGTTTCCAAGCAGTTAAAACGACAAGAAGTTTCATTAATGATTTAGTTTACCGAGTTACTTACTTAGCATCAGCACCAACAAGATTATTTCCAGGAATAAATCAAGGAATAGCCAGTCATTTTAATTTAAAAAAAGAAAATGAGGAATTAAGACAAGTTGTAGAGCGTTATAAAGCTTTAGATTTAAACTTAGAATATATTTCTAATGAAAACAAAAACCTTAAAAAGGTCTTAGACACAGAGGATGTAGAGAAAGTTTCTAATATTGTCTTAGCAAAAGTTTTAGTTGATCGTAATAGTCCATTTTTAAAATCAATTATCATTAATAAAGGTAGTAAAGAGGGTATAAAAAAAGGTATGCCAGTGACTCAAAATAAATATTTAATTGGCCGTATTGTTGAAACAAATTATCTATCTTCAAGAGTGTTATTATTAAACGATTTGAATAGCAGAATTCCTGTAACCTTTGATACAAGTAGTACTCAAGCAATCTTAACAGGGCATGGAACACGTAAACCTACTTTAGAGTATTTACCCGAAGATTATATTTTTGAAAATGACATTACAGTTTTTGCATCTGGTAAAGATGGAATCTTTAACGCGGGAACTCCAATAGGTAAAACAAGAGATAAT
>CACITX010000012.1 GCA_902589705.1 uncultured Pelagibacteraceae bacterium
AAATAGTCTTATAGAGCCACCAACAACAATCATAATTACAGATATCCAAATCCAAGCCATTAATGGTTTTTTTTGAAACTTAATGTTGTAATAATCTGATCTATCAATATTGCTCATAGTTAAATAATAATCTTTAATTAAGCTGGTTTTAATAGCTGCTTCATAGGTTAAAGTTTTAGGCTTGTCGTAAATTCTTATTTCTGGATTTAAAATATTTGTTTGATTTGAATTTATATTTTTTATTTTTAATTTTCCAATAACTGCTTGATAATTTTTATAATTTTTTAAATCTAAATTCTGTAACTGAATAGAGTAATTCTCAAATTTTTTTGTTTCCCCTAATTTAATATTATAATCTTTTTCCAACGTGAAAATATCATTCAATCCAATGAACAAAACTAAAAAGCCAAAAGACGTATGTGAAATAATTCTAGCAAAATCTAATTTATTTTTTTTAAGAGCTTTTGCTATATCCATTAAAGAGGAAATAATCAAAAATAGAGCGCTGATAATAATAAAATTAGATAATAGGGAATAGCTTTTAAAGAAAAATATTATTGCCAAATTTAAACCAATCGCGCCGGTTAGTATTAGAATATAAGTTCTAATGTTTTCAAATTTGTTTTTTATCCATTTTGCTTTAGGTCCTAAAGCCATAAGTAGAAGAAATACAACAACTACCGGAAATATTATTGCATTATAAAAAGGTGGGCCTACCGAAATTTTATTATCTGTTAGAGCATCAGTGAAAATTGGGTAAATAGTACCTAGTAAAACGGTAATTAGGTAAAATATCATAAACCAGTTATTAACTAAAATGAATGTTTCTTTACTGTTTCGATTTAAATCATAATTTTGTTTTTTATACTTTTTAAAAAGGAGAAAAATAGATCCGAATATCATTAAACTTAAGAATATTAATATATAGACTCCCCTCGTTGGATCGCTCGCAAATGTATGAACAGAATTTAAAATCCCCGATCTTACTAAAAAGGTACCTGTAACACTCAAAATAAATGTAATTAAACAGAGAATAATTACCCAAAAATAAAATAGATTTCTTTTTTCGAAAACAATTAATGAATGAAATAAAGCAGTCATAGCAAACCAAGGTAACAAAGAGGCATTTTCTACTGGATCCCAAAACCAAAAGCCTCCCCAGCCTAATTCATAGTAAGCCCATATAGATCCAACAAGAATTCCAAGTGTTTGAAAGCACCAAGATATTAAAACCCAATTTTTTATAGAAAGAGAAAATGATTTCTCTGAATAATTCGTAATTAATGATGCTATTGCTGCTGAAAAATAGATAGATGCACCCACAAAACCTACATAAAGTAATGGAGGATGAATAGCTAAAGCAGGATCTTGTAGTATTGGATTTAAACCTAAACCTTCTGATGGAATTGGAGAAATTTTACTGAAAGGATTAGAATTAAAAAGAATAAAAAAAAGAAAACCGAGTATTAAAATATTTTGAATTATTAAAGTTAACAGTCTAAATTTTTTTGGGTGATTTTTATTGTAAACTAAAAATAAAAAAGAAAATATTGAGAGAATGATTGCCCAAAGTAACAAGCTTCCCTCATGATTTCCCCATGTTCCTGCGATCTTATAAAACAAAGGCTTCAAAGAATGCGAGTTTTGATAAACTGTAATTAAAGAAAAATCTGATACAATAAAAGCAGCTATCAAAACAAAAAAGCAAATTATTATTGAGGTGCTCTGGATTAAACTTAGTTGAAAAATATTTTTATCTATTCCTCCAGATATTTTTAGATTTCTGTTAGCAGCATAAATAATACTTAAACTTAAGATTACATTTAAAAATAATAATATATTTCCTAGATTACTTAGCATTTTTTTTCATCATATCTTTTAATTCTGGAGGCATGTAATTTTCATCGTGTTTTGCTAAAATTCTATCGGCAATAAAAAAAGTCTTATCTTGTAATTTTCCTTCAGCAACAACACCTTTTTCCTCTGAAAATAAATTTGGAACTGTTCCGCTGAAACTTATATTCAGCTCGTTATTGAAATCGGTGATTATAAACTTTATTTCTTCCTCTTTAATTATCAATGAATTTTTTTTAACCATTCCTCCTACTCTAAATTTTTTATCAAAATTAATATTTTGATTATTTTTTATATCTGTAGGGGATTTGAAATATAAAATATTTTTGTTTAATGATTGAAGTATAAAAAATATCCCAATTACCGATGTTAGTAGCGTTATGGCTAAGAGTGATGCTCTTTTTTTTACTTTTTTTGGGAGCATTAAATGCTTTAAATTGTTTTGCTAGATGAGGATAAAACTTGTGAAGCTATTTTTGAATTCTCGATAACTATTTTCTTTCTTTCAGATGAAAGCTCGTTAATCTCTTTCGCAAAATCTCTTTCGTATTTTTTAAGTGTTTTGAATGTTTTGTAGTAAAGTAATCCACACGCAATAAAAGTAATTGCGAAAGACCCCCAAACAAATAAACCGTAACCGTTCATTGATAAAAAATTTTGTATCATAATCTTTTTAAGTTTTTTTTCTTTATTCTAATGATTTCTGTCTTGTATTTCATCAGAAAAATTAGCGCACAATACAATATTAAGACAAAAAACATTAACAATAATGGCATTAACATGGAAGAATGAATTGAGCTCTCTCCAGTTAATTTAATGCTGGCAGGTTGATGAAGTGTATTCCACCAATCAACAGAGTACTTAATTATAGGAATATTGATTAAGCCTATAATCGCAATAATACTAGAAATTTTGTTTACTTTATTTTCATCTGAAATAAATTTGTGAGTTGAGATAAATCCAATATAAAAAAGAGCTAGGATCAACATTGATGTTATTCGAGCATCCCAAGCCCACCATGTTCCCCATGTGGGTTGACCCCAGATAGAACCTGTAACTAATGCCAAGCATGTAAACATAAGACCAATTGGAGCAATACTTTTAGTTATTAATTTAATATTTTTAATTTTAAAAATAAAATGTGCGATAGACAATATTGCAATTAAGGAAAAAGAGGCTAAACCAATCCATGCTGAAGGAACATGTACATACATTATTCTTACACTATCTCCCTGTAAATAATCAGGCGGTGAAAAAATTAAAGCGAATGAAAGTGCAACTAAGAGTAAAATAAAAAAAATTGAATTAATAAATCCAATTAATTTCTCAATCCAATAAAATATATTATTTAGACTTAAAATTTTAAACATTAAACTTTAACTACTATAATATTTTTTTTATGTGAAGTTATATTATGGGCCCAACTGAGAATTAGGAGGGAGTATAACTAAAGAAGTTTATCCTCAATTGGGCTAAAACATAAAAAACATATAGATTCTCTATGTCTGAGGTTTGAATAAAAATTGTTGAATTTTAGGCAGTGAATATTAGTTGGATATTTTGTGGTAACTCGAGCCTTTTTTTCCTGAAAAGATCTCTTCTATAAGCGGGTGCTTAACTGGTTCTTTTGATTGGTCCAAAAGAAGATTTTGTTCAGAAACATACGCTTCATAAGTAACGTCATTACTCTCAGCAAGTAAATGATAAAATGGTTGATCTTTTCTGGGTCTAACTTCTTTTGGGATAGACTGATACCATTCCTCTGAATTATTAAATTCAAAGTCAACGTCATAAATTACACCCCTAAAATCAAAGTGCCTGTGTTTTACGACTTCACCATATCTCAATTTTTGCAATTTTCTCCCAAATATTGTTTTTCTTTCAGGAAATTCAATCTTGAGTTTTTTATTAAACCAATTAGCAATCATCGCATCATAATATGCGGTTAACCCAAATGCTTTTGAAGACATTAATTCTCTAAATTTTAAGGAGGTTTTCCCTTTAAGATTTTCTAATTCTTCAATCAGAGATCCATAATCATCTTTGTTTGTTATAATTGTAACATTATTAAAGTTTTTTGCTGCGGCTCTTACCATCGTTGGTCCGCCAATATCAATATTATCAATAATTTGTTTTGGATTTTTTGAGCTTAAAACAATTTTCTGAAAAGGATAAAAGTTAACAACTATTAGATCAATGGCAGGAAAATTTTGTTTAGACATTTCACTTTTATGTTTTTTATTTTGTCTATCATGAAGAATTCCAGCGTGTATTTTTGGATGGAGTGTTTTAACTCTCCCATCCAGCATTTCTTTAAAACCTGTATATTTTGATAGCTCTGTACAATGATATCCTAGCTTTCTAATTGAAGCATAAGTTCCACCAGAACTTATTATATTAATATTGAGCTTTTTAAGAGTTTTAAGGAGTGAAACCAAATTTTCTTTATTTGAAACTGATATCAAAGCATTCTTAATTTTTAAATTCATGATTAAATATTCTTTTTAATCTCCCAGTTAAAAGTTTTATTTTTATTAACTAAATTACCACTAATTGTTATACAAGTATTATCTAATATTTTTTTTTCACCAAAAAATATACTTTTTTCAATTTCTAAACTTTCATCATTAACTGTAAAGATAAGTGATTTATTTTTAGAAATTTGAATTAGAGCGCTATTTCCACTCATGGTCTTAACCGTACTTAGTTCTGGATTTATGTGAAATCTAAATGCATATCTTATTGGATATCCATCTTTTGCTTTAATGATGTGATCTACCCCTTTTAAATAGTTGTTTACCTTATCTATATAAATTTCTCTTTTATGAGTGCAGCCAAACTTTTTTTCATATCCATTATTAGAAGACGAAAAACCTATTAGTCCATTTTCATCTTTAGAAAAAAATTCAAAAGATTTAAATGTGTCTGTGATAGAGTCCCCAAAAACATCGTTTATCATCTCACTTTTCTCAAATTTCGTAATAGATGTATCATTAATACATAATGTTGATTGGCAAGCAGTTAGTCTACTTAGTATTTCAGCCTTATTTGAAATTTGACTTCCAAATCCTGAGTTCGTTATAATTTTTATTCCATCTAAAAAATATTCAAAAGAAAGAGGTCCTGATTGGTATGAATTAGAAAATTTTTTCTTTGGTGGTTTCTCAACATCTATTAATAAAAAATGATTTTTATATTTTATCTTATATAAACCTCCTAATTTATTATTTTTGTTAATAGGTTTAAATTTATCTAAATATTTTTGAATTTGATTTAATTTAACAATAAAAGCCCCATTAAAAAGAGGTAATTGTTCATCTGGTGTCTTAATGTAATGAATACAATTAAGGTTTTTATCTATTATATCTTGTAAAAATTCAGGTACATATTTTTGACTATCCCTAATTAGTTCTTTGCATAATATTAGATATTTTGAAAAAAAAATTAAATCATTTGGATTTCTTGATAGCGGAAAGCCATCACTGTCAAAAAAATCTTTTATTAATGTTTCAAGCTCTTTGATACCAATATTAAAATTTTCTTCATATTCTTTGAAAACAAGTCCAGTTAAAATAATTGCAGTTAAAATCTCAATTTTTTTGTTTAAATTGTTTTCAAATCTTATATTTCTTTTTAAATGATTAGTTTGGCTAATAAGACAATTCAAAAAGTTTTTTCTAAAATCGAAAGTGCTGTTTTTTATAATAATATCTATATTAAGGATCCAGCTAATAATTCTTGAACTTAAAGTCGAGGTTTCCCAGGTCTTTTTTTTATACTTTGAATTTTTTAACATCCAAATATAAATAATTTTCTTTATTTTAGTGTGATCAGTTTTTCTATCTATAAGGCTAAGCCATAAGAAACTATGCATTTGTTCTGCATCTTTTTTTTTATTCTCTAACCAAAAAATATTTGGATCTATATCGTTAATCTTAAATGAGTGACCAAGGTATGTGTTGATGATCGATAATAAAAATGGATTTGGACTATAATAGACTTGTTGTGGGGTTTTAGACTCTAGAGATTTATTATAATTTTTTGATGAGAAATATATTTTTTTAAAAAATTTGATTAATGTTATTTGGCAGGCAATCAAATAAAAGTAGACACTTTTCAGTCCAAACATTTATTAATTATTTCTAAGAATTTCTATATTTTTTTTTAGGTCACCCTTGTTTTCTTTAAAGATAGTTGACCCTGATACAAGTATATTTGCGCCAGCGTTTTTTGCTTTAGAACAGTTTTCAAAATTAATTCCGCCATCTATTTCAACATCTACATTTAAACTATTTTTATTAATTAACTCTCTTACAGCTTTAGTTTTTTCTAAAACCTCTGGCATAAACTTTTGACCTCCAAATCCAGGCTCAACACTCATAATGAGAACCAAGTCTATTTGATTTAAATGATCTTTTATTAAATCAATTTTTGATTTTGGTTTAAGTGAAATACCAACTTTTTTATTATGTTCTTTTATTAATTTAATTGTTTTAGAAACATCCGAGGTTGCCTCAGGGTGAAAAGTAATGATATCAGCACCGGCATTTGCAAAGTCTTTGACAAAGTTATCAACGGGTGAAATCATTAGATGAACATCAAATATCTTTTTTGTAAGCGGTCTAAGTTTCTTTATTACTTCTGGGCCAATAGTTAAATTTGGCACAAAATGTCCGTCCATCACATCAATATGGATATAGTCAGCTCCAGCTTTTTCTAGTGAGACTACTTCTTCTCCTAATTTGCTAAAATCGGCAGATAAAACCGAAGGTGAAATTTTAATTAAACTGCTCATATTTTGTTTATATTTTAAACTAAAACTTTGTCAAAAAAATTAAAAGTCTAGTTGAATAACTGATATAGCTGTCTTGAAAAATCGCTTTCTAAGGGAAACGCTAACATTCCCCAGACATCATAACCTAAAATATATGGCATAGCGTAAAATCTAAAAAGGTAAAAAAACCATGCAACATAAAGTGCAATAAATGGTCCAAATAAAAAACTTGGGGTTATAAATTTGAATAAATTTATTATCGGATTAGTGTATTTAACAAAAACTCTCATAAAAAAGAAAGTAGAGTCTTCTCTTTGAAAAATGTTCATGAAAGCTCTGCCAATTAAAGTCCACATTATTGTTCCAAGAACATAATCTAAAACGATTGCCCAAGTAGGTATCATATTTTTAAAATATCATGATTCAGTCAAAAAAAAAGGGGCGAAAAAATCGCCCCTTTTAATTTTAAATAATTAGTTGGTACTACTGTTTACCAAGGATTGGTTTACCCGTTGGTATTCTAGTATCATCCACCATTTTCTGTACAGAAGGAGATGGTTCTTTAGTCATTAAACTAACTACAACCATTACTACTAAACAGATAGGAGCACCGATTAATCCAAATCTTAAGTGGTCGATACCTAAGAATGGAGTGTTCACTCCGCCCCACATTGGCACTGAGAATTTAGGGAACACCCACGTTAAGTATAATGTTCCTGAAACAATTCCAGCTATGATACCAGCGATTGCACCTTGTCTTGTAGCTCTCTTCCACCATACACCAAGTACAAGTGGGAAGAACAAGCCTGACATTGCAAAGTCAAACGCCCAAGCAACCGAACCTAAGATACTTGTTAGCCTGAAAGAGGCTATGTAAGCACCAGCAGCTCCGATTATTACTAATAGTACACGAGCAACTAAAAGTCTTTTAGCTGTATCAGCTTTTGGATCTATGATTTTGTAGTAAATATCATGAGATAAAGCATTTGATATCGCTAACACAAGACCATCTGCAGTTGACATGGCAGCAGCCATACCACCAGCAAACACTAATCCAGAGATTACGAACGGTAGCCCCGCTACTTCTGGAGTAGCTAATACTACAACGTCACCTCTCATGAACCATTCGTTCAACTGAAGTATACCGTCACCATTAAAGTCTGCGATAAACACTTGTTTAACTTCAGACCATCTTTGTACCCATTCTATCGACTGAACTTCAGAAATAGATTTTCCGATAATTCCAGTTGGTAGATTTGGATCCATCAATGCCAACTTAGACAATGTCGCTAACATAGGCGCTGAAGAGTAAAGTAAGAAAATAAAGAATAGCGACCAAGCTACTGATTTTCTCGCTGCTCTAACAGAAGGAGTTGTAAAGTATCTCATTAAGATATGAGGTAACGATGCAGTTCCCACCATCATACAAATCGCTAGCGATAAGTATTTCCAGACAGCCATTCCACCTTCAGGTACTCCAGAGTGAGAACCAGAGATGTATTTCAATCCTCCTGGTACCCCAGCTGCTTTCATATCTGCGGCGCTGTTTTTAACTAGTCCAAATTGTTGTTCAAGTTCACCTAGTCTTGCAACTTCATCACCTAACATTAAGTGAGGGAAAATTCCTCCACCAACGTTAGAACTGATCCAGAAAACTGGTATCAAGTAAGCGATGATTAATACAATGTACTGAGCAACCTGAGTCCAAGTTACGGCTCTCATTCCACCAAGCATTGAACAGATAAGGATACTTACTAATCCTACCCATACACCTGCTTCGAATGGAATACCAAGAGCTCTAGAAGCAATTGTTCCCGTAGCGTTAATTTGCGCTGTTACGTAAGTAAATGATGCTATGAAAAGCACGAATACAGAGCAAGCTCTTACAAGATTACCACCGTATCGTGTTCCGATAAAATCAGGAACTGTGTAACATCCAAATTTTCTTAGGTACGGAGCCATTAGAGTTGCAACAAGTACGTATCCACCTGTCCAACCTACTAAGAAGGCCATATAAGTATAACCACCAAAGTAAACTCCACCCGCTAAGGCTACGAAAGAAGCACCTGACATCCAGTCAGCTGCTGTCGCCATCCCGTTAAATACGGTTGGCACTTGTCTTCCTGCAACATAGTAGGCGTCTACATTAATGGTTCGTGATAAATACCCGATTAAGGCATATATACAAACCGTGAAAGCTACGAACATAACTCCGATGTTTTTAGCTGACACACCTGCTTGTTCCGCAATAGCCATCAAAATGATGAATACTAAGAAACCACCAGTGTAGGTCCCGTATATTTTAGGAAGGTTTTTTATAAAATCACCTTTAAACATTAGTCATCTCCTCTCTCTGAGAAGCCATGTTCTTCATCGATTTTTTCTTGTTTATTTGCAGTCCAAAACAAAATTATCACAAAGGCAAGAAGTGAACCTTGCGCTGTCATGTAATATGCTAGTGGATAGCCAAGAAAAGACATCGTGTTCAGTTCAGAACCGAACATGAAGACAACTAACGAGAAGAAAGCCCAAAGAGCCAATGTTACTAACATGTGGTTCTTAGTCTTTTCCCAATATGCGTCTTTATTTGACATATTTCCCCCTATTTATTTTTAACTTTTTACGTAAAAAGTACTTTATTTGGTGAAACCATACCCATTATGAGTTGAATTAAAAGGGAAAAAAGGACCCTAAAACCAATTTGAAATGCTATAATTCAAGCAAAATAAGGGTTTTTAAAATACAACGTGAAATTGAATATAGAAAAATTTAGAATTACTCTAAAAACCATGGGAGAATATCTATTCCCTGTAGAGAAAGTAACAAGTTATTTTAGAAGTATAAATTCAAAAAAAGATCTTCAAAAATTTATTCAACAAAGATCAGCACACGTCACACAGACTACCTTGTATGGTTATTTGAAAACAAGAATTGGCGTTAAGTTTACAGCGATGGTTGATGATGATGTTTTTTCTAAATCAATAAATATTGCTAAATGGAATATTTATATGACCGCTATAGCTGACTGTGCTTTATATGTTTTTTCATATTTGATAGCAGAAAAAAATCTTAAAGAAAATGATTGTAAAGAAATTTATCTAAATATTATAGAAAATGAGAAAGCAAACGGTTTAACCGATGAAATTTATCAAAGAGCAAAACAAGAATTTTTAAATCGATACGATAAAATAAATTTTAATAAATATTATTTGGAAAATCCATTTAAAGAAAGCTGTTTGGCACTTTATAATTGGGCCCCAATCGCAGATGAATTGAAGATTTTAGATAAAGAAATAGTGTTAAATTCTATGAGATTAAAATGGAATTTGAAAATTGATGAATTTAAAAAATTAACTAAAAATTTAAAATTTAATTAATCTCTATTTTGTCTGTTTTCTACCAGAGAAGCAACCACACTTGGATCCGCTAATGTTGTTGTATCACCTAAATTATCCGGTTCGTTAGCAGCGATCTTTCTTAGGATTCTTCTCATAATTTTTCCAGATCTTGTTTTAGGTAAACCTGGCGCGAATTGAATAACATCTGGATAACAAATGGGTCCGATTTGTTTTCTCACCCACTGCTTTAAGTCTCTTTCTAAATCACCAGTTGGGTTTTCTCCGACATTTAAAGTTACATAACAATATAATCCGTTTCCTTTAATACTGTGTGGAAAGCCTACTACTGCAGCTTCGGCTACTTTTGGATGAGCGACAAAAGCACTTTCTATTTCAGCAGTACCAAGGTTATGTCCTGATACAATAATTACATCATCAACTCGTCCTGTAATCCAATAGTATCCATCTTTATCTCTTCTACACCCATCTCCAGTAAAATATTTGCCATCAAATTGAGAAAAATATGTATCAATAAATCTTTGGTGATCGCCGTAAACAGTTCTCATTTGCCCAGGCCAAGATCCAGCCATACACAATCTTCCTTGTCCTTCACCTTTAATAATTTTTCCATCTTTATCTACTAGTAAAGGTTTTATTCCATAGAAAGGCTTAGTTGCAGAACCAGGTTTTAAATCAATAGCTCCTGGTTGTGGTGCTATTAATATTCCTCCAGTTTCTGTTTGCCACCATGTATCAACAATAGGGCATCTAGAGTCACCTACAGTCTTGTAATACCACATCCATGCTTCTGGATTAATTGGCTCACCAACTGTTCCAAGTAATTTTAAAGATTTTCTACTAGTTTTCTTAACCGGACCATCACCTTCTCTCATGAGCGCACGTATTGCAGTTGGAGCAGTATAAAAAATATTAACTTTATGCTTATCTACAATTTGCCACCATCTTGAATTGTCCGGATAATTTGGAACACCTTCAAACATAATTGTGGTTGCTCCATTAGCCAGTGGACCATAAATAATATAACTATGACCTGTTACCCATCCAATATCAGCGGTACACCAGTAGATATCGTTAGGCTTATAATCAAAAATATATTGATGTGTCATAGAAGCGTAAACCATATATCCACCTGTTGTATGTAAAACTCCTTTTGGTTTACCAGTAGAACCTGAAGTATAAAGAATAAATAATGGATCTTCTGCACTCATTTCTTCAGGATCACATTTTGTTGGAACAGAGGAGATCAATTTCTTGTAAGATATATCTCTTTCTTCATTCCAATTAACCTGATTACCTGTTCTCTCAACAACAACACATTTTTTTACGTTTGGACACTGATCAAGAGCTTCATCAGCTATTTTTTTTAAAGGAATTATTTTCCCCCCTCTAATTCCCTCATCTGCGGTAATTAAATATTCTGATTCACAATCAGTGATCCTAGTAGCAATCGAGTCTGGCGAAAAACCTCCAAAAATAATCGAATGCACAGCTCCTATTCTGGCACATGCCAGCATTACATATGCTAGTTCTGGTATCATTGTAAGATAAATTGTTACTCTGTCACCTTTTTGAATTCCTAAACTCTTAAGTCCGTTAGCAACTTTACTTACATTTTGATGTAATTCTCTATAAGAAATTTTCTTAGTATCTGCAGGATCATCCCCAACCCATATAATTGCAGTTTTGCTCGCATTTTTTTTTAGATGACGATCAATGCAATTAGCTGAAGCGTTAAGGGTCCCATCGTAGTACCATTTAATCCTAACGTCATCCTTACTGTATTTTACATCTTTAATTTTTGAATATTTTTTTATCCAGGTAATTCTTTTTCCTTCTTTAGCCCAAAACTTTTCATTTTCTTTAATTGAAAGTTTATATTTTTTTAAATATTTAGATTTGTTTACATATGCGTGATTAGCCCAACTATCAGAAACTCTAATTAGAGATTTTCCATCTCTTTCTTCAATTAATTTTGGTGCTTTAAAACTTAATTTTCTAGGTTTTTTTGATTTTCTAGATCTTGTTTTTGATTTTTTTCTTTTTGTCTTTCTAGGCTTAGAAGCTTTTCTAGATTTTTTTACTTTCCTAGTTATTTTTCTAGACTTTGATACTTTTCTAGATCTTTTTACTTTTGTCTTTTTCTTTCTTTTCTTTTTAGCCACAATTTCTCCTAAGCAGAATTCATTTTACTCATCTTATCTATTATTTTCCAGCTTTTATAATCAATTGGCATAACTGACAACCTGCTTTGTTTAATGAGCGGTAAACGAGAAAGAGCCTTATTTTTTTTGATCTTTTCTAAGGTAACAGGAATTTTTAGACGTTTTTTAAACTTAACTTGGACAGCAACAAATCTCTTTTTAAGGTCAGTTTTATCTATAAAAGCTTCTTTGATGACTTCTACAACCCCGACAATTTCTTTGCCTATATTAGAATGATAAAAATAGCACAAATCTCCAATTTTCATTTTTTTAAGATTATTGGCTGCTTGATAATTTCTTACTCCATCCCAGGTCGCTCCTTTAGCTCCTGACTTTTCTTGCTGCTCTAAAGACCAAACATCTGGTTCAGATTTCATTAACCAATACCGCATTAAAGTTTTAAACCTGGTCCTTTCATGTAAGGTGCTTTGCTATCAAGAGACCATCTAGATTTAGCTGGCATATCAATCTTACTGATAAGATTTTTTTTAAATCTTTGTATTCCAGCCCAAGCAATCATTGCTGCATTATCACCGCAAAATTTTATATCTGGAAATATAGCTTTAAATCCTATTTCTTTTGAAAGTTTAAGAATATTTTCTCGTATTGAATTATTGGCAGCAACACCACCTGCTACAACAAAATGAAAATTTTTTACTTTTGTTTTTTTAGAAAACATTTCAGCTGCAACTTTAGTTTTTTTATACAAAATTTTATTAATTGTTTTTTGAAAAGAAGCAGCTAAATTATATTTTAGTTTTTCCTCTCCATTAATTTTTTTAGATTCTCTAAGCACCGCTGTTTTAAGGCCAGCAAAAGATAAATTACAGCCAGCTTTATTAATAATTGGTTCAGGTAATTTAAAAAAATTTTCGTCACCTAATTTTGCAAACTTTTCCACATTAGGTCCTCCCGGATAACCCAACTCTAACATTTTAGAAGTTTTATCAAAAGCTTCGCCAAGAGCGTCATCGATCGTTGTGCCTAATTGTTCGTACTCGTTTACATCTTTAACTATTAAATACTGTGTGTGGCCACCAGATATTAATAGTAACAAATAAGGAAAATTTATTTTTTTTAACAGGCCAGGACTTAAAGCATGACCTTCCAAATGATTAACTCCTACAAATGGTTTTTGCGCAAAAGTTGCAATTGATTTTCCAATATTCAAACCAACAGTAAGACATACTATCAATCCTGGTCCTGCAGTTGCGGCTACGCCATCTATTTGTTTGATTGAAATTTTACTTTCAGATAACGCTGAGTCTATTATAAATTCAATGTTTTCTAAGTGAGCTCTTGCTGCCAATTCTGGCACTACTCCTCCGAATTTTTTATGTTCATCAATTTGACTTGAGACAATATTAGATAAAATATCTGCAGTACCCTTATCATTTTCTCTAATGACAGCTGCAGCTGTTTCGTCACAACTAGTTTCTATTCCTAAAAAAGTAAATTTTTTCGTCATCGTGCGTTCTTTAATTAGATAGTATAAATTAGTTCTTTAAAATATATAAACTATAAATGACTAAAATTACAATTGGTGCAAGAGGTAGTAAACTTTCATTAGCTTATGTAGCTAAAGTTAAAGATTTGTTATTACAAGAGCATAAAAGTCTTAATGAAAAAGATATAACCATTCAGACCATAAAAACCTCAGGAGATATTAATCAAAACATAAAACTTTCTGAAATTGGAGGTAAAAATTTGTTCTGCAAAGAGATTGAAGAAAAATTATTAAAAGATGAAATTGATATAGCCGTTCATTCATTAAAAGACATGGATTCGATTGAGAATAATAATCTTCTAATTGGAGCCTTTATAAAAAGAAATGATTTTAGAGATGTTATCGTGAGCAAAAAAATTAAAAACTTTGAAGAATTAAATAATCAATTAAAAATTGGATCAAGTTCACGGAGAAGAGAATTACAATTAAAAAAAATTAGTAAAAAAATAATGGTTAAAAATATTCGAGGGAATATTGATACCAGAATAAGAAAAATTGATGAAAATGAACTAGACGGTATAATTTTAGCTGCCGCAGGTTTAAAGTCCTTGAATTTTGAGAACAAAATATCTTTTACATTTGAAACAAATCAAGTTTTGCCAGCTGTAGGTCAAGGCGTAATAGCGGTTCAATGCAAAAAGGATAATGACAATATTAAAAATATTTTGAAAAAGTTTAATCATAATGAGACAGAACTTTGTGCAAAAGCCGAGAGGTCACTATTAAAAACAATAGGAGGAGATTGTGAGACCGCAATAGGAGGCTTAGCTATTATTAAAAATAATAAGATAACATTAAGAGCTCAATTGTTTTCTGATATAGGCGATGAGAGTTTTGAATATGAAACTACTGGAAATTTGAACGAAGCAATATCAATTGGAAAAAAAGTTGGTGAAGAGATTCTATTAAAAGCTGGAGATAAATTTAGAAAAAAATGAATATATTGATCACGCGACCTTTAATTGATGCTGAAGATTTGATGGGAAAATTATTTTCCCTAGGTCATAAAATTATTCACATACCAACGTTAAAAGTTAAACCTGTTACTTATCAGAAATGCGACGCAAAAAATTATGATGCTTTTATATTTACAAGTGCAAATGCGGTTAGAAATTTAAAATTATTAAATGAAGATAAAAAAAAACTTTGTTTTTGTGTGGGTTCAATAACAGAAAAAATAGCTAGGCAAAAAGGTTATTCTAATACTATTTCCGCTGGAGGAAATGTGAATGCTTTAAAGAATGTTATTTTAAATTCTAACTTTGATAAGAAAAAAAAAATTGCTTATTTTTGCGGAGATTATATTTCATCAGATTTAGATTTAGATCTAAGGAGAGAGGGATATCTCATCGATAAAATAATTAACTATTCTTCTGAAAAAATTGTTGATCTTAATGATGAAAATGAAAAAATCTTAAACAACCACCCACCTGACATAATATTTGTTTATTCTAAAAGAAGCGCAGAAAGCTTTGTAGAATTAGTAAAAAAATACACCTTGAATGGTTTAATGACAGGCTCAAGAGTATTATGTATAAGTGAAAAAGTTTTGAATGTGTTCAAGCAATTAGGATGGAAAAAATTAGAAGTATTTGAACCAGGTGAAGAAATTATAAAATTGGGATCTTAAATGGAAGTTTTACAAAATTTTAAAGATTTATTTTTCGATGTTTGGACTAAAGGAATTTCTGGAGTAAACATTTCAGAAATAATTATAGCATTAGCAATTTTTTTATTTTTTCTACTTTTAAGAGGGATTTTCTCGAAATTTGTCGTAAAACGACTTGAAAATTATGTTTCAAAATCCTCAAATAACTTTGATAACTCTCTCGTCTCTTCAATGGAGGGACCGGCTAAATTTTTCCCTATCGTTTTAGGATTTTTTGTTTCAACAAGTTATTTAACAATAGAAACACAGGCTGCTGAGTTCTTGGAAACAGTTAACAGATCTTTAATTACTATTTTGATATTCTGGACCTTCCATCAAATTATTGGCCCCTTTTCAGTAGTTGTACGATCTGTTGGAGATTTACTTTCAAGAGATTTATTAAATTGGATTATTAAAGCAATTAAAGTTTTAATTTTTATTTTAGGTATCGCAGCAGTACTAGAGTTATGGGGTATTAAAATTGGACCAATTATTGCAGGTCTAGGACTTTTTGGTGTTGCAGTCGCGCTTGGAGCTCAGGATTTATTTAAAAATTTAATCTCAGGGATTTTAGTTTTAGTTGAAAGAAGATTTCAAGTTGGAGACTGGATTTATGTAGACGGAGTTATAGAAGGAACAGTAGAGTCTATAGGTTTTAGATCAACAGTGGTAAGAAGATTTGATAAGTCCTTAGCAACCATACCCAATTTTCAGTTTGCTGAAAAAGCAGTAATTAATAACTCACAAACAACTAATAGAAGAATTAATTGGTTGATAGGTCTAGAATATAGAACCACAAGCAAACAACTATCTGACATAAAAGAACAAATAGAAAATTATATTAAAAATAATGAAGATTTTTCTACCGGTGGAGATACTTTTTTAACTATTAACATAGATCAGTTCGCAGCTAGTTCAATAGATATAAGGTTAATTTGTTTCACAAAAACGAACAAATATTTGGAATGGATGCAAGTAAAAGACACTTTAGCGATTGAAATAAAATCAATTGTAGAAAAAAATAAAGCTTCATTTGCTTTTCCAAGTACTTCAATTTATGTGGAGAAAAATTAATGAAATCCGTTTTAATACTTTTTGATAACGTTATCAGTCTTTATATATGGATTTTAATTATAAACGTTATTATCAGCTGGTTAGTTGCTTTCAACGTTTTGAATACAAGTAACAGATTTGTTTATTCATTATTAGATGTATCTTACAAGTTAACTGCACCACCCCTAAATTACATAAGAAGATTTCTTCCAAATTTAGGCTCAATAGATATTTCTCCAATAATTCTAATTTTAGCATTGATGTTTATTAGAAATTTAGTTTTTGAAATGTTTGCACCAAGTTTATTTTAATGATGATCATAGATGGAAAAAAAGAAGCTGAATTATTAAGGGAAGAAATAAAAAAAGAAATTTTAAAAATAAAAAAGTCTAAAAATAAAGTACCTGGCTTAACAGTTATTCTTATTGGAAATTACACACCAAGCCAAATTTACGTAAAAAATAAAGAAAAAAATTCAAAGGAAGTGGGAATGAATTCTGATGTAATTAAATATTCAGATGATGTTACTGAAAAAGAATTACTCAATAAAATTAAAGAATTAAATAACGACCAAAATGTTTCAGGTATCCTAGTTCAGCTTCCATTACCAAAACAAATTGATAAAGAAAAAATTATTAATTCAATACATCCCTCCAAAGATGTAGATGGTTTTAATCCAATTAATGTTGGTAATTTATCTTCCGGGTATCAAGCATTAGTTCCGTGTACTCCGATGGGATGTTTGATGTTAATAAAAAAAGTGGAAAAAAATTTAAGCGGTAAACATGCGGTGATTATTGGTAGATCAAATCTAAACGGAAAACCTATGGCTCAGTTACTTTTAAAAGAAAATTGCACTGTAACCGTCGTTCATTCTAAAACAAAAAATCTTCAACAAGAATGTTTGAAAGCAGATATATTAGTTGCTGCAGTTGGCGTTCCAAACTTAGTTAAAAAGGATTGGGTTAAGAAAGATGCAATAGTTATTGATGTTGGCATTAACAAACTTAATGACAAAATTGTTGGCGATGTTGAGTTTGATCAAGTTAAAAATATCGCTAAAGCAATTACACCGGTACCAGGAGGGGTGGGTCCAATGACAATAGCTTGTTTATTAAAGAATACTCTTGAGTGCTTTAAAGCTTCCCTGACCTAGAATTATCAATCTTAAGATATTTACTATTTCTAAATTTAATTATTACTGTTGAGATAGCTACAATTAAAATAGCTAAAGAAATATAAATTAAGTTTGTAGGATCACTTTCTTTATCTTGTAAAATTATAAATCTGGCAAGCGCAGTTATTGCTATAACTAATGGATAAGTTATTCGTACAGCTCGAGTTTCCCAATACGATTTTACTAAACCGATAACTTCAATATAAATAAACATCAATAGTAAGTCAGCCAAGGTAATAGTCTGGTTGTCATACATTGTTTTCATTTCAATGATAAAAGCTATCACTGTAGATATAAGCAGAATTAAAACTGCTGTTAGTTGAATATTTCGAATCGTTTTACTCATCAAAATTTAATCTTAACAGATTATTAGGACTTATTTAACTGTTTTGAATGATAATTAATAAAACTCTCAACTTTCTTCTTATTAAAAGTTTTGTTTTCTTCAAATGAAACTTTTTTCATTGAGTAAGCTTTGTTTTTTGTTCTTCTTGAGAGAATTGTAATATTTCCTTTATACAGTCCAAGAACTATATCTCCAGAAACTTTATTTTTATTTTTATCAATTATTTTTTGAAGTTTTATTCTTTTTTTGGAGAACCAATACCCATTATAAACTAACTCAGCATATTCAGGCATAACTCTTTCTTTATCGTGAGCTGTTTTTTTATCCAAAGTTACAGACTCAATTGCTCTGTGAGCAGCGTATAATAAAGTTCCTCCAGGTGTTTCATAAACACCTCTCGATTTTATGCCGATAAAGCGATTTTCAACAAGATCAACTCTTCCAATTCCGTTTTTGCCCGCGAGTATATTTAATTTTCCTAAAATTTTTTCTGGTTTCAATTTTTTTCCATTAACAGCTACAGGATCACTATTTTTAAAAGTAATTCTTATTTTTGTTTTTTTGTTTGGAGCTTTTTCTGGAGATATAGTTCTTTGAAAAATAAATTCTGGAGCTGAGTTTTTTGGGTTTTCTAAAACTTTGCCTTCAGTTGAAGTATGAAAAATATTATCATCTACAGAAAAGGGAGGCGCACCCTTTTTGTCTTTAGGTATGGGGATATTATTTTTCTTTGCATATTTTATTAAATCTGCTCTTGATTGTAATTTCCATTCTCTCCATGGAGCAATAGTTTTAATTTTTTTACCACCAAAAAAAGCATAACCTAACTCAAACCTTACCTGGTCATTTCCTTTTCCGGTAGCT
This sequence comes from uncultured Pelagibacteraceae bacterium, assembly GCA_902589705.1. Taxonomy (GTDB): domain Bacteria; phylum Pseudomonadota; class Alphaproteobacteria; order Pelagibacterales; family Pelagibacteraceae; genus Pelagilacustribacter. The sequence goes on from CACITX010000012.1 coordinate 18,784, forward strand.
CCGTGTGATACAGCATATGCTTTAAATTTTTTTGCTATTTCAATCTGCCTTTTAGCAATTAAGGGTCTAGCTATCGATGTTCCAAGTAAATAAACTCCTTCATAAACCGCATGAGCTCTTATCATGGGAAAGACATAATCTTTAACGAAAATATTCTTTAGATCTTCAATAATTATTTTTTTAACACCTAGGCGCTTAGCATTCCTTATGATTTTTTTTCTATCAATTTCCTGACCAATATCGGAAGTGTAAGCGATTACTTCTGCTTTATAGTTTTCTTGTAACCATCTAAGAATAATTGAGGTGTCCAAACCTCCTGAATAAGCTAAAACAATTTTTTTCATTTAGCTGCAGGTTTTTTTTGCTGTATTATAAGCTTTCGTAAATCCCATCATCGAATAATGGTCAGTGGTTTCTGCACCTTTAGTAGTTCTAGCTTTAACAATTAAATCTGTAGCTCTTTTCATTAACTTGATGAAATTCTTTTCTTCTTGATCATCTAGTAGCCAGGCAAAATCTTTCTGGGAAAAGAATGAGTATTTTCTTTTGCCTGAACTAGCAGAAACACTTGAAGCTTTGTAATCATGGCCACTTGTAATGCTTACCTCATCATTTATGCTATCCGCAGGTCTAAAGGTTACGAATAATTTTGACTCATTTCTTTTAATAGCACCAGGAGCTCTTTTAGTAGGTTTTGTTTGAGCAAAACATATTTTTCCTTGATCTGTTTCTGCAACGAAACTTTCCCAGTTTTTATATTTTCCGGTTGATCTTGGAGTATTAGCAAAGGCTTGTAGTGAGAAAGTAATGAAAAAAATAAATACTAAAACTTTTTTAAAGGACATGATTCTTTTTTATACTAAATCTATTATATTATAAAGAATGTTTATGGTGAAGGATTTGGATTTTCATTGTGAATTTTATCAACTCTTTCCATCATTTCATCTGTGAATTCAATATTAACACTATCAATATTTTCTTTAAGTTGCTCCATCGTTGTGGCCCCAATAATATTGCTAGTAACAAATGGTCTTGAATTAACAAAAGACTGTGCAAGTTGTACCATGGTTAAATTAAAATCCTTAGCAAGTTTGTAATATTCATCATAAGCTCGCATTGCTAAAGGATTCAAATGACGTTCCCAACCTTTGAAAAGAGCCATTCTAGAATTTTTTGGCATTTTGCCATTTCTATATTTTCCTGACAATGCTCCGGCCGCAAGAGGATAATAAACAAGCAAACCACACTTTTGTCTAATTGAGATTTCTGACATTCCAATCTCATAAGTTCTATTCACTAAACTATAAGGGTTTTGAACCGACATCATTCTAGGAGCGCCTTTATTTTTAGAAATTTCAAGATACCTAGATAATCCATAAGGCGTTTCATTGGACATACCTATGTACCTAATTTTACCACTCTTTATATATTTTCTCAGAGCGTCTAGAATATCTTCAAAACTATTCCATTTTCCTTCTTTATTATTATGTGAGTAATCTCTACTTCCAAAATAATTTGTTGATCGTTCCGGCCAATGTAATTGGTATAAATCGATGTAATCAGTTTTCAATCTTTTTAAACTTCCGTCTATTGCTTCTCCAATTTTTTTCTCATCAAAATTATTCCCTCCGCCTCTAATCCACTCGCATCCCGGTCCGGCTACTTTAGAAGCCAGAATTATTTTGTCTCTATTTTTTCTTTTTTTAAACCAATTACCAATCATATTCTCTGTTTTTCCATAAGAATTAGAATTTGGAGGAATCGAGTAAATTTCTGCGGTATCAAAAAAATTTACGCCTTGACTTATAGAATAATCCATTTGTTCAAAAGCATCTTTCTCAGTATTTTGAGTTCCCCATGTCATTGTGCCTAGGCAAATTAAACTCACATCAATATCTGTATTTCCAAGTTTTCTAAATTTCATAAAAAATTAATGTTTATGGCTCATTTTTAGGTCAATTTTTGACTATTGAAAAGTTTTTAAAAAAACATATATATTAAGTATGGAGTTTAACAAACAAACATCAACTGTAAGATCATCAGCTTCTGAAGCAATTATAGATCAGGGCTTACGTTCTTATATGCTGAAAGTCTATAACTATATGGCTTCTGGTGTTTTATTGACAGGTTTTATAGCTCTAGCATTTTTTAAAATGGCTATTGTAACTTCAAATGAAGGACAGATCATTGGATTAACAAACTTTGGAAATACGATTTATGCTTCGGGACTAAAGTGGGTAATCATGTTAGCTCCTTTAGCAGTAGTTTTTTATATCAGTTTTGGAATTGCAAAAATGTCCGCAGCAAAAGCTCAAACTACTTTTTGGATTTTTGCGGCATTAATGGGCGCTTCTCTTTCATCAATATTTTTAATGTACACTGGAACAAGCATAACTAGAGTATTCTTTATAACTGCGGGAACATTTGGTGCTATGAGTATTTACGGCTACACTACTAAGAGAGATTTGACTAAACTAGGATCTTTTTTAATGATGGGTCTTTTTGGAATAATAATTGCATCATTGGTGAACATTTTTATGAAATCTACAATGATGTACTTTGTAATTTCTATAATTGGTGTATTAGTTTTCGTAGGTTTAACAGCTTATGACACTCAAAAAATAAAGAACATGTATTTAGTTAGTGATAGCGGAGAGATGATAGGCAAAAAAGCTGTTATGGGTGCTTTAACATTGTACTTAGACTTTATAAATCTATTTATAATGCTTTTAAGACTTTTCGGTCAAAGAAGATAATTACTTCACTAACCTTAATTTATTCCAACTCGTTTTATTTATCAGCTGGTTCAAATTTTCAGATTTTTTAAGAATTGCTCCGTTTTTATCTTTAATAAGGTATTTTTCGTTAAAATATTTTGGTTTAAGATTCTTTAAAATTCTCAGAACAGGTTTCTCAGAAGCTCTTTGATAAACATTAAATGACACTTCTTTTATGCCAGTAGTAAACGAATAGTCTTTCCATGATCCGTTTGAAACCATTTTTGCATACAAATTTAAAATACTTTGTAATTCTTTTTTGATAAAAAATTTTTCTTTTTCATTTCTTTTAGAATCATTATTAACAACTAGTCTTATTTTATTCATAACTTATACCTATTTATTAGCGGCACCTGCATCGCAGTAAAAATTATTGTAATTGGTAACATTCCCCAAACCTTAAAGTTTACCCAAGTTGCTTCAGGCTGAGTTCGCCAGACAACTTCATTTAATAATGCTAAAAATATAAAAAAATAAGCCCATCTTGAATTAAGTTTTCCCCATCCCTCTTCATTTAATTGAAATGCAGTCTGCAAAAAAAGTTTTAAAAAATTTCTATTAAAAAAAGACTTACTAATAAGAAGAATAGCTGCAAATATCAAATTTACTATTGTTGGTTTCATGTAAATAAAAATCGGATTATTGAAATATAATGTTAAACCGCCAAATAAAGAGATCACTACAGCACCAATTAAAGGCACATATGGAATTTTTTTTTCAACAAAATACATGATGGCGACAGCAATTAATGTAGATATTATTAATGGAGGAATAGCAGCACTTAAGTTGTTGCCGCTTTTATAGTAAATAGTAAAAAAAATTAATAATGGACCAAAATCTGTAATAAATTTTAAAAACGACTTATTCACAAACAATTATTAGCATATAATAAAATTTTGTTAAATTAGATATTGATTTCTGAATAAAAATTATTAACTATTTGTTATGGGCGTAAGTAACACAGCAAAATTTTCTATCGGTGAAGTCGTAAAACACAGGCACTTTGATTTTAGGGGTGTAATTTATGACGTTGACTTTGAATTTAATAATTCAGAGGAATGGTATCAGTCTATCCCAAAAGAAGTTAGACCCAGAAAAGATCAACCATTTTATCATTTACTTGCTGAGAGTAATGACGTTACTTATGAAGCGTATGTTTCTGAACAAAATCTTCTTTTGGACCAATCAAAAGAACCAGTTAAGCACCCGCTTATAGAAGAGATCTTTTCAGGAAAAAAAGGCTCGAGTTACCACAAAATATCCAACTAATATTCACTGCCTAAAATTCAACAATTTTTATTCAAACCTCAGACATAGAGAATCTATATGTTTTTTATGTTTTAGCCCAATTGAGGATAAACTTCTTTAGTTATACTCCCTCCTAATTCTCAGTTGGGCCCATAATATAACTTCACATAAAAAAAATATTATAGTAGTTAAAGTTTAATGTTTAAAATTTTAAGTCTAAATAATATATTTTATTGGATTGAGAAATTAATTGGATTTATTAATTCAATTTTTTTTATTTTACTCTTAGTTGCACTTTCATTCGCTTTAATTTTTTCACCGCCTGATTATTTACAGGGAGATAGTGTAAGAATAATGTATGTACATGTTCCTTCAGCATGGATTGGTTTAGCCTCTTTTTCCTTAATTGCAATATTGTCTATCGCACATTTTATTTTTAAAATTAAAAATATTAAATTAATAACTAAAAGTATTGCTCCAATTGGTCTTATGTTTACATGCTTGGCATTAGTTACAGGTTCTATCTGGGGTCAACCCACATGGGGAACATGGTGGGCTTGGGATGCTCGAATAACATCAATGTTGATCCTAGCTCTTTTTTATATTGGATTTATCTCAACTCACAAATTTATTTCAGATGAAAATAAAGTAAACAAAATTTCTAGTATTATTGCGATTATAGGCTTAATCAATATTCCTATAATTAAGTACTCTGTTGATTGGTGGAATACACTTCATCAACCTGCCAGCATTAAATTAACTGGAGAGAGCTCAATTCATTCTTCCATGTTAATGCCATTATTGTTAATGTTTTTTGTCTTAATATTGTATTGTGCGCTAATTTTTCTGATGAAATACAAGACAGAAATCATTAGAATAAAGAAAAAAAACTTAAAAAGATTATGATACAAAATTTTTTATCAATGAACGGTTACGGTTTATTTGTTTGGGGGTCTTTCGCAATTACTTTTATTGCGTGTGGATTACTTTACTACAAAACATTCAAAACACTTAAAAAATACGAAAGAGATTTTGCGAAAGAGATTAACGAGCTTTCATCTGAAAGAAAGAAAATAGTTATCGAGAATTCAAAAATAGCTTCACAAGTTTTATCCTCATCTAGCAAAACAATTTAAAGCATTTAATGCTCCCAAAAAAAGTAAAAAAAAGAGCATCACTCTTAGCCATAACGCTACTAACATCGGTAATTGGGATATTTTTTATACTTCAATCATTAAACAAAAATATTTTATATTTCAAATCCCCTACAGATATAAAAAATAATCAAAATATTAATTTTGATAAAAAATTTAGAGTAGGAGGAATGGTTAAAAAAAATTCATTGATAATTAAAGAGGAAGAAATAAAGTTTATAATCACCGATTTCAATAACGAGCTGAATATAAGTTTCAGCGGAACAGTTCCAAATTTATTTTCAGAGGAAAAAGGTGTTGTTGCTGAAGGAAAATTACAAGATAAGACTTTTTTTATTGCCGATAGAATTTTAGCAAAACACGATGAAAATTACATGCCTCCAGAATTAAAAGATATGATGAAAAAAAATGCTAAGTAATCTAGGAAATATATTATTATTTTTAAATGTAATCTTAAGTTTAAGTATTATTTATGCTGCTAACAGAAATCTAAAAATATCTGGAGGAATAGATAAAAATATTTTTCAACTAAGTTTAATCCAGAGCACCTCAATAATAATTTGCTTTTTTGTTTTGATAGCTGCTTTTATTGTATCAGATTTTTCTTTAATTACAGTTTATCAAAACTCGCATTCTTTGAAGCCTTTGTTTTATAAGATCGCAGGAACATGGGGAAATCATGAGGGAAGCTTGTTACTTTGGGCAATCATTCTCTCAATATTTTCTTTTTTATTTTTAGTTTACAATAAAAATCACCCAAAAAAATTTAGACTGTTAACTTTAATAATTCAAAATATTTTAATACTCGGTTTTCTTTTTTTTATTCTTTTTAATTCTAATCCTTTCAGTAAAATTTCTCCAATTCCATCAGAAGGTTTAGGTTTAAATCCAATACTACAAGATCCTGCTTTAGCTATTCATCCTCCATTACTTTATGTAGGTTTTGTGGGTGCATCTATCTATTTTTCAGCAGCAATAGCATCATTAATTACGAATTATTCAGAGAAATCATTTTCTCTTTCTATAAAAAATTGGGTTTTAATATCTTGGTGCTTTCAAACACTTGGAATTCTTGTTGGATCTATATGGGCTTACTATGAATTAGGCTGGGGAGGCTTTTGGTTTTGGGATCCAGTAGAAAATGCCTCTTTGTTACCTTGGTTTGCTATGACTGCTTTATTTCATTCATTAATTGTTTTCGAAAAAAGAAATCTATTTTATTTTTGGGTAATTATTCTCTGTTTAATTACATTTATTTTGAGTGTTACAGGTACCTTTTTAGTAAGATCGGGGATTTTAAATTCTGTTCATACATTTGCGAGCGATCCAACGAGGGGAGTCTATATATTAATATTCTTAAGTTTAATGATATTCGGATCTATTTTTCTCCTTTTTAAAAAGTATAAAAAACAAAATTATGATTTAAATCGAAACAGTAAAGAAACATTCATTTTAGTTAATAACTGGTTTATGATATTTTACCTAATTACCGTTTTACTAGGTACTATTTACCCAATTTTCACTGATGCTCTAACAGATAATAAAATTTCGGTAGGCCCACCTTTTTATAATGCAATAATATTTCCGGTAGTTGTTGTATTTCTTCTACTTATGGCTTTAGGACCTAAAGCAAAATGGATAAAAAACAAATTTGAAAACATTAGAACTTATATTCTAATACTAACCGGCGCGATTGGTTTAAATTTGGCAATAATATTTTTCTTTAAAAGCTATTCCCTATTATCTAATTTTATTATTATCAGCGCTCTATTTTTGATTATTTCCTCTTTAATGGATATAGCAAAAGCTCTTAAAAAAAATAAATTAGATTTTGCTAGAATTATTTCACATACGTCTTTTGGCTTTTTAGTTTTGTTCATTGGATTGAATGATATTTTCACGTTGGAAAAAGATTATAATATTAAATTAGGGGAAACAAAAAAATTTGAGAATTACTCTATTCAGTTACAGAATTTAGATTTAAAAAATTATAAAAATTATCAAGCAGTTATTGGAAAATTAAAAATAAAAAATATAAATTCAAATCAAACAAATATTTTAAATCCAGAAATAAGAATTTACGACAAGCCTAAAACTTTAACCTATGAAGCAGCTATTAAAACCAGCTTAATTAAAGATTATTATTTAACTATGAGCAATATTGATAGATCAGATTATTACAACATTAAGTTTCAAAAAAAACCATTAATGGCTTGGATTTGGATATCTGTAATTATGATTGTTGTTGGTGGCTCTATAAGACTATTT
>CACITX010000013.1 GCA_902589705.1 uncultured Pelagibacteraceae bacterium
TTTTTCTAATGCTAAAATTAAAAAAATTATAGCAACTACAGATAATAAAGTAGAGTGATGATCAACAAATGGTGTTCCACTAGATGGGTAGGCTAATATCGCGAAACATATTGCGTAAAAAAAACTTAATTTAAAATCTAATCCTAATTTATTAAAAAGTTTATAGACTAATAAGGCTGTTAGACCATTCAAAATAGAAGCGTTGAGGAGATAGACTTGCCAATTCGTTCCTAATAGATAGAAAATAATACTTTGAACGTAATCAATAAAAAAACCTGATACAATCCAATAATCTCTAAAAGGATGCTCTCCATAAAGTATCCTATATCCTGAGTCATAATGGCTGAAACTGTCTATGGGAAATACTCCTCTATTGCCTGTATAATGACAGATGAGAACTCCGAATAAAAAAATTAAAAAAGAGCAAGTTCCACGCCATGAAAATAATTTCATAAGTGTCATTATTTTAAACTATTTATACAGAATTATTACCAATTAAGACAATGACTTATCTATTTTTTTTGCTGCATCAAATAAATCTTTAACCGCTTCTATTGATTTCTCAAAATTTTCTTTTTCAGTTGCTGAAAGTTCTATTTCTACAATCTTTTCAACTCCGCCAGATCCAATTATAACCGGTACTCCAGCATAAATTTCTTTAGTGTTATATTCACCATTTAAATACACCGCACATGGAAGTTGTTTTTTTTGATCTTTTAAATAGCTTTCAGCCATTTCTACACCGGACGCGGCTGGTGCATAAAAAGCTGAACCTTTTTCCAAATATTTAACTATTTCTGCTCCACCTTTTTTTGTTCTATCAACTATTTGGTCTAATTTTTCTTGTGATATTCTTCCCTCTTTTACTAAATCGTAAATTTTTTTTCCTTCAACAAATGTTGATCCAAGCATTGCAACCATGCTATCGCCATGTCCTCCCAAAACAAAAGATTTAATTTTTTTAACTGGAACATTTAATTCTTGCGAGAGAAAATAAATGAATCTTGATGAATCTAATATTCCTGCCATACCTACAACTTTATTTTTAGGCAATTCTGAATATTTTTGTAAAGCCATTACGATAACATCTAATGGATTAGTTATACATATAACGAATGCATTAGGTGAGGTTTTTTTTATTCCTTCGGCTACTTGTTTTATGATCTTAAGGTTGATGCCAAGCAAGTCATCTCTGGTCATACCTGGTTTCCTTGGTACACCGGCTGTTATGATTATCACATCAGAATTTTTTGTATCTTCATAATTATCCGTGCCAGAGAGATTTACATTAAAGCCATTTACCGGTGATGATTGAGCAATATCGAGTGCTTTACCTTTTGCTATGCCAGCAGCAACATCAAATAAAACTACATCTGCTAATTCTTTTAATGCAATTAAATGAGCTAAAGTTCCGCCAATTTGACCTGCTCCAATTAAAGTTATTTTTTTTCTCATTAGTCTCCTTTTTATTATTTCATTGTTGGCATAACAAATTCTGGGTCAGATCTTAAACCTGATGGCCATCTAGATGTTATTGTTTTTAATTTAGTATAAAATCTTACACCTTCTGGACCATGCATATGTTGATCTCCAAACAATGATCTTTTCCAGCCACCAAAACTATGAAATGCCATAGGAACTGGTATTGGAATATTAATTCCTACCATTCCTATTTGGGCTTTATTAGAGAAAGTTCTTCCCGCGTCACCGTCTCTTGTAAATATGCTCACACCATTACCAAACTCATGGTCATTTACTAATTGTAAAGCTTCATCAAAATCTTTAGCTCTAACTACAGATAAGACTGGTCCAAAAATTTCTTCTTTGTAAATTCTCATATCCTTGGTAACATGATCAAATAAACATCCTCCAATGTAGTATCCTTTTTCATATCCTTGGATTTTAAAATTCCTTCCGTCGACAACTAGTTTAGCTCCTTCTTTTTCTCCAATATCAACATAGCCTTTTACTTTTTCTAGATGTTCTTTAGTAACTAAGGGTCCCATTTCGGATTGTTTGTCCATACCAGGACCAACTTTTAATGCTTCAACTTTTTTCGCTAATGAAGACACCAGCTTATCTCCAATTCCTCCAACAGCTACTGCCACTGACTGTGCCATGCATCTTTCACCAGCAGAGCCATAAGCAGCACCCATTAGACCATTAACTGCTTGATCTAAGTCACAGTCTGGCATAACAACACAGTGATTTTTAGCTCCACCAAGTGCTTGAACTCTTTTTTCGTTTTTAGCACAATTTTCATAAATATATTTTGCGATAGGTGTTGAACCGACAAAACTCATAGCTACAACATCTTTACTATCAATTAATGCATCAACTGCCTCTTTATCTCCATTCACAACATTAAGAACTCCATCAGGTAAACCTGCTTCTTTTAAAAGCTCAGCTAATCTAACAGAGCATGACGGATCTTTTTCAGAAGGCTTTAATACAAACGTATTCCCACATGCTATAGCCATTGGGAACATCCACATTGGTACCATAGCAGGAAAATTAAAAGGTGTGATACCAGCACAAACTCCTAATGGTTGTCTAACAGACCAACTATCAACGTTGGTTCCAACGTTTTCTGTAAACTCTCCTTTAAGCATTTGTGGAATACCGCAAGCGTACTCAACAACTTCTAAACCCCTTGTTAAAGATCCTTTTGCATCCTCATAAACTTTCCCATGCTCTGAGACGATAATTTTTGTAATTTCATCAGAGTTTTTTTCGATTAACTCTTTAAATTTGAACATTATTCTAGCTCTCTGAAGTGGAGGTTTATTTGACCAAGATTCAAAAGCATTTTTTGCATTAGCAATTGCTTCATTAACATCTTTAGTACTAGCAAACCTTACTTCTGCGCTTTGTTCCCCTGTAGCTGGATTAAATACTTTTCCTACTTTTTTTGAATTACCAGTAAAAGATTTACCGTTTACAAAATGATTAATCGTTTTCATGATGATATTGAATAAATAAGGAATTAACCCGTTGCAAGCATTTTCTTAATAGAGCCAATTGCTTTTGCAGGATTTAATCCTTTTGGACAAGAATTAGTGCAATTCATGATGGTATGGCACCTATATAATTTTAGCTCATCCGCTACCTTTTTTAGCCTCTCTTTTTTATCTCCATCTCTACTATCGTTAATCCATCTATAAGCTTGCAATAGAACAGCTGGGCCTAGATACTTATCACCATTCCACCAATAACTCGGGCACGATGTTGAGCAGCAAGCACAAAGAATGCACTCGTAATATCCATCTAATTTTTCTCTATCTTTCTGAGATTGTTTCAATTCAATCTTCTCTTCACCAGTTTGTTTTGTTTGAAGCCAAGGTTTAATTGATTCATATTGTTTGTAAAGAGTTGTCAAGTCACCAATTAAATCTTTTACTACTTTTAAATGTGGAAGAGGATAAACATTTAAATCACCATTAATATCTGTGTGAGATTTAATGCAAGCAAGAGTATTTACGCCATCAATATTCATTGCACATGAACCACAAACACCATGTGCACATGATCTTCTAAAAGTTAGTGATGGATCAATTTCATTTTTAATTTTAAATAAAATGTCTAGTACTTTTGGACCACAATTGTCCATGTCCACTTCAAAAGTATCTACTCTAGGATTTTTACCTGTAGATGGATCCCATCTGTAAACATTTACTTTTTTTAAATTTTTGGAATTAGTTTTATCTTTGTAGTATTCACCGACTTCAATTTTTGAATTTTGAGGCAGGTTGAATTGAGCCATTTTTTAATAAACTCTTTCCTTTGGTGGAAAGTACTGTACATCGTTAGTTAAAGTTCTAGAATGTACATCTCTATACTTTATCTCAACTTTTTTTTCACTTTGCCAAGCTAAAGTGTGTTTCATAAAGTTTTTATCGTCTCTTTTACTGTAATCTTCTCTTGCATGTGCCCCTCTACTTTCTTTTCTATTATATGCAGAGTCCATTGTAGTTAAAGCTTGTCTAATCAAATTATCAAATTCCAAAGTTTCAACTAAATCAGTATTAAATAATAATGACTTATCTTTAACTGAAATATCTTGAAGACCTTCATAAGGTTTCCTAATTTGATCAACACCTTCTTTTAAAGTCTTTTCTGTTCTAAACACTGCGCATTTTGATTGCATTGTTTTTTGCATCTTTAATCTTAGTTCTGAAGTTTTCGTTGAACCATTAGAATTTCTAATTTTATCAAATCTATCTAAACACTTGTCAGTTTCGGATTTTGAAACTTCTTCATGTGGCATTCCAGGTTTGACTAATTCTGCCGCTCTTTTTGCAGCTGCTCTTCCAAATACAACAAGGTCAATTAAAGAGTTAGAGCCAAGTCTATTCGCGCCATGCACTGAAACACATGCGGCTTCACCAATTGCCATTAATCCTGGAACTGTTTTTTCTGATCCATTTAGCGTTAAAACTTCTGCTTTATAATTTGTTGGTATACCGCCCATATTGTAGTGCACCGTAGGCACAACTGGTATTGGTTCTTTATTTACGTCAACATTAGCAAATGTTTTTGCTGCCTCTGTAATTCCTGGAAGTCTCTCTTCTAATACTTCTTTATCTAGATGATCTAAGTGCAAGCTTATATGATCTTTCTCTTTTCCAACTCCTCTTCCTTCGTTAATTTCCATTTCCATTGACCTACTTACAACATCTCTTGAAGCCAAATCTTTTGCGTTAGGAGCGTATCGTTCCATAAATCTCTCACCTTTGCCATTAACTAAAAAACCACCTTCACCTCTGGCTCCTTCAGTAATTAAGCAACCAACTCCATAAATTCCTGTTGGGTGAAACTGAACGAACTCCATATCCTGTAACGGTAAACCTGCTCTTAAAACCATCGCGTTTCCATCTCCAGTACAAGTGTGAGCTGATGTTGCAGAATAATAAACTTTTCCATAACCGCCTGTGGCTATAATAGTTATATGTGATCTGAATCTATGAATAGTTCCATCAGTTAAGTTCCAAGCGATCACTCCTTTGCACTCTCCGTTTTTCATAATTAAATCTAATGCAAAGTATTCAATAAAAAACTCTGTGTTATGTTTTAACGCTTGACCATATAATGTGTGTAAAATTGCATGACCAGTTCTATCGGCAGCTGCACAAGTTCTTTGTGCTGTCCCATTTCCATAATTTTTTGTCATTCCACCAAAAGGTCGCTGGTAAATCTTTCCATCATCTGTTCTGCTAAATGGCACCCCGTATCTTTCAAGCTCTACAACTGCTCTTGGTGCTTCTTTGCACAAATATTCTATTGCATCTTGATCTCCTAACCAGTCTGATCCTTTAACAGTATCGTACATATGCCACCTCCAATCATCTTCACCCATATTTCCTAGGGCTGCAGAGATACCTCCTTGAGCTGCAGAAGTGTGACTTCTAGTTGGAAAAACTTTTGAGATACAAGCAGTTTTTAATCCTGCTTCAGATAAACCTACGGCTGCTCTTAAACCTGACCCTCCAGCTCCAAGTACAACAACGTCATATTCGTGATCAATAATTTTGTATTCAGTCATTTATAAATTAAATATACCAATAATAGTTAATAACGGCATTAATATAGCAAATATATTAAGTATTTTATTTGCGACATTTTTGATTTTTTCATCCTGTATATAGTCTTCAAATATCTCGCTTATTGTTAATGCTGAAAAAAAGAAGGCTATAACTATAAAAATCGAAAACAAAATTTGAGAAGATTGTTCTGAAAAGAATGAGGCTACTTCTGTGAAATCATTTTTATAAATGGAGATAAAGTTTAAGATAAACCAAACCATAAAAGGCAAAAGCACAAATGAGCTTAATTTAGTGAATAACCATTTTTTTGTTGAAGTGTGCATATTAAAAAAAACTGTTCCCAATTAAATAAAATACAATTGTCAAAATAAAAGAACCAAATAAAGCTAACACTCCAGTTATTTTTGATATTTTTAAATCAAATCCATAACCAAGATCCCAAAATAAATGTCTTAACTCATTAAGAATATGAAAACTAAAAGTCCAACAAAGACCAATTGCTATAAATTTTCCAAAAAAACTATTTAAAAATCCATATATAATCTCATAACTATCTCCTCCTAGTAATAAGGATAAACTCCAAAAACAAATTAGCGTAATTGCAAAAAAATTTACTACTCCAACTATTCTATGAGTTATTGAGAGCAAAGATGAAATTTGCCATTTATAAATTTGAAGGTGTGGACTTAAAGGACTTTTATTATCTTGCATAATGAATTTATAAACTAAAGTTATAATTTTTTCACTAAGTGCTCAGCTATTTGCACAGTATTTAAAGCTGCACCTTTTAATAAATTATCAGATACAACCCACATGTTAATAGCTTTCACGTTTGAATTATCTTTTCTAATTCTAGAAATATAAGTGGTGTAATCTCCTTCTGCTTCGAGAGGTGTTATATAGCCGCCATCATTGCGATCATCGACTACTTTACAACCTGGGGCTTTTTTTAAAATTCTTATTACATTTTCTAAATCAAATAGATTATCGAATTCAATATTAATTGACTCGGAGTGTCCAGTTCTTACAGGAACACGTACACAGGTAGCAGTAACATCAATGTCCTCATCTAATATTTTTTTTGTCTCGTTGGTCATCTTGAGCTCTTCTTTTGTATAACCATCGGCACCAAAAGTGTCTATGTGAGGTATCAAGTTAAAGGCAATTTGTTTTGTAAAATTTTTTGAATTTATTTTTTTTTCATTTAAAAAATCTTTTGTCTGAGAAAAAAGTTCATCCATTGCGGCTTTTCCAGCACCAGACACAGCCTGGTACGTTGATACAACGACTCTATTAATTTTATATTCATCATGTAGAGGTTTTAATGCAAGAACCATTTGCATAGTTGAGCAATTAGGATTTGCAATTATATTTTTATGTTTATCTAAAGCTTCTGGGTTAACTTCAGGTACAACTAGAGGAATTTCTTTCTCCATTCTGAAATAACTAGAATTATCAATAACAATAGTTTTTTTTGCTGCTTTGTGAGCCCACTCTTTTGCAATCTGGCTGCCTGCTGCAAAAAATGTTATTTTTGCTTTAGAAAAATCATATTTCTCTAAATCAATTATTTCGATTTCTTTGTCTCTAAATTTAATTTTTTTTCCAGCACTTTTTGCTGATGCTACTAAAAAAAGTTCTTTAAATGGAATTTTAGATTTCCCTAGAATTTCTATGGTTTTTCTTCCTACATTTCCAGACGCTCCAATTATTGCGAAATTCATAATAATTATATTATTTCAATTTTGCTATAATTGCATCACCCATATCTGATGTAGAAACTTCTTTCATATTTTTAGACATGATATCTTTAGTTCTTAGGCCATCATCCAAAACACTCTGAACAGCTTTATCTAATTGCTCAGCTTCTTTATCTAGATCAAGAGAATACTTTAATGCCATTGATAAACTCAATATTGTTGCAATAGGGTTAGCTATATTATTTCCAGCTATATCCGGCGCCGATCCGTGAACGGGTTCATACATTGATCTGATTTTTCCATTCTTGTCTTTTGCCCCTAGTGAAGCTGATGGCAATAAACCTAGGGAGCCGGTTAACATAGCTGCTTCATCAGATAAAATATCTCCGAATAAATTATCGGTAACTATTACGTCAAATTGTTTTGGATTTCTTAAAAGTTGCATTGCACAATTATCTGCTAGCATATGATCTAATTCGACTTTTTTATATTCTTTGTCTTTAAGAGCTTGAACTTCTTCTCTCCATAAAATGCCAGCTTCCATTACATTTGATTTTTCACACGACGTGACTTTATTTTTTCTTTTCTTAGCTAAATCAAAAGCTACTCTTGCAACTCTTTGAATTTCACTTGTCGTATAAGTATGTGTGTTAATTCCCTTTCGCTCTCCATTTTCGATGGGTTCTATACCTCTGGGTTCACCAAAATAAATTCCTCCGGTTAATTCTCTAACAATCATTATGTCTAAACCTGAGATTATTTCTGGTTTAAGAGATGAGGCTTCCACTAATTGTTTAAAGCAAATAGCCGGACGTAAATTAGCAAAAAGTTTTAATTCTTTTCTTAGTTTTAAAAGTGCTCTTTCAGGTCTTTTTGAGAACTCTAAGTTATCATATTTAGGTCCTCCTACAGCTCCAAGGATTACTGCTTCGCTTTCAAGTGCTTTATAAAAAACTTCATCTGTAATAGGTATTTTGTGTTTTTCATAAGAGGCCCCTCCAACTAAACCTTCTTCAATTTTAAAATCTAAAGATTTGTTTTTGTTAAACCATTCTATGATTTTTTTTACCTCTCTTACTACTTCAGGACCAATACCGTCTCCTGGAAGAAGTAAAAGCTTTCTATCTTTTACTTTAATCATTATTTAATAGCCAAGGTGAATTTTCTTTTATATTTTTTTCAAAATTATCTATTTGTGATGTTTTTTCTAATGATAGGGCAATATCATCTAATCCTTCTATCAGACATTTTTTTTTAAAAGAATCGACTTCAAATTTTTTAACTTTATTTCCATATCTAATTTCTTGTTTTTCTAAATCAATTTCAATTTCTTCTTTTCTTTTTGAATACTCTGATAACTCTACAACAGTTTGTTCTTCGATTTTTATTGGTAAAATTCCATTTTTAAAACAATTATTATAAAATATATCAGCAAAGCTAGAACTAATTACACATTTAATACCAAAATCTGAAAGCGCCCATGGAGCATGTTCTCTAGATGAACCGCATCCAAAATTTTTTCCTGCTAATAAAATTCTAGATTTATTATAAGGTTCTTTGTTTAAAATGAAATCTTCAATAACTTTTCCATTTTCATCATATCGCATTTCATAAAATAAGCTTTTGCCTAAACCGGTTCTTTTAATAGTCTTTAAAAACTGCTTAGGAATTATCATATCCGTATCAATGTTCTGTAAAGACAGATAAGAAGGAATTGATTTTAAATTTGTAAATTTTTCCATTTAAATTTTTCTCACATCAGCTAAATGCCCATTAATTGCAGCTGCAATTGCCATACCTGGACTTACTAAATGCGTTCTTCCTCCACGTCCTTGTCTTCCTTCAAAGTTTCTATTTGATGTTGAAGCACATCTTTCTTTTGGTTTTAATTGATCTGGATTCATTCCTAAACACATGGAGCAACCTGGTTCTCTCCATTCAAAACCGGCGTCCTTAAAAATTTTATCTAATCCCTCTTTTTCAGCTTGTTCCTTTACTAATCCTGATCCAGGAACGACCATTGCGCTTACATTTGAAGAAATTTTTTTACCTTTTAATAGATCGGCAGCCAATCTTAAATCTTCAATTCTACCGTTGGTGCAACTGCCTATAAAAATTTTATCAATTTTAATATCAGAAATTTTTGTATTAGCTTTAAGACCCATATATTCAAGTGATCTTTCCATAGCCATTTTTCTATCTTCATTTTTCTCATTAGCAGGATCTGGAACTACTCCTGTTATTGGAGAGACATCTTGAGGAGAAGTGCCCCAAGTTACAAGGGGTTCGATATCTTTTCCTTCGATGTTTACCTCTTTATCAAATTTACAATCTTTGTCGGAATACAAAGTTTTCCAAAATTCTAATGCCTTTTTCCAATTTTCTCCTTTAGGAGACATTGTTTTTCCTTCTAGGTATTTAAATGTCTTTTCATCTGGTGCAATTAAACCTGCCCTTGCTCCTGCTTCTATTGTCATATTACAAACGGTCATTCTCTCTTCCATGCTTAAGTTTGTGATTACATCACCGGCGAATTCAACTACATATCCAGTGCCACCAGCAGTTCCAATTGTACCTATTATTTTTAAAATTACGTCTTTAGCTGTTACACCTTTAGGTAATTCTCCATTTACATTAATTCTTAAATTCTTGGATTTTTTTTGAATTAAAGTCTGAGTGGCAAGAACATGTTCCACTTCTGAGGTTCCTATTCCAAAAGCTAGTGAACCAAATGCTCCATGAGTTGCTGTATGACTATCACCACAAACAATAACTGTTCCAGGTTGAGTAAACCCTTGTTCTGGTCCGATGATATGAACTATTCCTTGTCTTTTATCGTTTACATCAAAAAGTTCTACTCCAAATTCTTTACAATTTTTTCTTAGTGTTTCGACTTGAATTCGAGACTCCTCATCATCGATTCCTTTTGATCTATCAGTTGTAGGAACATTGTGATCGGGTACAGCTAAGGTAAGTTCTGGTCTTCTTACTTTTCTTTTTTGTAATCTTAAGCCTTCAAATGCTTGAGGGCTAGTTACTTCATGAACTAGATGTCGATCAACATAAATTAAACACGTTCCATCATCTTGTTTATGAACAAGATGGTTTTCCCATATCTTATCGTATAGAGTTTTAGACATTAAATCTTATTTTTTTTCGCTAGCTGACTTTTCAGATTTAGTTTCAACTTTCGGAGCTTCTTTTTTTTCCTCCGTAGATTTAACTTTTTCAGTTTGTGATGCTATTGGAGTTACTTTTGGTTCTTCTGGTTTTACTGAAACATCAACACCAATTTTCTTTTTAATTTTTTCAGCAATTCTTGCAGATTTTCCTTTTCTGTCTCTTAAGTAATAAAGCTTTGCTCTTCTTACTTTTCCTGATCTTATAACCTTGACTGATGCAACGTTTGGACTGTAAAGTGCAAAAGTTCTCTCAACTCCTTCACCAAATGATATTTTTCTAACTGTAAAAGATGAATTTAAATCTCTATTTTTTTTGGCAATACATACACCTTCAAAATACTGAATTCTTTCTCTTTTTCCTTCAACGATTTTAACACCGACTTTTATTGTATCTCCTGGTGAAAACTCAGTTATTTTTTTGTTGGCGGTTAATTTTTGGATTGCTGCTTTATTTATGTCTTCGATATTTTTCATTTTTTTTCTATGTATTTTTTCCAAAGATCAGGTCTCTGGCGACGTGTTATAGCCTCAGATTGGGATAAACGCCACCCCTTTATTTTGGCGTGATCGCCTGAAAATAGCACTTCTGGCACTTTTTTTCCCTCCCATTCTCTAGGTTTAGTGTATTGAGGATATTCTAAAAGATTATTTTCAAAACTTTCCTCTAAAGTTGAACTTTCATTACCAAGAACACCTGGCAAAAGTCTAATTAAAGCATCAATAAAAACAAAAGATGCGCTCTCACCACCTGATAAAATAAAATCACCAATGCTATACTCCTCAATATTCCTTGTCTCGAGAAGCCTTTGATCTACACCTTCAAAATGACCACATAAAATATTTATGTTTTTTAACTTACTTAAAGATTTAATTGTATGTTGATCAAGTTTTTTACCTTTAGGTGAAAGATAAATAATCTTATCTTTTGAAGTAACATTTTTATCTATTGCAGCCGCAACCACATCTGGCTTAAGAAGCATCCCGCTACCACCGCCAAATGGAGTATCGTCAACCGTACGATTACTATCAAAAGCGTAATCCCTTATATTTATTACTTCAAGACTCCATTTTTTATTTTCTTTTGCTTTTTTATATATTCCAACATCAAGCAATCCCGGAAATAAATCTGGGTACAAAGTAAATAATTTTACTTTTAGCATCTTTAAACCTTGGTTTAAGCTTTAGGCTCTTCCTTTTTAGGTTCTTCCTTTTTAGCTTCTGCTTTAGGTTCTTCCTTTTTAGGCTCTTCCTTTTTAGCTTCTGCTTTAGGCTCTTCTTTATTTTCTTCACCTGCTTTTTTTCTTTCTTTTTTAGGAATTGCTTTGTTAGGATTATTACCAGGTTTAGGCATTGGCATTATTTGCGCCTCACCTAAAATTCTAGAAACTCTAAGAGTTGGTTGAGCTCCTTTGCTCATCCAATACTTAACTCTTTCTGCCTCTACTTTTATTCTTTCTTTTTTATCTTTTGGAAGCAAAGGATTGAAAGAACCAATTTTTTCGATAAATTTACCATCCCGCGGGTATCTGCTATCGGCTATAACTATTTTATAGACTGGTCTTTTTCTAACTCCTCCCATTGATAGTCTTATTCTTAACATTTTATACCTTTCATTTTAGTTGATTGAGCATTTCATCTGGTATCATTCCAGATGGAATTTTTTTTCCTTGTGACATCTTTTTCATCATATCTGCCATCATTTTAAATTGTTTAAGTAGTTTATTTATTTTAGCAACATCCACACCAGCTCCTTGAGAGATTCTTTTTCTTCTAGAACCACTTATGATTTTTGGATTTTCTTTTTCTTTTTTTGTCATGGATAAAATTATAGCCTCATTTTCAATAAGCATTTTTTCATCAATATTAGCCTGATCCATTTTAGCTTTCATTTTACTTACACCAGGCAGCATCGACATAACTCCTTCCACGCCTCCCATTTTTTTCATTTGTCTCAATTGTGAAAGATAAGAGTCCATTGTAAAAATACCTTTTTTAAGATCTTCTTCAGTTTCTTTAATTTTTTCTTCACTTAAATCTTGAGCTGCTTTTTCAACAAGTGTAACAACATCTCCCATTCCAAGAATTCTGTTTGCTAATCTGTCTGGATGGAACATTTCAAAGTCAGATACTTTTTCACCAACACCAATATATTTTATTGGTTTACCAGTTACGTGCTTCATACTTAAAGCGGCTCCCCCTCTTGCATCGCCGTCTACTCTAGTAAGTATTATTGATGAAAGATTTACTGCTGTATCAAATTCTTTAGCAACGTTTACAGCTATTTGACCAGTTAAAGAATCGGCAACCAGAATAGTTTCGACTGGTTTTGTTAAATCTTTAATTTGTTTTATTTCAGACATCATTGGTAAATCTATCTGAGTTCGGCCTGCAGTATCAAAAATTATAACATCCGAACCACTTAGATTCGCAGCATTGAGCGCTCTTTTAGTAATATCAATCGGCTGTTGTTTTTCTATGATCGCTAGATTTTGTAAATTATTTTTTTCTGCCAATAATTTTAGTTGTTCTTGAGCAGCAGGTCTGTAAACGTCTAAGCTTACTAGCATAACTTTTTTCTTATGATTTTTTTCAATTAACCTGGCTAATTTAGCTGCTGAAGTTGTTTTTCCTGATCCTTGTAAACCTACTAATAATATAGAAACTGGTGGAACTGCTTTTAAATTAATCTCCTCATTCTTTGCACCAAGTATGTTAACTAATTCATCGTAAACAATCTTTATTATCATTTGACCAGGTGAAGTTGATCTAATGATTTCCTGGCCAATAGCTTTTGGTTTTACATTTTCAATGAAATCTTTCACAACTGGTAAAGCTACGTCAGCCTCTAATAAAGCTAAGCGAATTTCTTTAAGACCAGAGTCCACTTGTGCTTCCGTTAAGGAAGGGGCACTTTTTAGTTTAGAAAAAATATTTTCTAATTTATTTGTTAAGTTTTCAAACATTTTTATAACGTCCAACACCTATCGCACTAGTGGGCGAACCTTCGCTGACTAGTGTCGACACTCTTGTTTTCAAGAGCACCGCAAAAACTTAAGTATTTGCGGAAAGTTCGAGGAACCTACAATTTGGGGTTTTAAAAGTCAATGAATAATTATACTAATCTAATGTTATGCCTTTGATTAAAGCTTTCAGAATGGACGGATTAGGTAATAGATTTATTATCATAGATAGAAGAAAAAACTTCATAAGCATACCTAAAGAAAAAATAGTCCATTTGGGAAATCTAAAGTCTTTTCACCGTAATATTGAATTTGATCAAATAATATTTATTGAAAAAGAAATTAATAACACATTTCCAATAACCATTTTTAATTCAGATGGTGGTGAAGTAAGTGCATGTGGAAATGGAAGTAGGTGTGTGGCCTACTTATTAAGCAAAGATATAAATAAAAAAGAAATTAAACTTAAAACAAATAATAGATTGCTTAATGCAAAAATTATTGGAAAGTCCGATGTTCAACTAGAAATGGGGAAACCTATATTTGAATGGAGTAAAATTCCATTAAAAGAAAAGTTAGATTACAAAAATATAACTCTTGATATTAATGGTAAAAAATTCACTGAAGGATTTAGCCTCAACGTGGGAAATCCCCATATAATTTTTTTTGTTAAAGATTGTTTTGAATATGATCTAAAAATATTAGGACCAAAAATTGAGAATCATGAATTATTTCCTGAAAAAACGAATGTTACTTTTGCTCAAATAAATGACGAAAATAATATTATAGTGAATGTTTGGGAACGAGGTGCAGGATTAACAAAAGCATGTGGAACAGCTGCTTGTGCTACTGCTGTTGCAGCCTTTGTCAAGAAGTTAACAAAAAATGATATCAATATTAAATTTGAAGAAGGAAGTTTAAATATTAAAATTGATGCAGATCTCAATATATTTATGAGGGGTCCAGTTTCAGAAATAAAACATACTAGCCTTGAAATCTAAATGGGTTTATTTGATAAATTTAAAATAGGATTAGGAAAAAGTTCAGATGGACTATCTATAGGCTTTAAAAATATATTTTCCAAAAAAAAAATTGATGAAAGTGTTCTTGCAGAATTTGAAGAATTAATTATTACATCTGATGCAGGAGTAGAAGTTGCAAAAGAACTAAGAAAAGATTTTGAAAACTTTAAAGTTGATAAAAAATTAGACGATCATAAAGAAATTTTAAAACTTATAGCGGATAAATTAGCAATTAATCTTCAAAAGTACGAAAAAGATCTAAGCCTGATGGGAAATTCAAAATCTGCTGTGATAGTTGTGTCCGGAGTAAACGGAGTTGGAAAAACAACTAGTATAGGAAAACTTGGAAAGTATTTTAAAGACAATAATAGATCTGTAGTTTTTGGAGCTGCGGATACTTTTAGAGCAGCTGCAATCGATCAACTGCAAGTTTGGGCTGCGAAAGTCAAAGTTGATATTATTAAATCAGAAATCAATAGTGATCCGGCTTCTGTAGCTTTTAAGACTGCTGAGTTTGCAAAAAAAAATGAAATTGATGTAGCTTTAATTGACACAGCGGGAAGACTTCAAAACAAAAAGAATTTAATGGAAGAGTACAAAAAAATTATTGGTGTACTTAAAAAAATCGATCCTTCATATCCTAGCGAGGTAATTCTTGTCTTAGATGCAACAACAGGACAAAATGCACTTAATCAAGTTGAAGAATTTAGCAAGATACATGATTTAACTGGTTTAATTATTACTAAACTTGATAGTACTGCTAAAGGTGGGGTTGTTTTAGCAATTTGTAAAAAATTTAAACTTCCAATTGTTGCTGTAGGAATGGGTGAGAAAGAAACTGATTTACAGCCCTTTAATGCTGAATATTTTTCAAAGGCTTTATTAGGTATTGAAAACTAAAAACTTTTTTAAAGAATTTAAAAGTTGATCATTAAATTCCATCATATGATCATCGATATCAGAAAAATAACTAAACTTAGGTTGATTGGCATTTTCAAATAATTTTATACCCATTTTGAAAGGGACAACATTATCTTTCTTACCGTGCATCACCAAGAGAGGAACATTTATATTTTTGATTTTTTTTAAAGAGTCGTATCTGTCTTTTATTAATAAATCGATTGGCAAATAAGGATAATAAATTTTTGCCGCATCAGCAATCGAGGTAAAAGGTGATTCTAAAACAATTCCTGCAAAAGAATTATTCTGACCCAATTCTGTAGCTACACCTGTGCCTAGTGACTCACCATATAAAATTATGTTTTTATTTGTAACGCCGACCTCGTTAAGCCATTCGACTGATTTTCTAGCATCATTATATAAATTTTTTTCTGTAGGCTTACCTGGATTACCACTAAATCCTCTCCATGAAATTATAAGAATATTTACATCTAGTTTATTAAGTTCATTAAGCTTATGAACCCTATTAGTTAGATCACCTGCATTGCCATGAAAATATAAAATGGTTTTATTTTTTTTTAGGTCTTTTTCCAAAAACCAAGATTTAAGTTTTACGTCTTTATCAACCTCAATAAAAACTTCTTTATAATCAAATTGAATTTCATCCCCCGTGTAGTTATTTTCACTTGGGTGATAAAGTAATTTTCTTTGGTATAGATAAGTGAAAAGTACAATTATAATGTAAGCTAATATTATTGATGATAAAGCTAAATAAAGATACTTCATACTTTTTTCCTAGCTAAATAAACTCCTGTAAACACCAGTAAGCCGCCATAATAATGAAAACTGAGAAGGGGTTCTTCAAAAATTATAATTCCAAAAATAGATCCGTAGACTGCAAATAAATATAAAGTAAAACCGGCAAAGGAAGCGCCTACATATTTTTGTAATCGTGTATACAAGGAAAAAGCTATAATACTAGGAGAAATAGCTGCAAATATAATCCAGAACAAAAATGTTTGATTATAGTTTGTCTTCGCAAAGTAAATATTTTCTAAAATAAAAAATGGTAAAAGTGATATAAATCCAAACATGGCGATTAAAGTAAATCTGGCCATCAAACTAAATTTTGATTTCCAATTTAATAAATAAATTGAATAAAGAGCCCAGCCTAAAGCTGCTCCCAAAACCCATAGATCGCCTGTTGTAAAATTTAGATTAATTAAAAAATCTAAATTACCTTTAGATATAATTGTAAAAACACCTGTAATACAAATTAATAAGCCCAATATCCTTAAGTAATTAATTTTTTCTTTAAAGAATAGAATTGATAAAAAAATTATTATTACTGGTGAAGATGTATATATTATACCAATATTGGCCATTGTTGTTGTCATGCCTGCAAGATTTGGGAAAGCTCCACATATACCGCATCCCATTGAACCTAGGAAAAACAACTTAGAAAATTCTTTATTAAATTCTTTTTTATGTTTTAAAATTTCATCAAAAAAAAAAGGAAATAATATAATAAATACTGTAAACCATCGCCAAAACGCTAGAGAAATAGGAGGCACGAACTCCACACCTCCCCTTGCAACAATAGTATTTGTAGCCATAAAAATTGGCTGAATTAACAAAAGTAAATAAGGAGCGTAAGGATTATTTTTTGTCAATGAAGGCTTCATAGAACATCATTACAATTACCATACCCATTAAAATGTAAACAGGAAGCACATCAAAAAAACCTATCATCATTGATCTAGTTAATGTCGTAGCTAGACCAATTAAAAAAAACGTACAGAGTGCAACTCCAATAATTATTGTAACTTTATCCTTCATCTTTGCAATTTTTCTCTAGCCAGTTCGCTGTTCCCAAGAATCTTAAATCATCAAGTTTGTCACCAACTAACTGGACACCTAATGGTAGGTCATTTTCACCTGTAAGTAAAGGCAAGGAAATTGTGGGCAATCCAAGATAAGTCCAAATCTTTTGAAAGTCT
>CACITX010000014.1 GCA_902589705.1 uncultured Pelagibacteraceae bacterium
TATCTTGAAAAAAATACTTCAAAATTAAGTGCTTCAGAACTTAATAAAAATCGTCCTGATGGTGAATTTATGGAAAAAATTTTATTAGATTTTGGTATTGATGGAAAAATTAAAGCTATCAATAACGGGCCTGTAGTTAGCTTATATGAATTTGAACCTGCGCCAGGAGTAAAAGTTTCAAAAATTATAAACCTATCAGAGGATTTAGCTAGAAATACTAGTTCCACATCAGCAAGGGTTTCAGTCATCCCAGGTAAAAATACAGTTGGTATAGAAATACCTAATGAGACAAGAGAAAGTGTTTCACTAAGAGAAATAATTTCTTATGAGAAATTTCAAAAGAAAGATGTGAAGCTTCCTATTGCACTTGGAAAAAGTATTTCAGGGATGCCTATTGTAGGTGATTTAACAACCATGCCTCATCTATTAATTGCTGGAACTACTGGTTCAGGTAAATCAGTCTGTATCAATACAATTATCGTTTCTTTGCTATACAAATTAAATCCTGATCTTTGTAAATTTATTTTAATCGATCCTAAAATGTTAGAGCTATCCACTTATGAGGGAATACCGCATTTATTAACTCCAGTTATTACTGATGCAAAAAAAGCAACTTCAGCGCTTGCTTGGACAGTTAAAGAAATGAACAGCAGGTACAAGTTAATGAGTAAAGTAGGGGTTAGAAACATAGATGGTTACAACGCTAAACATAAATTAAAAATGCCTTACATTGTTGTAGTCGTTGATGAGATGTCAGATCTGATGCTTGTTGCTGGCAAAGAAATAGAAAATTATATTCAAAAATTATCTCAGATGGCAAGAGCAGCTGGAATTCATATTATCATGGCAACTCAAAGACCAAGTGTTGACGTTATTACAGGAACAATTAAGGCAAATTTTCCAACAAGAATATCTTTTCAAGTAAGTTCTAAAATAGACAGTAGAACGATCTTAGGAGAGCAGGGGGCAGAACAACTTTTAGGAAAAGGTGATATGCTTTTCATGTCATCAGCAAACAGAATAGTCAGAATTCACGGTCCATTTGTATCAGAGAATGAAATAGAGAAAATTACTAACTCTATTAGAGCTCAAGGTGAACCAGATTATATGGATGAAATTACAGCTTTAGAAACTACTGGAAGTGTTTCTGCTGGGGAGAGTGATGGTGATGAAGATGAATTATATACTCAAGCAGTGGATATTATAAAATCAGAAGGCAAGGCTTCTACAAGTTTCTTACAAAGGAAACTTCAAATTGGCTACAACAGAGCTGCAAGAATTATTGATATGATGGAGGAAAAAGGTATCGTTAGTAAAGCAAATCATGTTGGTAAACGTGAAGTTCTTTAAACCATTCTTAATCTTTTTTTTTCTAACTGCAAACCTTTTTGCAAATGAAAAAAATCAAATAATAAATCAACTAAATAATTTAAATTCATTAGAGTTTACTTTTAATCAATTAATAAATGACAAAACAGAAAAAGGGAGTTGTCTTTTAGAGTTTCCAGGAAAATTAAAATGTGATTACTTTGATGATAAAGAGAAAGAATTAATTATAAATAATAAAAGATTAGCAATTACTCAGAAAAAATATAATAAAACTTACTATTACCCGATATCAAAATCTCCATTTTTAAATATCTTATATAAAGATAAATTATTAGAAATAGTTCAATTAGGTGAATTAGAGTTAAATGATCAAATGATAAGACTTAATTATTCAAGTGAAAATCAAGTATCAGTTTTGTTTGATAGAAAAAATTTGGATTTAAAAGGTTGGGAAATCATCGATCAATACAATAATAATATAAATTTTACATTGAATGTTGTTGCTAAAAACGATGTCTATAAGAAAGATACTTTTAAAATACCTGAAGTAAATTAAGCTACAAAATCTATTTCTTCTTCTTTGAAAATTTCAAAACCTTTTGACTTATAATTTTGCAAAGCATACTTATGATCTAAGCTGCAGGTATGAACCCACATTCTATTTGGATTTTTTCTAGAGGCGCTAGCTATTGCATGGTTTAAAAGTGTTGAACCTAATTTTTGTCCTCTAAATTCTTTTAATATTCCCATATTTATTAGCTCAACCTCGTTTAGTTCTGGGTGGTATTCTTGCTCATAGTAACCAATTAAATCATCACCATTTTTTAACACATGTGTTTCTAAATTTTTATTTGAAACATATTTAAACCATTCTTTATCAGACCAAAGAAGTCTATCTCTCCAATAATGATCAATGCCTATTTGTTTGTAAAAAAACTTATTTAATTGAAAATCTTTTTTATCATCCAAAATTATTTTATGGTTTTCAGGTAAGTTTAGATCGATGAGTTTACTAAAATCTTTTATTTCTAAAAAATATCTTTGAACTCTTGAAACCATTAGTTCACCATCTTTCCAATTTTTTCACCAGCAAAAATATGAAAATGTAAATGAGGGACTTCCTGCCCTCCGTCACTTCCTAAATTTGTTAATGCTCTATAACCAGACTCTTTAGCGCCAACTAAATTTGAAACATGAGTAATAGCTTTATTAAACTCAACTATTTCCTTATCAGAGGCATTAGCAGTAAAATCGTCCAAATCTATATATTCACCTTTAGGAATTAACAAAACATGAATTTTTTTTTGAGGATTTATGTCGTGAAAAGATAGAACGTAATCATTTTCATAAACTTTCTTACACGGTATTTCGCCTCTAAGAATTTTTGCAAATATATTATTTTTGTCGTAACTCATTTTTGTCTTTTCTTAAGTTCACTCATTACGTCCTCGATCTTGATATTATTAGCTTCTAGGTAAACCATTAAATGGTAAATAACATCCGCAGCTTCGTGAATTTTATTAGAGTCTTGTTCTACAGCCTCAATTAATTCTCCTATTTCCTCTTTTACTTTTACAACACTTAGGTTTTTATTGTTAAGAAGTTTATTTGTATAGGATTTATCAGGAGAAGAATTTTTCCTCTCTCTAATAGTTTTCATTAACTGCTCTAGATTTTCAAACATTTTATAATCTTACCGATACATTTTTGGAATTCAAATATTCTTTAGCCTCCTTAATTTTAAATTCACCATAATGGAAAATAGAAGCAGCTAGAACAGCGCTCGCACCACCTTTGACTATACCATCATAAAAGTGATCTAAAGTTCCTACTCCGCCAGAAGCGATAACAGGAATATTAGTGCTATCTGTTATTACTTTTAATAATTCAACGTCATATCCGGACTTAGTCCCGTCTCTATCCATAGAGGTTAATAAAATTTCTCCAGCACCGTTTGTTTCTACCTGTTTAGCAAATTCAACAGCATCAATACCTGTTTTGTTTCTTCCGCCGTGAGTGAAAACTTCCCATTTATTTTCAGAAACTTTTTTAGCATCAATGGCTACTACAATACACTGAGAGCCAAATTTTTTAGATGCCTCTTTAACGAAATTTATATTTTTAACAGCGGCGGTATTTATAGAAACTTTGTCTGCTCCTGCTAATAATAAATCAGTTATATTTTGAATAGTTCTAACACCACCTCCAACCGTAAGAGGAACAAAACATTCTTTTGCAGTTTTTCTTACAATATCAATGATCGTATCTCTATTCTCATTAGAAGCTGTGATGTCTAAAAAACAAATCTCATCAGCTCCACCATCGCTATAAATCTTAGCTTGCTCAACTGGATCACCGGCATCTTTTAACTCAACAAAGTTAATACCTTTAACTACTCTTCCATTCTTTACATCTAGACAAGGTATAATTCTATTTTTAAGCACTGATCTCCTTCGCTAATTCTTCAAGTTTAATATCACCATCGTAAATAGCTTTTCCAACAATGATGCCTTCAATTTTATTATTATTTAATTCTTTAGCTTTTTTAATGTCGTTAATTGAAGAGACGCCTCCTGAAATCACAACAGGACAATTAGCAAGTTCTGCAATTTTTATAGTCTCTTCAAAATTTGGACTAGTTTTCATTCCATCCCTATTAATGTCTGTATAAATAATTCGGCTCACACCATAACTATTAACTTCTTTGAGAAAGTCTTTAGTTTTAATATTAAGATTTTCTTTCCAACCTGATACGGAAAGGTTTCCATCCTTCGCATCTAATCCTAAAGCAATTTGATCTTTAAATTTTTGACAAGCTTCTTTTAAAAATTCTTTATTTTTAATAGCTCCACTACCTAAAATTACTTTCTCAACTCCTGCTTCAATATATTGTTTAATGCTATCTAGTGATCTTACACCACCACCTATTTCAATTTTTAAATCGTATTTACTAACAATTTGCTTAATAACATCTAGGTTAACTGTCTTTCCAGTTAAAGCGCCGTCTAAATCAACAATATGTAAATTTTTAAAGCCATGATCTTTGTATTTACCAGCTTGATCAATAGGTGAAATTTCATATTCAGTTTTATTTTCAAAATCTCCTTTGATTAATCTCACACATTTTTTATCTTTTATGTCTATAGCTGGAAATATTTTCATTATAATTTTAAAAAATTATCGATTATTTTTAATCCAGTTTTATCACTCTTCTCAGGGTGAAATTGTGTTCCAAATAAATTATCCTTCTCAACCGCGCAAACAATTTTAGATGAATAATCTGTTGTTGCTGAGATAACCGATTTATCTTTTGGAATAAATTCATAGCTGTGCACAAAATACATGTGAGATTTATTTTCTATGTCTTTAAAAATTTTGCTTTCTTTTTGGATGTCTATTTCATTCCAACCAATATGAGGGAGTTTAAATTTACCATTTTGATTATCAATTTTAGAAACTTTACCGGCAATCCATCCTAAACCTTTTGTTTCAGATTCTTCATAACCAATATCAGAAAACATTTGTAAACCGACACAGATTCCTAATAATGGTTTCTTATTTGTAATTGCGAAATCTTTAAGTGCATCGACTAGTCCATTAATACTATTTAAAGAGCCCACGCAGCTTTTAAATGATCCTTGGCCAGGCAAGATAATCTTATCGCTGGATTTTATTTTATTTACATCGGAAGTTACTTCTAAGTTAACTTTACCTTTAGCGACCTCTGTAAAAGAGTTAATGACTGAGCTTATATTGCCCGATTGGTAGTCAACGATTGTGACGTTCATCAAAATTAAATAGAGCCTTTTGTCGAAGGTATTGAGTTTTTAATTCTTTTATCAATCGCTAAAGCATCTTTTAATGATCTAGCTAAACCTTTGTAACAAGACTCAATTTTATGGTGACTATTTTCACCGTAAATGTTTTCTACGTGCAAGGTAACACCGGCAGATTGAGAGAATGCTTGAAACCACTCTTTAAACAATTCTGTATCCATCTCACCAAGTTTTTCGACCGGCAAATTAACTTTCCAAATTAAATAAGGTCTATTTGATACGTCAATTGAAACTCGGCTAAGTGTTTCATCCATTGGAATCATAGTTGAAGCATATCTTGTGATTCCTTTTCGGTTGCCTGCAGCTTTTTTAATAGCTTCTCCAATTGCTATTCCTGTATCTTCAGTGGTGTGGTGTAAATCAATGTGCGTATCACCTTTAGCACTTACTTCTAAATCTATTAATGAGTGCTTAGAAAGCTGTTCTAACATGTGATCTAAAAAACCAATTCCAGTTTTTATTTTGTATTTGCCTTTGCCGTCCAAATTAACGGATACTGAAATGCTGGTTTCTTTTGTTTTTCTATTTATTTTCGCTTTTCTTGCCATAATAACGCAGATTAATATTTGATATATATATATTCACTCATTTTATCAATAAAGTAGATTACCTATTGAAGATCTTAAATTAATCTCCACATATAACGTTATGAATACAGCTGAAAAATGGCACGGTACTACAATTGTTTTGCTTAGAAAAAATGGTGAAACAGTAGTTGCAGGTGACGGTCAAGTTAGTCTTGGTAACACAGTTTTAAAAAGCAAAGCAAAGAAAGTAAGAAAAATTGAAAGTAGAGGAGTGATTGCTGGGTTTGCAGGTTCGACTGCTGATGCATTAACTTTATTTGAAAGGTTAGAAGCTAAACTTGAAAAACATGCAGGCAACCTACAAAGAGCAGCTGTTGAATTAGCTAAAGATTGGAGAAGCGATAAATTTTTAAGAAGATTAGAGGCATTAATGGCTGTGGCAGATAAAAAACATAGTTTTATAATTTCTGGGACAGGAGATGTTTTAGAACCAGAAGATGGAATAATTGGAATTGGATCAGGCGGTAATTATGCTTTGGCTGCTGCAAAAGTATTAGCTGAAACAGATATGAGCGCAGAAGATATAGCTAGAAAGTCTATTAAAGTTGCATCTGACATATGCGTATTTACAAATAATAACGTTACAGTGGAAAAAGTTTAATATGGCACCAACTAATAAAGTTACAAATTTAAAAGTAGTGAAAAATAAAAACAAAGAAACTTCTAGAGTGAGCGCTTTATCTCCTAGAGAAATTGTTTCTGAGTTAGATAGATACGTTATTGGCCAAAAGGATGCAAAGAAAGCAGTGGCCGTTGCGTTAAGAAACAGATGGAGAAGACAAGCTTTGTCAGATGAAATGAGAGATGAAGTTCTTCCAAAAAATATTTTAATGATTGGACCAACAGGTGTTGGTAAAACAGAAATTTCTAGAAGGCTTTCAAAATTAGCAGAAGCTCCATTTATTAAAGTCGAAGCAACAAGATTTACAGAAGTAGGTTACGTAGGAAGAGACGTAGAGCAAATCATTAGAGATTTAATTGAAATAGCTATTGCTATGGAAAGAGAGAAAAAAAGAAAAGAAGTCAAAGCTAAAGCAGAATTAAAAGCCGAAGAGAAAGTATTAGATGCACTAGTAGGAAATAAAGCAAGTGTGGCTACAAGAGAGAGTTTTAGAAAAAGATTAAGAAACGGTGATTTAGATGACAATGAGATAGAAATAGAGGTGCAAAATACTTCTTCTCCACTTCAAAGTTTTGAAATACCTGGGATGCCTGGAGGAAACGTTGGAATGGTAAATCTTGGAGATATTCTTGGAAAATCTATGGGTGGTAAAAAAGGTAAGAAGAAGAAGATGACCGTCAAGGAGTCCCATGACATTCTAGTTGCGCAAGAGTCAGACAAAATGATCGAGGAAGATAAGATAATAACTGAAGCAAAAAAAACTACGGAAGAAAATGGAATAGTATTCTTAGATGAAATAGATAAAGTATCTGCGAGAAGTGATAGAGTTGGCGGTGACGTATCGAGAGAAGGTGTACAGAGAGACTTGCTACCTCTTATAGAAGGAACAACTGTTAGCACTAAACATGGCCCTATTAAAACAGACCATATTTTATTCATTGCCTCAGGAGCATTTCAATTAGCAAAACCATCTGATTTATTACCTGAATTACAAGGAAGACTACCTATAAGAGTTGAGTTAGATGCATTAAAAGAAGAAGATTTCAAAAGAATTCTTAAGGAGCCTGATAATAGTTTAATTAAACAATATAAAGAACTTCTTAAAACGGAAAACGTAGATTTAGAGTTTACGGAAGACGGTATAGATATGCTTGCTAAAATTTCAGCTGAGGTCAATTCTTCAGTAGAAAATATTGGAGCAAGAAGACTTCATACTATTATTGAAAAAGTCCTAGATGACATAAGTTTTAACGCGACTGATAGAGCGGGTGAAACTATAACTGTTAATCAAAAATACGTACAAGATAATTTAGGTAATTTAGTAAAAGATACAGATCTTTCTAAGTTTATATTATAAATTCTTAAGCTTAATAAGAATGGCTCCGTCACCTCCATCTTTTTTTTCAGCCTCTTCAATTGAAATAATATAATTTTTTAAATCATCATCAGAACTTATAAACTCAGGCACTGAATACCTTAGTTTGCTTAGATCACTTGAAACATATGTGTCTTCACCAGACTTTGAATGTAAACCTTTGCCTGTTATTAATAAAATTTCTTTATATTTATTTTTAGAGCAAGAGATTACAATTTCTTTTACTTTTTTATTTGCCTCATCCAATGTGTAACCATGAAGATCAAATTTAAATCTTTCTTTTCTGTTTATTGATTTATTTCCTAAGTCTTTATCGTAAAGGTCAGTTGGGTTTTTAATATAAGATTGCCATACTTCGCTATCTTCTTTTGAAAGGTTTTTTTTCTTAATCACTGACTAACGATTTCAGCCAGAAACCAGTTAGGACTTGAATTTTTAATATTTTTCGTAAATTTCCAAACATCTGAAACAAATTTAATTTTGTCTGGACTACCTTCGATAATCTTATCATTTTTATCTTTTTTGACAGAGATAACTTCAGCTACAAATTTTACTGTTGCAAATAGATCATCTTTAACTTTTTCATATTTTTCTACTGAAGATTCTTTTACTCCAATAAATGTAAATTCGGATTTCATGTTTTCTTTATTTCTTGAATCAATAGCGCTTTTAAAATTATTGATCATTGTTGCTGTTAAAAGACCTTTGAATTTTTTAGTATCTCCACTAGCAAAAGCTGTAAGAATAGTTTCGTAAGCAATCTCCGCTCCTTTTAAAAATTCTTTTTTGTCTTTACCTTCTAAGGTTTCGAGATTCTGTTTAACTGATTTTATTTCTTTTTTTGGTACGTTGAATTTTTCCTCTGCAAAACCTGGGTACACTTTTGACTCATGGCCTGTTTTTCTGCCCAAAATACTTCTGAGTCTCAAGATTATAAATCCTGCGATCATTCCTAACAAAATTATGTCAATATAACCAAAGCTGTTACTCATAATTTGATAAATATACATTAATCATATATTTTTGTATCAGACAAATGAACCCATTTTTTATATTATTTATAGCTATTCCAGCGCTTGAAATATTTTTATTTATTAAAATAGGCGGGCAAGTAGGCGTCTTAAATACTGTCGCACTTATTTTTCTGACAGCAATAATTGGTGTCTATTTTGCAAAATTACAAGGAATTCGAACATTAAAATCCGGAATGGTTAATTTATACCAAAATAAAATGCCTATTTACGAAATCATGTCGGGGGCATCTATTGCTATAGCCGCACTACTTCTGATAACACCAGGTTTTTTTACAGATTTAATTGGGTTCTTATTATTAATTCCTTTCACAAGAAAAGTAATATTTGGTTTGGTTTTAAAAAATAAATCACAATCAGTAGTGAACCGTGAAGATGGAACTATTGATGGAGAAGTAGTAGATCATAAAAAAGATGAGCTATAAAATAATTGGAAAATACATAAAGAATTTAAACTTTAGCATTCCTAACCCAAAAACTTTTTTTCTTCTCTCCAAAAATATTTCTAACTACAAGATAAATATTGATATTAAAAGTGCTCAAGTTAAACAAAATATAATTGAAGTGTTAACCAGTTTGAGTCTAACACCGATAAAAGATGATTTTGAAAAGATAAATACTAAAATCATTTACTCTACAATTGTAGAGTTAGAAAATAAAAAAATTCAAAAAGATGAAATGGAAAAAATTATTTTAATAAATGTTCCAAGTGAAATTTATTCTGAATTAAGACAAATTTTTGTTTTTTTATTTGAAAATTCTGGTTTTAAAGATGTAAAAATAAACGAGTCTGTCGATTTTGAAAAATTATATAAGATAAGAAAAGTTCAATAAAAATTTTTTCTTAATTCTGACTTTAAAAAGTCTTTATGTTTTTTGATTTCATCTTCTGAGATTTTCACAATTGTTTTGCTATAAACTTTAGCCTTATTCAAACGCTGAGCTTCAATATTATTTGAAAGATCAAGTTTTGGTTCTTTAGCATCTAACAAATTAATATAAACTTCTCTTAACAACTCACAATCTAATAAGGCATTATGTTTTGTCCTTCGTGAAAGATCTATATTGAACTTTTTACATAATGCATCTAATGAATTTGGTGTTCCTGGAAATTTATTTCTAGCAACTTCTAATGAGTCGATTACTAACTTTTTATCTATTTTGCCTTTTTTTAGTAACTCTAGTTCTCCATCTAAAAATCCTAAATCAAAAGGTGCATTATGAATTATAATTTTTTTATCTTTTACAAAATTTAAAAATTCATCAGCGATAATATCGAATGTATCTTTATCTTTTAAAAATTCTTCTGAAAAACCATGAACTTTAAATGCCTCGCTTGGCATGCTTCTTTTTGGATTAATTAATTTATGAAATACATTTCCCGTAGGAATTAAATCTTTAGTTTCGATACAAGCAATCTCAACAACCTTATGGCCATCCCTAAATGATAACCCTGTGGTTTCAGTATCTAAAAAGACTTCATTCATATTTAGATATTATAGTTGATAGATCTTTTTTTAAAATCTTTAAATTCTTTTCATTCACAACAACGTAATCACAAAACTTAATTTTTTTATTATCCCTCATTTGCTTGCTGTTTAACAAATTAAATAATTTTTTGTCTCCATTCTTTAACTTAAATCTTCTTAATCTGAGTTGCTTTTTTGATTTTATAAAAATTATTTTATCAAAATATTTCATTAGCTTGCTCTCAATTAGTAGTGGAATTTCATAAAATAAGAGCTTTTTATTCTTATTTTTAAACGTAAATTTTTTCATTTTTTTTCTAACTAAAGGATGAATTATTTTTTCTAATTTTTTAAGTTCAGTACTATTATTAATAATAATTTTTTTAAGATTTTTTTTAATTTGATTATTGTTTTTTATTTTAAACTTTTTACTAATCAAGCTCTTAAAGCTAGAGCTTTTATAGAGCTCTTGAACTGCGCTATCAGCACTAAACAGAGGGCCACCCTTACCAGATAAAAATTTACTAGCTGTAGATTTGCCTGATGCCAATGAACCTGTGATACCAATTTTAATCATTTAAGCTTTGAATTTAATAGTTCTATTAATTCATTATCAATCTCTGGATTAATTTTATTCCATAAATAAAAAGATTTTTGTCCTTGATAAATAAACATATCAAGACCATTGAAAACCTTTCTACCTTCTTCTTTGAGAAATTTATAAGTTTTTGTTTCTAGTGGGTTATAAATTGTGTCAATATAAACAACATTCTCTTTTGTGTTTAAGAAGTCGAAATCGAAATCATCTCCATTTTTTAAACCTAAACTTGTAGCGTTTATAATTATATCAAATTTTTTAATCTCATCTTTCAAATTTTTCCAAGGAGCTATATTTAGATAAGAAAATCTTTTTTTTAAAAATATACATTTTTCATTAGTTCGATTAGTTATTGAGATTTCTTTAATCCCTGATTTTTGAAGTGATAAAATAACCGAAGGGGATACTCCTCCTGCTCCAATAATCAGAGCGTTTTTATGTATGCCGCTATCAATTTCTTTAAGATATGCGGCCTGTAACCCAAACACATCTGTGTTTTCACCGACAATTTTATTGTCATCTAACAAAATAGTATTTACTGATCCCGTAAGTTCAGCATCATTAACGATCTTATCAGTTTGATTAATTATTTTTTGTTTAAAAGGTAAAGTAACATTGATGCCTATTAATTCATGGTGTCTAATTTTCTTTATAATATCTTTTAAATCTTCATCTTTTGCTTCTATTATCGAATAACTTGCATCTAGGTCATATTTTTCAAACCAATATTTGTGTAGCACAGGCGACAAAGAATGTTTAATAGGGTTTCCAATAATTCCAAATTTCTTTTTCATTTTTTAAATTGATCCATATAGTTAATTATTTCTTTTATGGGTAAACCCATAATAGAGTCTCTATCTCCTTTTACATATTCAAATAATTCTAATCCATCTGCCTCGATTTGATATACACCGTAAGCTAGTAACGTTTCTGTCTTTATTTTATCTAAATATTTTGACAACGAAGGATCGTCAAAATTTTTCATTTTCAGTTCTGAAGAATCGGTATGATTCCAAATCATAGCTCCGTTCTTAGAGATACAAACAGAGCTTATTAAATAATGTATCGAATTATTAAGTTTTTTTAATATTGAGAAAGCTTCTTCTCTTGATTTAGGTTTATTAATTAATTCATTATCTAATGAGACAACACTATCTGCGCCGAGCACTAAACGATCTGGGTTTTTATTACTTACTTTAATAGATTTTATTTCAGCAAGATTTTTAGAAACAATTAATGGATCTGCTCCTTCTGCGAGAAGGGAGTCTTTAATTTCATCTTCATCAACATTTGAGACCATAACCTCATTATCAATCTTATATTTGTCTAAAATTTGTTTTCTAACACCGCTTTTAGAGGCTAAAATTATTTTCATTTATTTCTTTTTATATCAATAATCTTTAAGATCGAAGCAGCTGTTTCCTCTACGGACCTCCTGGTAACATCAATTACAGGCCAATTATTTTTTTTAAAAAGTTTTTTAGAATCTTCAACTTCTTTTTTGATTGCATCTAAATCTGTGTACTCTTTAAGTTTTTGATCTTTCATTATTGCTACTCTATTTCTTCTAATGTCAGATAATCTTTCTGGATCTGCTACTAAACCTATTATACAAGAAGTATTATTTGAATTTAAATTTTCAGGTATTTTTTGATCTAGTACTAAGGGAATATTCACTGTTTTATAACCTCTATTAGCTAGATATATAGAGGTTGGGGTTTTGCTGGTTCTGCTTACACCTAACAAAATTACGTCTGCATTATTAATATCATCTACTTTTTTTCCGTCATCATGAGACATTGTAAATTGTATAGCCTCTATTCTTTTATAATAATCCCCATCTAAAACATGCTGAGCGCTCGGTTTATGTATAGCTTTTTGGTTAAGCAATTTAGAAAAGCTTAAAATTAAGTTTCCTAAAACACCAAAACAAGGAACAGAAAATTTTTCACTTTGATTTGCAAGGTATTTAGCTAATTTAGTCTCAACAATTGTATATAATATTATAGCATTATCAATTTGATCACATTCTTTGATAATTTTGTCAATTTGCTGTTCGGTTCTTATAAAGGCAAATTCTTTTTTATCATACTCGAAGTTAGCAAATTGAGATTTGAGAGATAAAAATATTCTATCTAATGTTTCTCCAGTTGAGTCAGACACAAGATATACATTGTATTTTTCGTTCATAACTTTGTTAATAAAGTATTAATTAGTTAGTTTTCTACATATTAAAAAAAAAGAAAAAAAAATAACTAACATTTATTAACACTATTTGAACATTTTGTTGAATGTTAATAATATGGTTTTTTTGATGTTTATAAAATCAATAAACGTTCCAAAATCACATATATCAGGAATAGTTATAAACGGTCCTATGTATAAAAAATGTATAATTCGTTATATAACTAAATAACAGGACCTAGAACAATTATTACACTTAAAAACTTTTTATTATTTAATGAATAATCTTAAAGAAATATTAATAAATAAAAAAATTTGTAAATCAGTTTGGTTTATGAGACAAGCTGGACGTTATTTACCTGAGTTTCGAAAAATTAGATCACAAAATCAAGATTTTATTAATCTTTGCCTAAATAGCGAGTTAAGTTCTAAAATTACACTACAACCCATCGAGAGATTTAATCTAGACTCTGCAATAATTTTTTCAGATATTTTAATGGTACCACATGCGCTTAACCAAAAAGTTGAATTTTTAAAAAACCTTGGGCCAAAATTAGAAAATTTTAATTTAGAAAATTTTTTAAAGAATGATGATCTCAAATTTACTAAAAAACTTAAACCAATTTATAAAGCGATAGAAATTACTAGAAAAAAATTAAACAAAGAAAAATCATTAATATCTTTTATAGGGGCACCATGGACTTTATTAGTATACATGATTGGAGCCAAACAAAATAAAAATGAAGTTGATTTAAAAATAATTAATAAAAAAAAAGATGAAATTAATTTAATATTAGAGAAGTTAATTAATTATCTTTGTTTACATATCGAAAATCAAGTTAAGGCAGGAGCTGATGTAGTTCAAATTTTTGATTCTTGGGCTGGATCAATACCGCAAGAAGATCTTAATAACTTTTGTTATTCCCCAAATTCTAAAATTGTAGAGTTTTGTAAAAAGAAAAATATACCTGTGATTTGTTTTCCAAGGGGTATTAAAGAAAATTACAAAGATTTTAATAATTTGGTAAAACCAAATGGAATTAATATAGATTACAATATTGACCCCAATTGGGCTAAAGAAAATCTCAAAGATACGGTCATTCAAGGAGGGTTAGATCCAAAAACTTTATTATTACCCGATAAAGAAATTTACAAAAATGCTAGAAAATATTTAGACGCATTCAAAGGTTTGCCTTATGTTTTTAATCTAGGACATGGTATGCTACCAGAAACAAACCCAGACAAAGTATATAAACTAATAAAATTTTATAGAGAGTATTAATAATGCAAAACGATCATCCAGAAGTAAAATTTGGTAAAACAGGTGTTCTTTTGATAAATTTAGGAACACCAGATTCTACTAGTTGGTGGGATATAAGAAAATATTTAAAAGAGTTCCTATCTGACAGAAGGGTAATAGAGGTTAACCCAATATTGTGGCAAATCATTTTAAACTTATTTATACTTACTTTTAGACCATCTAAAACAGCACACGCATACAAAAAAATTTGGAGAAAAGAGTCGAACGAGTCTCCTCTGCTTTATTTTACAAGAAACCAGGCAGAGAAACTAAATAAAAAAATTGGAAGTGAAAAAGTTATTGTCGATTTTGCAATGAGATATGGAAACCCAAGCATAAAATCAAAACTTAATATTCTCAAAGATGCTGGGTGTGAAAATATAATAATCCTTCCTTTGTATCCACAATATGCAGCCGCAACAACAGCAACTGTTTGTGATGAAGTTTACAGGTCACTTATGGGCATGAGGTGGCAGCCAAGTTTACAGGTTATACCTCATTATGAAAGTGAGCCAATATATATAGATGCGCTTATAAAAAGTGTTAAGGAAAAATTAGGAAGCATAAATTGGAAACCAGATTTAATTATTTCTTCATATCATGGTATTCCAAAAAAATATTTTGATAAAGGAGACCCTTATCATTGCTATTGTCATAAAACCACAAGACTCATGAAAGAGAATTTTAATGAAATAGATATACAGACTACTTTTCAGTCGAGGTTTGGTCCACAAGAGTGGTTAACACCTTACACAGATAAAACTTTAGAAAGCTTACCAAGCAAAGGGGTTAAAAATTTATTAGTTATCTGCCCAGGTTTCGCTTCCGACTGTGTAGAAACCTTAGAGGAAATTGATATTCAAGGAAGAGAAAGTTTTATGGACAATGGTGGTGAAAATTTTGATTTAATACCATGCCTTAATGATAATACAGATCATATTAACTTATTTGAAAAGCTAGTAAAAAAATATATTTAAAAATGAATACTTACCTCCTGTTCAAATCTTTACATCTTATAGCAGTTGTTTCGTGGATGGCAGGACTTTTATATTTGCCGAGAATATTTGTTTAT
This sequence comes from uncultured Pelagibacteraceae bacterium, assembly GCA_902589705.1. Classification (GTDB taxonomy): domain Bacteria; phylum Pseudomonadota; class Alphaproteobacteria; order Pelagibacterales; family Pelagibacteraceae; genus Pelagilacustribacter. The sequence goes on from CACITX010000014.1 coordinate 15,404, forward strand.
CATTCAGAGGCAGATCATGAATCTCAGAAAACAGTGTTTAAGACAATGGAAAGAAAACTTTATAATTATATCATGATGCCGGCTATGTTGTTATCTTGGTTGTTTGGCATTTTATTAATACACAGTCTTGGATTTAGTATTTTTTCTGAATTATGGATGCAATTAAAAACAGCTTTAGTTGTTATATTAACTTTTTAC
>CACITX010000015.1 GCA_902589705.1 uncultured Pelagibacteraceae bacterium
CCTGCTGCTATTGTTCCTATTCCAGTTGATGCAACTAATTTAACTCCTACTCTTGCGCCAGGATTAATTTGTTTTAAATCATAGATTAACTGAGCCAAATCTTCTATCGAGTAAATATCATGGTGTGGTGGTGGAGATATTAAAGTAACTCCTGGCGTCGAATGTCTTAGTCTTGCTATTTCCTCAGTAACTTTAAAACCTGGAAGCTGCCCTCCTTCACCTGGTTTCGCTCCTTGGGCAATTTTAATTTCTATTTCGTTAGCATTATTCAAGTAGTCAACTGTTACTCCAAATCTAGCGGATGCAATTTGTTTTACTCTTGAATTTGCACTATCTCCGTTGGATAAAGTTTTGAATCTTTTAGCATCTTCTCCGCCCTCTCCACTGCAGGATGCTCCTTTAACTCTGTTCATTCCTACTGCTAAAGTTTCATGAGCCTCAGCTGATAATGCTCCATGAGACATACTTCCACTGCCAAATCTTTTTAAAATCTCTTCGACTGGCTCCACTTGGTCAATGTTAATAGGTTTTCTCTTTTTTTTAAATTCTAGTAGATCTCTTATATTAATAGGGGGCAAGTTGTGAATTCCAGCTGAATACTTTTTGTATAATTCATAAGAACCGCTTCCTACAGCACTTTGCAACAAATGGATCAATTTACCTTGATACTGATGATCTTCGCCACTTTTTCTAAATCTATATAAGCCACCGATAGGTAAGGTAAACACATTTTTAGCATTAAATTTTTTATGAAGTTCTTTAATCTTTTTCTCAATTCCGATTATCCCTATTCCTGAAATTCTCGAAGACATGCCGGGAAAATAGTCTGATACTATTGCTCTACTTAAACCCACTGCTTCAAAATTACATCCACCCCTATAAGAACTAATTACTGATATTCCCATCTTTGACATAATTTTTAAAAGGCCAGCATCAATTGATTTTTTAAATTTACTTACACATGTTTCAAAATCTGATTTACCAAACAATTTTTTTTCAAATCTTTGGTAAATACTATCTATTGCTAAATATGGATTTACTGTTGTAGCACCAACTCCTATTAAAATAGCAAACGAGTGTGTATCCATTGCATCAGAGCATTCAACGTTCAAAGAACAATAGCCCCTTAAACCATGTTTTACCAAATGAGAGTGAACCGCTCCCACAGTTAATATGCTTGGTATGCTTGCTTTTTTGTTTGATATATTTTTGTCAGATAAAACTAAGCAAGTGCTTCCCTGTCTAACAGCCGTTTCTGCTTCTTCCCTAATCGACTCAATTCTCTCTTTAAGAGATTTTTCAATATCAAAGGTGCAATCAATTATTTTTACTTTTTTTGAAAAAAATTTTTTAAATTTTTTAAGTTGTGAGTTAATGAGAATAGGGCTATCCAAAACATAGATATTTTCCTCTGTAAGATTATCAAAATCTAAAATATTACCTAAATTTCCAAATCTTGTTTTTAAACTCATTACTTTATTTTCTCTTAATGAATCTATTGGTGGGTTTGTTACCTGGCTAAAGTTTTGTCTAAAATAATGTGAGACAGGTCTAAAATGACTGGATAAAACTGCAACAGGAGTATCATCGCCCATTGAACCTGAAGCTTCTTTTCCTTCTTCTGCCATTGGATGAAGTATTAACTCTAAATCCTCAATACTTAATCCAGACAAATACTGACGTTTTCTTAATTCTTCACTTAAAAAATTCGGTTTTTCATCCTCAGATGAAATTTTTTTCTCTAGATCGATTATCTGCTTATTATATTTTTTATAATCTTTAGCTAATAGATCTTTTATTTCTTTATCTTTAAAGAATTTTCCTTTTTTTAAATCAATAGCTATTATTTGACCTGGGCCAAGTTTTCCTTTCTCAATAATTTTATCCTCTGGAATTTTAATCATACCGGTTTCTGAACCTGCAAAAAATAAATCATCAGAGGTAATCGAATATCTAAGGGGTCTTAATCCATTTCTATCTGAAGAGGCCAAAACCCACTTGGCATCAGTTGCGCAAATAGCGGCGGGGCCATCCCAAGGTTCTATCGTGCTGTTGAGAAAATTAAATAAGTCTTGGTGATTTTTTGGTACTGTTTTGCTTCTCTTTGACCAGGAGTCTGGTATCATCATCAATTTAATTAATGGCGCTAATTTTCCAGAGTGAGTTAAGAGTTCAAAAACATTATCTAAAGCACCTGAGTCAGATGAGCTTCGAATAACCGGCTTTAAATTTTTAACATCTTTAAAAAGTTTGCTAGACATATCTTGTTCATGAATTTTCATCCAATTTATATTTCCTTTAACTGTATTGATTTCGCCATTGTGTGCTAAAGTTCTAAAAGGTTGAGCTAAATCCCAACTAGGAAAAGTATTTGTAGAGTACCTTTGATGAAAAATTGCAAATCTTGAAGTTAGTTTTTTATCATTAAGATCTGGATAAAACTCAGATAACATTTCAGCTAAAAACATGCCTTTATAAACAATGGATCTTGAGCTAAATGAGCAAATATAAAAGTCCTTTATTTGTTTGTCCCTAGCAACTTTTTCAATTTTTTTTCTTGTCTCAAACAAATCTCTTTCAAGATCGTTGGTTTGTAATGTTTCATTTTTTTTAAACATTACTTGAGCAATTTCTGGACGATTTTGATCAGCTGTTTTACCTAACACACTTGAGTTAATTGGCACTTGTCTCCACCCATATATATAATAATTTTCATCTAAAAGAGCTGATTCTATAATTTCTCTGCATTTTTCTTGTTCAGAATAATCAGTTCTTGGAAGAAAAACCATTCCTACACAAATTCTTTTACTTTCATCAAGAGTGTGTCCAGTTGCTGAAATTTTTTCTTTAAAAAAATCAGGTGCTATTTCAATTTGAATTCCTGCCCCATCGCCAGATTTTCCATCTGCGTCTACAGCTCCTCTGTGCCAAATAGCTTTTAGTGCCTCAATACCGTATTCAACAATTTTTCTAGATTTTTTTCCATTAGTAGATGCAATCAATCCAACACCGCATGCATCGTGTTCCATATCTGGAGAATAATTAAAACTTTTTTCTAAAATTTTTTTATTTTTTTTATAATTTTTCATTGGAATTACGCCGCGACTACTGTTTTGTTTTTATTTTCTTTTGCTTGTAAATATTTTTCGATTTGTGTAGCAGCATCACGACCATCTCTAATCGCCCATACTACAAGCGAAGCTCCTCTAACAATATCACCTGCAGCAAATATTCCATCCAAATTTGTTTGCATAGATTTCAAATCGATTTTTAAAGTGCCCCATTGTGATACAACTAATTCCTTAGCATTAAATAACTTCGGTAAATTTTCAGGATCAAATCCTAAAGATTTAATCACAAGATCTGCTGGGATCTTATATTCTGACCCTTTATCAATTTCAGGTCTTCTTCTACCTGATGAGTCTGGTTCACCTAATTTCATTTTATTTACTTCAACTGCTTCAACTTTATTTGTTCCAATAAAACTTTTTGGACTTGTTAACCAAACAAATTCTACACCTTCTTCGATTGCATTTCCTACTTCTCTTGCTGATCCTGGCATATTTTCTCGATCACGCCTGTATAAACATTTTACTGATTTAGCTTTTTGTCTAATTGAAGTTCTTACACAATCCATTGCTGTATCACCCCCGCCAATTACAACAACATTTTTTCCTTCTGCATTCAAAGTACCATCATCAAATAATTTAACTTTGTCGCCCAAACCTTTTCTATTAGAAGCAGTTAAAAAATCCATCGCTGGAAAGATATTTTGAAGATTGTGACCTGGTATATCTATTTCTCTAGCTTTATAAACCCCCGTTGAAATTAGTATGGCATCGTGTTTTTCTTTAAGTTCATATAAAGTTTTATTTTTTCCAACCTCAAAGTTTTGAACAAACTTTATACCAGTTTCTTTTAATAATTTTGTTCTTCTTTCAACTACAAATTTCTCTAATTTAAAATTTGGAATACCATAAATTAAAAGACCGCCTGGCCTATCGTATCTATCATAAATTGTTACTTGATAACCTGATTTTCTTAATTCTTCAGCGCAAGCCATTCCTGCTGGACCAGCACCTATAATTCCAACTGATTGTTTTAATTCTCTTTTAACCTTAAAAGGTTTTACCCACCCCTTATCCCAAGCTGTGTCTGTTATATATTTTTCTATAGACCCAATAGTGACAGTTCCATGTCCTGATTGCTCAATAACGCAATTTCCTTCGCATAACCTATCTTGAGGACAAATTCTTCCACATACCTCTGGCATATTATTCGTGCTTTGAGACACTTCATAGGCTTCTTTGAGACGGCCCTCTGCAGTTAGCTTCAACCAATCTGGGATGTTATTGCTTAGGGGACAATGTATTTGACAAAAAGGAACTCCACATTGAGAACACCTGCTTGATTGTTCTGTTGCTTTATTGGTTATATACTCTTTATAAATCTCATTGAAATCATCTTTTCTCAAAGAAGTGTCTCTTTTTTCAGGTGTCTCCTGCTCAAGATCAACAAATTGAAGCATTTTTTTTGTCATAGAAATGTTAGTTAAGTTAGGAATTAAAAGAATGATAGCTTTTAAAGGTCAATACCACTTACCTAAATACTAAAAACCTTTAGAAATTAATGCTATTTTATGCATACCTGATATGCATTGGTAATTGCCAATAAAAAAACAACCTTTAATTTTATTATTTGAAAAGTGATTGAAATTTTTATTTTATCTTTGATTCAAGGTATAGCCGAGTTTTTACCAGTAAGCTCTTCCTCACATTTAATCATTGCCTCTAGCTATCTAGAACTTGGAAAAAGCCTATCAATTGATGTTAGTTTACACTTGGGTTCATTTATTGCTGTTATAGTTTATTTTTATAAAGACATTATTAATTTCTATAAAGATAAAATTCTTTTTTTCAAAATAATTATATCTTCCATTCCAGTAATTTTAGTCGGCGCTATTTTAGTTGAAACAAATTTAATTGAAAAAATAAGAAACATTGAAACTATTGCATGGACGACTTTAATCTTTGGTATTTTATTGTTTTTAAGCGACAAATTCAAAATAGAGAAAACTATTGAAAAAGATTTTAGTTTTAAATCAGCAATTTTTATTGGAGTTTTACAAATTTTATCATTGATACCAGGGGTGAGTAGATCGGGAATAGCTATCACAGCTGCAAGGTTTTTGAGATTTGAAAGAGTTGACTCAGCAAAAATATCTTTTTTAATTTCTATTCCCATTTTAGGTGCTGTTTCTATTTTTGGAATAAATAATATTGCTTTTTCTGAAAATCAAGATTTTGCTAAATTAAATATTTTTGCGATAATCTCAGCTTTTTTCTTTTCTCTAATAACTATTAAATATTTTTTAAAGTATCTTAATAAGTTTAATTTAGATATATTTGTTTATTATAGAGTTTTATTAGGAATTATTCTTCTGGCCTTAACCTATCTATAATATTATTGATAAACCAATAAGTATAATCAATACTATTACAAAAAAGACTATTACTGATTTTTGCAGAGATAAATGTGTTAAAAGTTTCATTTCTTTATATTTAATAAATTTTTTTCAATAAAACAATAGATCAATGTAAATAAATACTTAGATCTTAATTCTTTTATCTTGAACTTAGAAACCCCTTTTGTTCTTCCAGTCCAGTTGATAGGTATTATCTTATACTTATATTTTCTAGAAATAATTTTTAAGGGAATTTCTAGAAAAATATTAAAACTTTCTGAAATTAGAGGTGCAATTTCTTTAAGAACCTTTTTTTTATAAATTTTAAAGGCATTAGTATAATCGTTATAACTATTCCAAAAAATAAATCCCACAAAATAATTAAAAATTCTGTTTAAAATTAATTTTTGTATCGGGTAATTAATAATTTTAGACCCCTTTATAAATCTTGAGCCTAAAATAGCGTCATAGTCACTCTCATTAATTAAAGAATTATATTTTATTAAATCATTAATATCATCCGATTGATCTGCCATCATAATTGCTATATTTGAACCATTTGCTTCTTTGATACCTAGGTTAATTGCTCCGCCTAATCCTTTTTTTTTATTATCTAAGATTTTAAAATTTTTACTTTTGAATAAATTTCTAGCTTTTTCTAGTGTGTTATCTTTACTAAAATCATTTATTATTAAAACTTCATAATCTAGACTATTCAAGTTTTTTGAATAATGATCCATAATAGTATTTAAACTATCAGACTCATTTCTAACTGGTATTATTATTGAAAGCATAAAATATGTTTATTTTTTTCTATTAGTAAGATAATTAAATTATAATGAAAATACTAATTACTGGCGGATGTGGTTTTGTAGGCTCAAATATCGCCATTTATTTGCAAAAAAATCTTAAAAAAGTTCAAGTTTATAGTCTCGATAATCTTTCTCGGAACGGATCGTCTTTAAATAAAAAAAGACTCGATAAAATTAATATTAAAAATTTTAACATTAATATCGAAAACTTCAAAAAAATAAAATTCCTTCCTAAATTTGATTTGATAATTGACTGTTGTGCTGAGCCAGCGATTGAAGCTTCGAAATATGATGCCGATAGAGTGTTTAATACTAATTTGCTAGGCACATTCAATATTTTAAAAAAATGTCTAGAAGATAAAGCTAATATAATTTTTTTATCTTCGAGCAGGGTCTACGCTATCCAAAAACTAAGAGATTTAGTCAAAAAAACGAATATTATAAAACCTCTTAAAATTAAATACAAAATAAATGAAAATTTTACAACTTCCTCTGCTAGCTCACTCTACGGTTTTACAAAACTTGCATCTGAAAAATTAATTAAAGAAATGTTTTATAAAACAAATTTAAAATTTATAATCAATAGATTCGGTGTTATAGCTGGCCCTTGGCAATTCGGTAAACAAGATCAGGGATTTGTACCTCTATGGGTCGCTAGACATTTATTTAAAAAAAAACTGTCTTATATTGGATTTGGTGGCAAGGGGCATCAAGTGAGAGATGTTCTACATATTAGAGATGCATGTGAAATTATTTTAATTCAAATAAAAAAGATAAATAAAATAAATAATGAAACGTTTAATATTGGTGGTGAAATTAACAACTCTATATCTCTTAATGATTTAACAATTAAATGCGAAAAATTAACTAAACATAAAATTAAATTTAAATCGGTCTCGAAAACATCAATTTTCGATATTCCTTATTACGTTAGTGATAATAATAAATTAAAAAAATTTTATAAATGGAAACCATCGAGAAACATAGATAAAATTCTTAAAGATATTTATAACTGGCTTTCTAAAAATAATACTATAAGAAATTACTTTTTATGAAAATAGCTTTAATAACAGGTTCTTGTGGGTTAGTGGGTTCAGAATCAGCAATCTTCTTTTCAAAAAAAGGTTTTAAAATTATTGGAATTGATAACAACGCAAGAAAGTTTTTTTTCGGCAAAGACGGTGATATCACTTGGATCAAAAAAAAACTTAAATCAAATTTAAAAAATTATTCTCACTTTAATACCGACATCAGAAATTTTGAAAAATTGAGAAAGATTTTTAAAAAATATAAAAAAAATATAAAGGTTATCATTCACGCCGCAGCTCAACCTTCACACGATTGGGCAAAAAATAAACCTTTTATTGATTTTGATATAAATGCTAAAGGAACATTGAACTTGTTAGAACTTACAAAAATATATTGCCCGAAAGTGCCATTTATTTTTATGTCTACAAACAAAGTATATGGAAATAATCCAAATTTTTTACCACTGGTAGAAAAAAAAACTAGATGGGAAATAAAAAAAAATCATAGGTATTATTCTGGCATAGATGAAAGTATGTCGATTGATAATTGCACTCATAGTTTTTTTGGCACATCAAAATCTTATGCCGATTTAATAGTTCAAGAGTATGGTAAAAATTCAGGTCTTAATACAGTTTGTTTTAGAGCTGGTTGCATTACTGGGCCCAATCATTCTGGGGCTAAATTACATGGCTTTTTATCTTATTTAGTAAAAACAACTTTAAAAAATAAATCATACACTTTAATTGGTTATAAAGGGAAACAAGTGAGAGATAACATCCATAGTGTAGATTTGGTGTCTTGTTTCTGGGAGTATTATAAAAAACCAAGAAAAGGTGAAGTTTACAATATTGGCGGTGGAAGATTTTCAAATTGCTCTATATCTGAGGCGCTTAATCAGGTTGAAAAAATTAAAAAGATTAAAATTAAAAAAAAAATTCTAAATCAAAACAGAGTTGGCGATCATATATGGTATGTCTCGAATATGAAAAAATTTAAAAAACATTACCCTCAGTGGAAACAAGAATACTCAACTAAGAAAATTATTAGTGAACTAATTAACATGTTTTCTTCTTAATCTCTCAATAAGAACTGAGGATAATAGCAACTTTACTGGCAGTAATATCAAGCTGTACCTTGGGAGAATAAAAAATAAAGAAAATAATAAAATATTTAATAAATAAAAAATTGACAAAAACTGAAAAAATCCTTTTTTTCTTATTACTGATATAGCTCCTATTATGCTTATAAGAGATATCAATAATTTTGGAACAATATGTAGTGGGTGATAATAGTTAGGATTACTTGATTTCAAATCAATAAATACAAAAGAAAAAACTTTTAGGAAATAAAAATTCATATACTGTAAAGGATCTTCTTTTAAATATTCAATTGCCTTTTTTTTATAAAAATTATCTAAATTTATCTCATATTTATTATCAGTTTTAATTATCAAATCCTTTCTATTATATTTTTTTTTTATAAATTCAGGGCTACCTTCTACTTTCAATGAAGGATTATTTCCTTTTAAAAGGTTGTACCCTAAAGATTTTGTTAAGATAAAAGAGTCAAAATTTATAAAATTTCTTGCTACGTAAGGTGATACGACTATTGAAGTTAAAATAACAGTCAAAAGTAAAATTTTGATGTTTTTCATATTTAAAAAAGAGAAATAAATTAAAGAAAAAAAGTAAAATAAAAAAAATTCACCTCTTATTAAAATCAATAATCCTGAAAGAAAAGAAAATAAAAAAATATTTCTAAAGTTTTGGTTACTAGACAGCTCTAACAAAAAAAATAAAAAACCAATAATTAAAAATATTTGCAATGTTATTGAAGAAACTTGAACTGATCCATAAATATTTAATGGGAAAAGTGAAAATATTAAACAAATTATATTTGATGTAAATTTACTTACAAATTTAACTAAAATTTTAAATAAAATTACAATTGAAATTAGGTTCAGTGTGATTTGAATTACAACTAATAATTTAACAGTATTAATAAAATCTAAAGATATTTTATCAATTAAGTAAATAAAAAAAAAATATAATGGTGGCATAAAAGCTGATGGTAAAACCGCTTCATTGCTGTCAGCAAATTTTGGTATTGCAAAAAAATCACCTAAAACAACATTATATCCATAGGTTCCTGAAATTTTGTAATTATGAAATAACATAGCCCATTCATTTTGTAATTCAGTATCTCCAAAATAAATTGCGGCTAGTATTCTAAAGAATAAACCTATAATCAAAATTAAAAAGATTGGATGTTTTTTAATTAAATTTTTCATAGTTGGTGCGCCTGCTAGGATTTGAACCCAGAACCTCCTGGTCCGTAGCCAAGCGCTCTATCCAGTTGAGCTACAGGCGCTTAGGTCGCAAACGTTTTTAAATTTAATTTTTAATATTTGCTTTATGTGATAATTAAATAGCATAAATTTTGTAAAATGTATTTAGAAACAAAAATTTCAGCAAAAATAAAGTTATTCTATAACTTATTGCTATCATTGTTTCCTGTTTTTTTTATAGCAGGAAATATGCTAATAAACATTGGTTCAATTTTATTAATTATCTCAGCTTTATTTTGTTTTGGTAAAAAATTATTTAAGTTACGATTTTTTTTTCTAGATAAAATTTTATTAAGTTTTTTTTTATTTATAATAATCACAGGTACGATAAATGACTACTTTTATTTATCACAAATAACTGGATGGGAAAGAGATTTTATTACACTTAAGAAATCAATTTTTTTTTTTAGATACTTTTTAATATACCTAATTTTACGATTTCTAGTTGAAAATGAAATTGTAAATTTAAAATATTTTTTCGTAAGCAGTGCATTACTTTCCTTCTTTGTAAGTTTTGATATTATATTCCAGTTTTTGACTGGAAAGGATATATTCGGCTTTGAGCCAATTAAAGCAAAGTATAGTGGTCCGTTCGGTGATGAACTCATTGCTGGCAGTTATCTTCAAAGATTTTCTATTTTTGCATTTTTTTTAATTCCTTTATATTATTCCAAAGATTTTAATAAATATTTAAAATTTATAATTCCTATTTTTTTTGCAATTTTTTTTATCGCGATTATTTTATCTGGAAACAGGATGCCTATGGTTTTATTTCTATTTTCAATTTTTTTGATAATAGTCTTTCAAAAACAAAGTAGAAAATATTTGCTATCTTTTATTGTAACGTTCTCTTTAATTTTTTTAGTAATTATAAATCAAAGCATTACAGTAAAAAATAATTTCAATGCATTTTACAATCAAATTTCAAAATCAACAGAAATTATAATAAATAAAGATTTTTATAGTAATAAAACACCACCCTACCTGCAAGAATTTGTAACCTTTTACGAAACATGGAAAATGCATAAATATATTGGTGGTGGAATTAAAAATTTTAGATACTACTGTCACCATAGAGAAAATATAGATAAAAACTCAAATTTCATTTGTAATATGCATCCGCATAATTATTATTTAGAAATTTTAACTGAGACAGGAATAATAGGTTTTATCTTAATTTCTTTATTTTTTTTATTAGTGTTATATCAAACTTTTATAAAAAAATATTTTATACATTCGGTATTTAAGAACAATAATATTATAATCCCATTCATTTTTTTATTTATTACAGAAATATTTCCAATTAAAAGTACCGGAAGTTTTTTTACCACCGGAAATTCAACATATTTATTTCTTATTATTGGAATTTTAGTTGGATTAGCTAAGCAAGATATTTCAATTGCAAAGAAATTTTAATTATATAAATTTAGTAAAATGAAAGATGTTTACATTACTTCTGCAAAAAGGACCGCTGTTGGAACATTGGGTAAAACGTTAAAAAATATCAATGCAGTAACACTTGGTTCAGCTGTTATTACTAATGTTGTTGATGAATTAAAAATTAATAAGTCAGATATAGATGAAGTTATTATGGGACAAGTTTTGACGGGAAGCGCAGGACAAAATCCAGCAAGACAAGCTTCGATTAAATCTGGAATTCCAAAAGAGAAACCAGCATATATTGTTAATCAAGTTTGCGGTTCAGGTATTAGGTCGATTGCCTCAGGTTATCAAAGTATCAAAACAGGAGATTCTAAAATAGTTGTTGCTGGTGGACAAGAGAGCATGTCGCTAGCTCCTCATGCTATTCATTTAAGAGAAGGGAAAAAATTAGGTGATACTGAACTAATAGACACAATGATTAGAGATGGTCTTTGGGATGCTTTCCATGGGTATCACATGGGTATAACCGCTGAAAATGTTGCAGAAAAATTTCAAATAACAAGAGAGGAACAGGATAAATTTTCACTTAATTCTCAAAAAAAAGCTCTTTTAGCTCAAAGTCAGGGTAAATTTA
>CACITX010000016.1 GCA_902589705.1 uncultured Pelagibacteraceae bacterium
GTAGATGATTGCAAATTTATCACCTCTTCCTTCGTTAATATGAAGATCTAAAGCGTTGTAACAAGTATTTGTTATCCCATCTTCAAACCATTTATAAAATGGAGGGTCATCTGAATTTAAAATTTTTGTTGGTTTCTTGTACCAAAAAACGTTTTCAGAGATATTTTTCCAAAATTCCTCCCTTTTTTGGATAGATTTTTGATAAATATCTTTATATTTTTGATTCAATTCATCCCCCTAAAAAACTCTTATTTTTGGAGAGTATTCCATAAATATCCCCAAAAAAAAATAAAAAAACCAGTAAAAATGCGGGTTTTTAGTAAAAAAAACGCTTCACTGTAACTTTGTTTTTTACTATGTTCCCTTCAATTGCTCGGTAGCGGTTAGGTTTACCGTTTGTCTGGGTAGTTTATATATAAACTAAATAGAAAACTAAACAAACGAGGGAGGTTTTCATGAAAAAATTAGGTCTTTGGGCTTTAGCAGCAGTTGCCTTTTTAGGTATCACTAGCTCAGCTAACGCTGCGACTGCCATGTTAGAAGTAAATGATTTCGTAGGAATTTCATTTTGGCTTGTATCAATGGGTATGATTGCAACAACTGTATTTTTCTTTGCAGAAAGAGGAACAGTGGCTGCATCATGGAGAACATCTTTAACAGTAGCTGGACTTGTAACTGGTGTTGCATTCGTTCACTACATGTACATGAGAGAAGTTTGGGTGACTACTGGAGATACACCAACAGTATACAGATATATTGATTGGTTAATCACTGTGCCACTTCAAATGATCGAATTCTATCTAATTTTGGCAGCTGTAAGAAAAGTGCCAACTTCTATATTCTGGAAGCTATTAATTGGTTCATTAATAATGTTAATCGGTGGATACTTAGGTGAAGCTGGTTATATTCAACCATTTGTAGGTTTCGTAATTGGAATGGCTGGATGGATTTACATCTTGTTTGAAATATTCTCAGGTGAAGCTGGAACAATGGCGGCAAAAGCTGGTAACAAGGCTATGTCTACTGCTTTCAGTGCAATGAGAATAATCGTAACTATTGGTTGGGCTATATATCCATTAGGATATATATTCGGTTACCTAACTGGTGGTGTTGATGCAAACGCTTTAAATATAATTTACAATTTGGCTGACTTTGTTAACAAGATCGCTTTTGGTCTAGTTATCTGGGCAGCAGCAATGCAAAATACAAGATTAGCATCTAGATAATAGATAATAATTTATAAAAAAAGGGCAGGTATGTTTTTGCATACTTGCCCTTTTTCTTTAGATACATATATTGGAAGAATGGAACTATCAAAACCTTATAAAGGAAAAGGAAAACGAAAAATAAAGAAAATGCCATTTACAGTTAAAGGTTATATTTTATATTACGCATTTTTTTGGATAATCATTATTTCAATTTATTTAGCTCACTAATGTCTAAAATTACATATAAAGATAAAGATGGAAATTCAAAAGTAATTGAAGTTGAAAATGGTTTGTCTGTTATGGAGGGAGCTATTCAAAATGATGTACCTGGCATCGATGCTGATTGTGGTGGCTCAATGGCTTGTGCAACTTGCCACGTTTATGTCGAAGAAAAATGGTTAGATAAACTTCCTAAAGCAGAAGATGCAGAAATTGATATGATTGATATGGCTCATGAACCAAAAAAAAATAGCAGATTGAGCTGTCAAATTATTGTTTCAGATGAACTTGAGGGATTAACTGTTACAACGCCTGATAAACAATCTTAATGAAAAAAACTGACACAATTATTATTGGAGCCGGGCCAGTAGGATTATTTGCAGTTCATCAATTAGGTATTAAAGGACTAAAATCAATAGTTATAGACAATTTAGATAAAGCCGGAGGACAATGTATCGAACTTTACCCTGATAAGCCAATTTATGATATTCCAGCTGTGCCCGAGTGTACTGGAGAGGAATTAACAAAAAAACTACTAGAACAAATTAAACCTTTTAATACTGAATTTTTTTTAAACGAAAGAGTGGAAGAAGTAAAACAAGATAGAGAAAATTGGATTGTTAAAACTAATAATAACAATGAATTTTTAGCTCCAAATATAATCATTGCAGGTGGAGTAGGTTCATTCGAGCCTAGAAAATTATCTATCAAAGAAGCAGAAAAATTTGAAGGCAGGTCATTATTTTATGCAGTCAGAAACAAAGAACAATTTAAAAATAAAAATATATCAATATTTGGAGGAGGAGACTCAGCTTTAGATTGGGCTTTAGAACTTTCAAAATTTTCAAAAATAAACTTAATTCACCGGAGAGAGGAATTTAGAGGTGCACCTCATACTTTGTCAGAAATAAAGAAATTAGAAAAAGATGGAAAAATATCAATTAAAACACCATGCCAACTTGTTTCAATTAATGGAGATACAAATATTAATTCAATTACAATAAAATTTGATAATGGGAAAACTGAAAAAATTAACACAGATATAGTTTTAAGTTTTTTTGGTTTAATAATGAAATTAGGTCCAATAGCAGAGTGGGGTTTAAATATGAATAAAAAAACAATTGAAGTGAATTCTGAAAACTTTCAAACAAACAAAAAAGGAATTTTTGCAGCAGGAGATATTTGTACCTATCCAGGGAAATTAAAATTGATTTTATCAGGTTTTCACGAAGTAGCCTTAGCTTCAGTTGAATGCTTTAAAAGAGCGAGACCAAATGAAAAATATAGATTTGAATTCACAACGTCATCAAAAAATATTCAAGAAAGACTTGGAAAAAAGTGATTGAACTTTTTACTGCCAATACACCAAATGGAAAAAAAATCTCAATAATGCTCGAGGAGATAAATTATAATTATAAAGTAACAAAAATTAATATTAGTAAAGATGAGCAGTTTAAACCTGAGTTTAAAAAGCTTAGCCCGTTCAGTAAAACCCCAGTCATTATAGATCATGAGACAAAAACTAGTTTATTTGAATCAGGAGCGATATTAATTTACCTAGGAGAAAAAAGTGGTAAGTTTTATGACAAGAGTCAAAGAACAGTTATTAACCAATGGCTTATGGGTCAAATGGCTTACGTCGGTCCAATGTTAGGTCAACATCATCAATTTCACCACTACAATCCTGGAAAAAGTGAATTTGGAGAAAATAGATATTTTAAAATTTCTGAAAGAATTTATAGAGAGTTAGATGAAAGATTATCTCAATCTATTTTTTTAGCAGGTAGTGATTATACTATTGCTGATATAGCAACTTTTCCTTGGATTGCACGTCACGACTGGCACGACATTGGATTAAAGAAGTTTAAAAATTTAAATAGATGGTACGATGAGATTTCAAACAGAGATGCTGTTAAAAGAGGTTACGACCTTTTAAAAAAAGGTGACATAATTCCTAAAGCTTAGTCGTCAACAAAAATTTTCTCGTCTCGTTCATGTCTTTCCTGTGCTTCTATAGATAGGGTGGCAACTGGTCTAGCCATTAGTCTTTTTAACCCAATAGGTTCCCCAGTCTCTTCACAAAAGCCATAAGTTCCATCTTTAATTCTTTGTAGAGCAGCGTTAATTTTGGAAATCAATTTTCTGCTTCTATTTAAAGCTTTCATTTCGACAGATTTATCGGTGTAGGATGATGCCTGATCTACAATGTCAGCAGAAGAAACGTTATCGTCAGATGAATTCAATATGTTTCCTAAGTTGTTAGCTTTTATAATATCTCTCTTCCAATTCAATAGCTCCTCAGTAAAAAATTTTTTGTGTTTAGTACACATATATTTTTCCTTAGAGTTTGGAATATATTTTTTAGTAGTAACTTTTTTGACCATTTTTAGAATTTGGGGAGTATATGTTTGATTTTATTCGTGTCAATAGCTTATAAATTGTAATAATCTTAAATTAAATGATACTTAAAAAAAATATTCACAAAGCGTTCTATTTATTCCTTTTTTTACATTTATTGATATGGACATTAGTTCCTTCATTATCGAATGTAAACTTACCTTTGGACACGATTGAAGCTTTGGCTTGGGGGAGTAATCTAGACTGGGGTTTTAACAAACATCCACCACTTAGTGCATTTGTTGTTGAATTTTTTTTTAGGATATTTGGTAATAATGATTGGGCCTATTATTTTTTAAGCCAAATTTTTGTTTTAATCACTTTTTATTTTGTTTGGAAAGTTTCTAATGAATTATTACAAGATAAGCTTTATTCTTTTTTGTCAGTTCTTTTATTATCAGGAATTTATTTCTATAATTATACAACGCCTGAATTTAACGTAAATGTATGTCAACTTCCTTTTTGGGCTTTGTCAGTTTATTTCTTTTGGAGGGGGATAAATTTAAACAAAAATTCAGATTGGATATTATTTGGAATTTTTTCAGCGCTTGGTTTTTTATCAAAATACTTATTTATTTATATTCTTCTATCTCTATTTATTTTTTTTGTTTTTAATTATAAAAAATATAATAAATCACTTAAAAAGTATTTTTTTTCAATTGTAATTTCTTTAACTTTGCTAACACCGCATTTTTTTTGGTTATTTGAAAATGATTTTATAACTATATTTTATGGCCTAGATAGATCTGGTGTTACGGAGTTTAATTATCTAAATCATTTAAAAAATCCTATAATATTTTTAATAAAACAATTTATTATCTTAATTCCATTTTTTTCGATGTTTTATGTAGTTGTTAAAAAATTAAAATTTTTGATTAATAGAAAAAATAAAAAAATTATTTTTCTACTTTCAATTAATTTAATTCCAATTTCCTTGATATTAGCTACATCAATAATAACGGGTGCCGAAATCAGGACAATGTGGATGACACCTTTTTATTTATTTTTTGGGACTTTATTCATATTTATATTCAAAAATTTTATTGAAATTAAAAAAATTAAAAAATTTTATTATATTTTTTTATTTTTCTTTATTTTGTCACCATCACTTTATTTGACGATTTCTTTAATAGACGAGACAAAAAGAACAGATTATCCAGGTAAAGAAATAGCAAGATTAGTACAAAATAAATGGGATGATAATTTTATTAATGAAATAAAAATCGTTATCGGCGATGAATGGTCGGCGGGTAATTTATCTTATCATTTATACTCAAGACCCATATGGATAAATGATTTAAAAAATAAAACTTCTGATATTACCGGAGAACAGGGCGTAATATATACTGGCAACCCAAAAATACTTAAAAAAATATGTCCTGGTGTTTTTGGAACAATTAAACCAGTTGGTTATTGCATGATTGGAAAAAGATGAAAAAAATAATTATTTTAATACCTGTATACAACGACTGGAAGTCATTGAATAAACTCCTAAGCGAGATTAATGATAATATTAAATCTTTTAGTGATATTAATTTTGAATGTTTAATTGTTAATGATGCATCTACAATTCAATACACAGAATTAAAAAAACCAAGTAATTTTTGGTCAATAGACCTTTTAAATATGAAAGAAAATAGGGGGCATGCTAGATGTAATGCATTTGGTATTAGGTATGTTTTTCAAAATAAAGAATTTGATTATTTGATATTGATGGATGGAGACGGTGAAGATAGGCCAGAAGAAATCAAAAGTCTAATTGAAAAAATAAAAGAAGATCCAAGTTTATCAGTAGTTGCAAAAAGAGTAAAAAGATCTGAAGGTTTTTTTTTTCAATCACTTTACCAATTACACAAACTTATTACTTTTATATTCACTGGACAAAATGTTAACTTTGGAAATTACAGCATACTCACTAGAAGCGATGTTGAAAAACTTCACTCTAAAACAAGTTTATGGAGCAGTTATGCGGGATGTGTAAAAAAAAATATAAAAACTCTAAACGAAATTAATTCAATTAGAGGATTAAGGTATTTTGGACCATCTAAAATGTCTTTATTTAAACTTATTATTCATTCACTTTCCATTGTAGCTGTATTTAAATATCAAGTTTTTCTGAGATCTACTTTAATGCTAATAGCATTAGCATATTTGAATCCTTATTTAGGAGTTCTTTCAATATTTTTTCAAATATCTATTGTAATTTTTAATCTTTTAATTTTTATTGTCTCTCTAAGAGAACAAGAAAAAGATTTACAAAACAGTCATAATAATCTTGTTGGTGTAAAAAAGATTACACAATAAAAAGTTGTAATATGAGTCTTAAATAGAATCAAAAAGGAATCAAAACGTGAACATTTGTGTAAGAATTTGATGTATTGTGGATAAGAATAAAGATGCGTAATGTGTAAAATATTTAGAAAAGATGTTTTATGAAAAAACTAACTTGTCATTGTAACGCTGTAGAGGCTGAGATCAATATTTCAGGAAATTTAGACAAAACCCTTAGATGCAATTGCTCACTTTGTAAAAGAAAAGGAGCAGTTATGTCGATGGTAAAGAATGAGGATTTTAAAATAGTTAAAGGTGAAGATAAATTGAAGCTTTACCAATTCCATACGAAAGTTGCTAAACACTATTTTTGTTCAGTTTGTGGAATTTACACACATCATAACCCTAGATCAAATCCAGCAATGACAGGTTTTAATTTAGGCTGTATTGATGACATAAATACTTTTAGTCTTGATAATATTGCAGTTAATGACGGTCAAAATCATCCATTAGATAAAAATTAAAAGAATGGAAGATAAGCGTTTTAATTATCATAAAGTAAAAAAAATATACTTAAAATTTCTTACCTCACAAGAAGTTATGTCTGAACCATTTAGAGATAAATTAGTGCAATTAAATAAGTTTTATTTACCAATCAGTAAAATGATCGCAGAAGATTATCTTAAGAAAAAAAAAACAAAAGTAATTGGCTTAACTGGAGGTCAAGGAACCGGAAAATCAACAATTTCTAATATTTTAAAAATAATATTAAAGGAGACTTATAAATTAGAAACAGTAATATTTTCAATTGATGATTTTTACAAAACTTTAAGTGAGAGAAAAAAAATTTCAAAAAAAATTAGCCCATTATTTTTAACAAGAGGCGTACCCGGCACTCATGATACTAAAATGTTACTTAATTGCATAAATAATTTGAAAAATAATAATTTTAAAAAAATGATTATTCCTAAGTTTGACAAGTCTATCGATGATAGATGTGAAAAAAATAAATGGGTAAAAGTTAAAAAAAAACCAAATATAGTTATCTTTGAAGGATGGTGTATTGGCGCAACAGCACAAAAAAATAAAGATTTGAATATTCCTGTAAATAAACTAGAAAAACAGAAAGATAATAAAAGAATTTGGAGAAAAAAAGTAAACTCAGAACTTAAAAAAAATTATAATAAAATTTTCAATTTGATAGATAAGTTGATTTTTTTAAAAGTACCTAGTTTTAAATATGTTTTTAAATGGAGATTATTACAAGAAAAGAAATTAAGAATTACTGGCAAGGGAAGCAAAACTATGAATGATAAACAAATAGAAAATTTTGTGATGTATTACGAGAGGTTAACAAAACATATGCTTAAAACTCTTCCAAAAACTGCAGATACAGTGATTAGTATTGATGAAAAACACAGACTCAAATCAATTAGGTTTAATTAAATGAAAAAATATTTTTTTATAATTTTCGTATTATTTTATTCAACATATCTTCATGCTCAAGATAATTTAAAGTTTTATATTGAGAAAGCTTTAGAAAATAATCTACAATTAAATGCTGAAAGAAAAAATTTTGAGTCAGCAAAACAAAGTAAAAATATTTCTAGAAGTGAATTTTTACCGAGTATTACACTTTCAGGAGATCAAACAAGCACTACTTCTACAAACCGAACTAATCAAAGCGGCGCAAGTTTAGTTGACTCTAATTCAGATAGTGAAAGTAAAAAAATCTCAGTAGATCAAAAAATATTTTCTGGTTTTAAAGGTTTAAATACTTTTAAAAAATCTGAGCTTGAAACCCAAAAAGCTAAATTATCCTTAAAAAAAGTTGAGCAACAAACTATATTAGACGCTACTTCAGCTTATTTTGATTTAATTTTTAAATCAAAAAATCAAGAATTTAATTTATCTAATGTAAATTTATTTGAAAGACAGGTAGACTCAGATAGTGCAAGACTTCAAAAAGGAGAAATTACTTTAACAGATTTAGCGCAATCTGAGTCATCTTTAGCTGGCGCAAGAGCTAATTTAATTAAAGCAAAAACTGAGCTTTTAGCGTCCGAAACAAATTTTGAGAGGGTTATTAGAGAAAAATCGCCGGATACAAAAAGCTTAAAAGAAAAGGCATTATTAATTTTACCTAACTCTCTAGAAGAGTCTCTTCTATTAGCTGATGCAAATAATGTGGATTTTTTAATTTCAAAATTAGACTATGAGATATCTGTTAAAGACTTAAACATTGAAAAATCAAGACTTTCTCCTTCTGCATCATTGAATTACTCAAAATCTGAAAATGACGATTTCAGCTCGACTATAGATAAAACTGATCAAGAAACTGTTAAAGCAACCATTACATGGCCTATTATTAAAGGGGGTGAAAATATCTCTGCTATAAAGAAATCCTCATATAATAAACAAAGATACCAATTAATATTACAAGATACTAAAAATAGAATTAACACTGAAATTTCTAATGCTTGGTCAAAATATCAATCCTCTAAAAGTGTACTTGAGGCCACTAGAGCACAATTAAAAGCCGCTGAAATAGCAAATGAAGGTATTACGTTAGAGTACGACTCAGGTAACACTAGAACCACGCTTGAATTAATTCAGTCTAGAAGTTTACTTTTAGACGCTAGAATAGCTTTCGCCAGATCAGAAAGAGACTTTATGGTGTCACAATTTGAGCTTTCTAAGCAGCTTGGCTCATTATCTATTAATTCAATTAAATAGCTCATTTTAAGCGGATATTTTAACTTCTTGATAAAAAGAACAAAATGTGTACATTTAAAGGTACGATTCGAACAATAAAAAAAGGATAAAAAATGACAAAAAATAACTTAAAAATCGTAAAAACAGACGATAAGAAACAAAAGGAATTAAAAGAGAAAAGTAAATCTCTAGAAGCAGCTATTAGCCAAATAGATCAGAATTTCGGTAAAGGTTCAGTAATGAGACTAGGGCAACAACAAGCCTTAGATGTAGAAGCCATTTCTACAGGATCATTAAGCTTAGATTTAGCGCTCGGAATAGGCGGTTTACCAAAAGGTAGAATTATTGAGATATATGGTCCCGAGTCATCAGGAAAAACTACATTAGCTCTACAAGTAGTAGCAGAAGCCCAAAAAGCCGGTGGCATATGTGCTTTTGTAGATGCAGAGCATGCTATGGACCCTGTTTATGCTAAAAAATTAGGTGTTAAAACTGAAGAACTTTTAATTTCACAGCCAGATACTGGTGAACAGGCATTAGAGATAACTGATACGTTAATTAAGTCAGGATCTATTTCTGTATTGGTAGTGGACTCAGTAGCAGCACTAACACCAAAAGCGGAATTAGAAGGAGAAATGGGTGACCATCATGTTGGTTTACAATCAAGATTAATGAGTCAGGCATTAAGAAAAATTACTGGTTCAGTTTCTAAATCTAATACAATGGTAATATTCATTAACCAAATTAGAATGAA
>CACITX010000017.1 GCA_902589705.1 uncultured Pelagibacteraceae bacterium
CAAAATGAAAAAAAAAATGAAATAAAAAAGATCATCTCATTTGTCGATACTGCTGAAAATATTTTAAAATCAAATACTATTGACGATTTCGGGGAGCTTTTAAATGAGTCATGGGAATATAAAAAGAAATTAAGCAATAGAATATCTAACAATAAAATAAATGATCTTTATGATTTATCAATTAGTAATGGTGCTTTAGGTGGGAAATTACTAGGTGCAGGTGGAGGAGGATTTATGTTGCTTTATGTAAAAAAGAATGAACAAAAACAATTTTTGAGTAAAATTAAGAATATAGTAAATATTCCTTTTAAGTTTTCTAATACAGGATGTGAAACTATCTTAAGGAGATGATTTAATAAATGAAACATGAGTTAATGCACAATAATTTTAATAGAGATGATTTTAAGGAAGTCAAAAAATTATTGAATAAAAAAAATCCAGTTCTTACACAATCAAAAAAAGTTGAAGAATTTGAAAAAAAATGGTCCAAATGGTTAGGTGTTAAATACTCTACTTATGTAAATTCAGGATCTTCAGCAAACTATATCTCAATATCAATTTTAAAAGCTTTACAAAAAAAAAATAAAAAGAATGAAATTATTGTACCTTCATTGACCTGGGTTTCAGATGTTAATTCAATAATAATGAATAATTTTAAACCTGTATTTGTTGATATTAATTTAAATAATTTATCCATGAACTTAAAACAGGTAAAAAACAAAATTAATAAAAAAACTTTGGCTATCTTTATAACTCATGCCCAAGGCTTCAACGGACTTGATGAGGAATTATTAAAAATTGTTAAAAAACGAAAGATTCATTTAATTGAAGATGTTTGCGAAAGTCACGGGGCAAAATTTAAGGGAAAAAAATTGGGAACGTTTGGCTTAATTTCTAATTTTTCGTATTATTTTGCACATCATATGACTACTATTGAGGGCGGAATGATATCTACAAATAATAAAAAAATTTACGAACTCTCTAGAATTTTTAGATCTCACGGAATGCTTAGAGAATCAAAAAATATACCATTTGAGAGAAAAATGAAAAAAAAATATAATTACCTTTCACCTCAATTTATTTTTTTATATCCTACTCTAAATTTTAGAAATAATGAGATTGGTGCTTGCATAGGATTAAGCCAACTCAAAAAATTAAATAATAATAATAAAAAAAGAACTTTAAACTTCAAATTTTTTTTACAAAACCTTGACTCAAAAAAATACTTTACCGATTATGATCAAAAAGGTAGTTGCAACTATGCTTTTCCACTTATATTGAATACAAATTCATTTAAAAAAAGAGATAACTTTGAAAAAGTATTAAACAAACACAAGATCGAATTTAGAAGAGGTAATGCTGGTGGGGGAAATCAATTAAGACAGCCATATTTAAGAAATTTTATAAAAAATATTAATCTTAAAAAATTCCAAAATGTAGAAAAAGTTCATAATTTTGGTTACTACATTGGGAATTACCCGAGTCTAAAATATAATAAGATTAAAAAGATCTGCGGCATATTAAATAAAATAGACTTGTAAAAATGATAAAAACTCTTGATTGTTTGTTTCTGGTTGTTTCTAGTTCTAAAAAATCTTATCAAAAATTATCTGAAACTTACTCAGCCATAGAACCGCCAACTTGGGCTTTGCTTCTTGCTCAATCAATGCGAGCTGATGGTAATGAAGTGGGAATTTTGGATGCAAATGCCGAGGGACTCTCAGAAGATAATATATATCAAAGGATAATTAAATTAAATCCAAGATTAATTTGTTTCGTTGTTTACGGTCAGAATGTAAATGCAGGAACAACTAATATGAGTGGAGCAATACACATTGCAAATTTTTTGAAGGAAAAAAACTTACCACAAAAAATATGCTTTATAGGATCTCATGTCCAAGCTCTTCCAAAACAAACTTTAGAGAAAGAAAAAAGTATCGATTTTGTATTTACTAACGAAGGTGTTTATTCTTTAAGAAATATATTAAAATTAGAGTCCTTAAATCTTAATAAATTGAAAAATGTAAAAGGCATAGCTTACAGAGATGCATCTGGAAAAATTCATATCAACTCACCTGAAAGAGTCGTTCCAACAGATCGTATGGATATAGATTTGCCAGGATATGCCTGGGATCTTTTACCTTTTAAAAATTCTCCTTTAGATTTGTACAGAGCTCCAATGTGGCATGCAGAGTATGATTTTAAAAAAAGGTCTCCTTATGCAAGTTTGCAAACAAGTCTTGGATGTATGTTTAAATGTAATTTTTGTATGATAAATTTGATCAACAGAAATAATGATGATGAAATTGGCGTCGCCTCTGATTATAGTAAGATGAGATTTTGGTCACCTGACTTTATAATAAAAGAATTTGAAAAATTGATAAAAATGGGAGTAAAAACAATCAGGATTGTTGATGAGATGTTTTTATTAAATCCAAAATATTACGTCCCATTATGTGAAAAACTAGCTGAGTTGAATAAAGATGACTCATTAAGAATGTGGAGCTATAGCAGAATTGATACGGTTAAAAGACCTGAAATTTTAAAACTTGTAAGGAAAGCTGGAATTAAATGGTTATGCTTAGGTATTGAAAGTGGAGATAAAAAAGTACGATTAGAGGTTGCTAAAGGAAAATTTGAAGATGTTGACGTTAAAGATGTTATCAAAAAGGTTCACGAAGCTGATATAGACGTAATGGCTAATTACATTTTTGGTTTACCAGGAGACGACAAAGATACGATAAAAAAAACCTTTGATTTAAGTTTAGAACTTTGCACTGCTGGGTGGAACACCTATGCTGCAATGGCTTTGCCCGGTAGTTTGCTTTATAAAACTGCGATAGAAAAAAATACCCCACTACCTAAAAATTATGAAGGATATTCTTTTCATTCTTATGAGACAGTACCTTTACCCACAGAAAAACTAAAAGCTTATGAGATACTCCAAATGAGAGATGAGGCTTTCATAAATTATCATACAAATGAAAACTTTCTAAATCTAATCAAAAAAAAATTTGGACCTAAGGCAGTTAATAATATACTAGATATGACTAAAATTAAGTTGAAAAGAAAAATAATAGAAGAGAACTTAAATGCAAATTAATGATTTAGAAAATTTAGCTAAAAAATATAGACGAGAAATTTTTGAAAAATTTCTTGAGACTAAACAAGGCCATCCAGGATCAATTTTTTCTATGATGGAAATTGCAGTAAGCCTATATCATGGAGGATTTTTAAGATTTGATAAAAGTAAAAAAAAATTTTTGGACAAAGTTTTAATTAGCAAAGGTCACGCAACTTCGGCGCTTTACCCTATCCTTAGAGATTTTGGTGTGATTTCAAAAAATGAGTGGAATAAATGGGGAAAAAGTAAATCTCAACTTAGAATTTTTGGAAATACTTCTATTCCAGGAATTGACATTACCTCAGGTTCTTTAGGGCACTGTATCGGTTCAGGCGCAGGAATGGCAATAAGTTACAAAAACAATAATCAAGATAAAAAAGTTTATGTTGTGATTAGCGAAGGCGAATTGTACGAAGGGTCCACATGGGAAGCATTACTATTTGCTAAACACAGGGAATTAGATAATTTAACTGTTATAATAGATGTAAATTCTTTAATAATTTTAGGAAACACCTCTGATTGTTTGAAAATTAATCCTATCAAAGAAAAAATAGAAGGTTTGGGGATTGATACAAAAGAAGTTGACGGACACAATATTGATGAACTAATAAGTGCATTAAATAATTCAGACGCCTCCCAAACCTTTAATTGTATTATTGCTAACACCACTAAAGGAAAAGGATCTTCAGTAATGGAAAATAAAAAAAATTGGCATTATTGGAATCCCATGACGAAAGAAGAAATTAAAATAACAAGAGAAGAGCTAAAGTAATGCTACAAAGAGATATATTTATTAACGAGATTACTAAAAAAATGAAATCTGATAAAAAGATTTATTTTTTAAGTGCTGATTTTGGAGCTGCAGCTTTAGACAAATTAAGAGAGCAATTTCCAAAAAATTTTATTCATTGCGGAATTTCAGAACAAGCAATGCTAGATATAGCTGCCGGTCTAGCTTTGGAAAAAAATAAAGTATTTGTTTATGCTATGGCGCCTTTTTTATCATTGAGAGCTATTGAACAGGCAAAATGTGGACCCGGTTTAATGAATTTACCTATTTGTATGATTTCTGTAGGTATAGGCTTAGGATACGCTGATGCTGGCCCGACACACTATTCTAATGAGGATTTTTCATGTTTAAGATCTATTGTTGGATCCTCTATTTATACACCATCCGATAATAACACGACTAAATTTATAGCCAAAGAGATGTTAACAAAGCCAAAATTTTCCTATGTGAGATTAGATAGAGATGTTCAGAAAGATTTAAATCCAAAGATTAATAGTGAAGATTATAAAAACGGTTTTAAAATTTTTGGGAAAATTGAAAAGAAAAAAATTGCAATAATTTCTCACGGAAAAATATTTCATGATTGCACATCAGCGTTTAATAAAAATAAATATTTATTAATTAATTTATTTAGATCGAAGCCATTTCCTGAAAAACTTGTTAAAAAAATCAAAACTATAGAAAAATTTTTAGTTGTAGATGAACAAACACCCTCAGGAAATTTATCTTCCTGTGTTTATGAAGGATTTAGAGATAAGAAATTCTATCCTAAAATTGTCTCAAAATCCTTACCAGAACGTTATTTTTTTGAAAATGGAGGAAGAAAATTTCTCCTAAATAAATTTGGTTTATCCAAGACAGACCTATTAAAAGCCACTAAAGATTTTTAAGGATGAAAAAAAACATCTATGTTTTAAAAAATTCTATATTTAAAGATAATAGAGGTTATTATTGGACTACATGGAAAAAAGATAACTTTTCAAAATTAAAATTTAATCATGATAAATTTTCAATTTCTAAAAAAAACGTATTGAGAGGAATTCACTGTGATTATAAATCTTGGAAGCTAGTTACATGCGTTTTTGGTAAAATTTTCTTAGCAATAGTTAATGTAAATAAAAAAAGCCCTAAATATCTAAAAATAAAATCATTTTTATTAGATTATAAAAAACCTAAATCGATATTAATTCCCCCTGATTATGCTAACGGTCATTTATGTTTATCAGATCATTGCATATTTCATTACAAATGGAGTTATAAAGGTAAATATGTTGATTCAAAAGATCAGACAAGTTTTATGTGGAATGATCCCAGGTTTAAAATAAAATGGCCGATAAAAAATCCAATTTTAAGTAAAAGAGATAGAAGTTCCAAGTATCTATAATTTATGAGTAAAATTTTAATAACAGGTGGAGCTGGGTATATTGGCTCAATGCTTTGCACAAAACTATTGCATGAAGGTCATAACGTAACAGTTGTTGACCTCCTTAAATATGATAAAGGTTCATTAAATCATCTGTATTTTAACAAAAAATTTAAACTTATTTGTGATGATGTAAGAAACATAAGTTTAATGAAAAAACTTATCAGAAAACATGACATAATTATTCCACTTGCTGCACTTGTGGGAGCCCCACTTTGTGAAAAGTTTAAAAGAGACGCAGTAAGTACTAATTTAGGTTCTATTAAAACATTATGTAGGTTAGCAACAAAAAGAAATAAAATAATCTACCTGACTACAAATTCTGGTTACGGCATAGGTGAAAAGAATAAATATTGTGATGAAAACAGCCCCCTTAAACCTATTTCTCTTTATGGAAGAACGAAATGTGATGGAGAAGAATTAGTTAAATCAAAAGTAAAAAACTTTGTATGTTTTAGGTTAGCAACAGTTTTTGGCCATAGCTATAGAATGAGAAGTGATTTATTGGTAAATAATTTTGTTCATACTGCAATTAAGAAAAAAAAGTTAACTTTGTTCGAACCTCATTTTAGGAGAAACTTCATCCATGTAAGAGATGTTGTTAACGCAATTATTTTTACCATAAAAAACTTTAAAAAAATAAAAAATGAAGTTTATAATTTAGGTTTATCTTCGGCTAATATAAGTAAAATAATGTTAGCTAAAAAAATTAAGAAACAATATAAAAAACTTCAAATAAAAATAGTTACTAATAGAAAAGACCCAGATAAAAGAGATTATTTTGTAAGTAATAAAAAGATAGAAAAAAAAGGTTTTAAAGCAACAATTTCATTGGATGAAGGTATTTCTGAATTAATACAAATTTTCACAAATGATAAGAATAAAGTGATTAATAATTATTAGGTTTTACTAACTATTTCTCTCACTTGTTTATAAAAATCTTTTTCAGCATACGAAAATTTTATCATGCTTTTTTTTGCACATAATTTATCAGAAAGTTTGTCACCAATCATAAAGCTTTTACCTTTATTTATAAGCCAATTTTTATATATATTTTTAATCATTTGATTATTGGGTTTTCTTAGAGAACTTTTCTTTCTAAACTTTTTGATTTTTCCTTTAGGATGATACGGACAGTACTGAATATCGTCAAAATAAATATTTTTTTTTGACAAAGTGTATTTAATAAACGTGTGAAGTTTTTTTAAATCAGTTTCATCATAATAACCTTTTGCAATTCCTGCTTGATTAGTAATAATAAAAATAAAATACTTTTTCTTAATCAAAAATTTTAAACCTTTTAAGACACCTTTTCTAAATTTAAAATCTTTTTTTTTATGAACATAACCATTATCATAATTAATGACACCGTCTCGATCTAAAAAAGCAGCGGGCCTGTAGTAATATTTTCTTAATTTTCTAGAGGATACATTGAAATATTTTGGAGTACCTATATCTAAAAAAAATTTATTGTATGATTTTCCTAAGAGTTGTTTTTTATTGATATAATATGGTAATAAATCTTTCTCTAATGAATACGGTTTATTTTTTAATTTTTTAAATATTTCTTTCTTAAAAAAATAGATACCTCCATTCATTAAAGAACTTTTTTTTTTATAAATTAAGATATTATTTTTTAATGATAAATTGTTAAGTTTATAATTATTTATATTTTTCTTTTTTTGAGTTAAAGCAATACATCCTAAATTGTTTTTTTTGCTTGTTTTACTTAAATTAACAAGATCTTTAATATCAATATCAAAAATGGTATCACCATTTACTAATACAAAATTATTAATTTTCTTTTTTAAACTAAATAATGCACCCCCGGTACCCATAAATTTTTTTTCTTTTAAGCAAATTATTTTGGTAAAATTAGAGATTTTGTTGTGAAATTTTTTAAAAATAACATCACTTTTATACCCAGCCAAAATATAAATTCTTTTAAAAGGATATTTAGAATAAATATTTATCAAATACTGTAAAAAATAAATTTTATTAAATTTTGCCATAGGTTTTGGAAAATTTTTAAGATACTTTTTAATTCTAGAACCTTTACCTCCAGCTAAAATTACTAAATCTAAATTTTGCATAAATTAAATGTAAATTTATTAAAGGGTTTTAAATTTTTTTTTAAAATCTGATAAATTTGGTAAAATCTTATCCTTTTTTGAAATAATTAATTTTTTTGAAGGCCAATTTATTTTTAAGCTTTTGTCTAATACATTTATACCACTCTCAAATTGAGGTTTATAATAATTCGTCAATTTGTAGTAAACGATATTTGTTTTTTTATAACTATAATAAGAGTGCGCAAAACCTTCAGGTATATATAAACTTAAACAATTACTATCTGATAAAATTATCTTAAATATTTTTCCAAATGTTTTAGAGTTTTTTCTTAAATCAATTACGCAGTCTAAAATTTTACCCCTAAGGACATTTACGTATTTTGCTTGTTGATATTTATATTGAAAATGAAAACCTCTTAAAGAGTTAGCTTTTGATGTTGTGCAATACTCAAAGACAAAATTATTTTTTTTAAAAATTTTTTTATTGAATATTTCTCTTAGACTTCCTCGTTTATCAATATTATTTTTTTGCTTAATTATTAATAAATCTTTTATCTTTGTCTTAATTATTTTCATTATCTAATAAGGTTTTTAAATTTTACTAGACTCATATCCATTTTTTTGGGCATTTGACCTGTTGATTTAATCTTTTTGATATTTTTATTGTGTTGTTTTGCAAAATGATAAATTGTTCTTTGTTTGCCTCCGATATTAATAACGCCTTTTTTATTTATAATTTTGATAAATAGTTTTGCAAATTCATCATGAAAAATGAAATTTGATTTAACATTACTAAATGCGAATTTGTGTAAAAACGGCTTCTCTGTCATACAAGCTCTTACAATTAGAGAATTTTTATACATTTGCACCACACATTCTGCACCAAGTTTTGACCAGCCATAATTGTTCCAAGGTAGGACTGGATCTGTTTCTTTATAATTTCCTTTCTTTCCCGGATAAACATAACTAGTCGAAAAAAAAATTATCTTCAGTTTTTTTTCATTACAAATTTTTACTAAATTCGACGTCCCAACTATATTTAAATCAATACTTTTATTAATCATCTTATCATGAATAGACATGGGTCTAGATAGTCCAGCTAAATGTAAAATGCAGTCTGGTTTAAATTTTGCTATATTTTTACTTATAGATTTAGTTGAAAGTATATTGAGTTTTTTTTTATTCCTGAAAATAAATTTATAACGAGTTTTAATCTTCCGTAACTCTTGGGCAAATCTTCCGTTTCCACCTGTTACAATTATTTTTTTTATCATATTATTTAATAAGTTTTTTTAAATAATTTGAATACATACAATTTCCATAAAAATTAATTGCTTCTTTAATTTCTTTTTTTTTTATCCAACTATAATTAAGAGCAATTTCTTCAAGACAAGCAATTTTTAATCCTTGTCTATTTTCAAGTGCTGACACAAAAGATGACGTATTATAAAAGTCATCAATAGAACCTGTATCTAACCAAGCACCACCTCTACCTAGAAACTCCGCTTTTAATTTATTTTTTTTTCTGTATTTGTTTAATAAATCAATTATCTCTAGCTCATTCCTTTTTGAAGGTTTAAGCGATTTGCTTAATGTAATTACTTTATTATCAAAAAAATATAATCCTGTAACTGCTAAGTTGGATTTAGAATTTTTTGGCTTTTCTTTTAAAGATAAAATATTTTTTTTTTTACCAATGCTTGCAACTCCGTAAAGCTCAGGCCTTTTAACAGGGTGGACTAATATTTTACAACCATTTTTAAGTTTAATACATTCTTTAAGTTTTTTAGTTAAACTCTGTCCGTAAAAAAAATTATCACCTAAAATTAAAGCAATATTATCTTTGCCGATAAATTTTTCACCTAAAATAAATGCGTCCGGAAGCCCAAGCGGGGTTTTTTGCTCAATATAATTAATTTTTATTCCAAACCTTTTTCCATCTAAAAGAATTTTTCTAAATTGGCTTAATTGACCTTTATTAACAATAATTAAAATTTCTTTAATTCCAGCTAACATAAGAACTGAAAGCGGGTAATAAATTAGAGGCTTATCATAAATTGGT
>CACITX010000018.1 GCA_902589705.1 uncultured Pelagibacteraceae bacterium
GTTGGTTCACTATTTTAGCTTACTTACAATTGGAATAAGTGCTAAAGTTGACCTTAGTATAACTGTAGTTTTAATAATAATTTTATCTATGTTGCCTTATTTTATTAAGCGTTTTTCATTAGTAAGTAAAAATTCATTATCTGAAAGCGAAGGAAAACTTTTATTAAATTTTCAAGGACTGATGAAAGAAAATGAACTTAATAAAATAGTTAATGAAAAAAACATTAAGAACTATTCAGTCAAAAAAGAAGGTAACAACCTTAACATCTCTGGCTCAGCAGTATTTAGCGATTCAAGAGAGAAAGAAAAGTTTTTAAATGAATGGTCATCTAAAATAAATAGTTATAATGTTGATTTAGATGAAAGCAATTAAATGTTTTTTAGTTTTAAAAGTATTATTATTTAATTTTTTATTTTTAAACTCATCCTTCTCTAAAGATCTTTTTATCCCAAATTCGATAGAATTCGAGCTCTCAAACTCTGAATACAACAAATATTTAAGAAGATCTATGAGAGCGTATACCGACGGAGAAATTTATGGTGAAAAAAATATAAAAAAAAAATATAAAAAATGGATCAAGGCTAAAATTTTATTAGATAAGAAAAAAATTTTTAGTGAAATAAGAATTCTTGGTGATTGGAAAGATCACTTAAGACCTCCTTTAACAAGTTTAAAAGTAAAAGTATTGGATAATAGTTTTAACGGTATAACAAGATTCAATCTTTTTTTACCGGAAACCAGAAAAGGTGAAAATGAAGTTTTTTGGACGTTAATGTTAAAGTATTTAGGTTTTCCCTCTCTTTATACAAGAATAATAGATGTAAATTTAAATGGAAATATTTATAAGGCGATTTTTCAGGAAGACGCAACAAAAGAGTTTTTAGAGAGAAATAATTTTACTGAAACAGTGATTTTAAAATCTAACGATTTTGAATTTTATTTAGATGAAAAGGAGAAACAAATTTATAATAAATTCTTTTCATCTTCTTTTGTAATTGATAATAACAATTTTCTTAAAAATGATGTTGCAAACTTTATCACATCCGAGGCTATAGCATTAAAAGCAAATTTAAATTTTAGCAGTTTAGTTTTTCAAGAAGATTTTTTTACATCAATACACAAAAAATATGCTAAGCATGGACTAGCTACCATTAACAGAAAATATATTTACATACCTTATAAAAAAATATTTGTCCCACTATACTATGATGGAAATGTTCAATTTTTACCTGGAAAAACTAATTGTCAAAACAAAATAGACCCTAAAATTTTATCAAACTTTAAAAAAGATTTTAGTATTTTAGCCGGAAAAAAATTATCAAAGATGCAAGAATGTGTCTTAGGCGATATTATGATTTTAAGAAAAGATATTGATGGTCAATTAAAAAACTTTTTCCCTAGCCTAACACCAGATAATGAAAAAAACTCGAAATATATAAAGATAAAAAATGAGATACTAAATTACTTTGAAAACAACTCTCTAAAGAAAGAAGATAATACAGAAGAAACAAATTTAAAAACTATAAATTATACTTTTTTATTTAATGATAAATATTATAAATGTTATTTAGATGTAATAAATAATAAGATCTCCACATGTGAAGAAATTGATAGTTTAGCCTATAGTAAATTAATTTCAGAAAGCGGAAGATATAAAGTAAAAAATAATTTTAAATCTTTTCCGATAAATCTTGGTACTTTTAATAATGAAACACCAATTATTTTTTTAAATAATAAGTCTAACGAATTTGTGATTGATAAAAAAGGGACCTTTTATCTAATAAGACAGAATAAAAAAGATGAAAATCTAAAATTTATTTTAAAGAATAATAAAGCTAAAGTGTTCATTCAAGGCAATTTTGAAAATGTTGAATTTGATTTACAAGGAGATTTTTCTAATAATAAAGAAAAAAGTAGCGAGATCAGATATGATAAAAATTTGCTAACTGGCTGTGTCAATTTTTTTGATTCTAACTTTAAAGATATAAAAC
This sequence comes from uncultured Pelagibacteraceae bacterium, assembly GCA_902589705.1. Lineage (GTDB taxonomy): Bacteria > Pseudomonadota > Alphaproteobacteria > Pelagibacterales > Pelagibacteraceae > Pelagilacustribacter. The sequence continues at coordinate 1,993 of CACITX010000018.1, forward strand.
TTAAAAGCTCAAATATGATTTGTGAAGACTCAGTAAATATTAAAAATTCTATTGGTAATTTTAATAAGATTGATATTCAAAATTCCTTTTATGACGCTTTAGATTTAGATTTTTCAAAAATTAAAATTAATAATTTGATAGTAGAAAATGCAAAAAATGATTGTGCAGACTTTTCTTTTGGAAACTACGAAATTATAAATGCAAACTTAAGCAATTGTGGAGATAAAGGTTTTTCTATTGGTGAAAAATCAAAATTAAAATTGGATAACGGAAAAATTATGTTTAGCAATATTGGAGTAGCGTCTAAAGATGATGCAATGACAAATATCAAGAATGTAAATATAAAAAATACAAATGTTTGCCTAGCAGCTTATAATAAAAAGAAAGAGTTTAAGGGTTCAATAATAAATATAAATAATCTTAATTGTTTAGAGTATCAAAAACTAAATGATATCGATACCTTATCAGAAATAAATATTATCAAAAAAAACTAACTTTATGAAAGTTAAAAAAGAAAACCAGAAAAGACACGAAATAAAGTTTTTAATTAACTTTAAAGAACAAAAAAATTTTATAACTAAAAATAAATTAACAAAAATTTTCCCCGATAGAATTGTTGAGAGCATTTATTATGATACTAAAAATTTACAATTTTTTAATTTAAGTGAAGAAGGAGTTACACCTAGATTTAAAATCAGATTGAGAGGTTACAATGGAAGCGATCTTAATAATTTAGAAATTAAAACGACAAACAACTACCACAGAGAAAAAGTAATTTTCAAGAATTTCACATACGATAATTTTGAACTTCACAATAACTTAAAAAAAATAGGAATTAATAATATTGTAGAAGAAAAAATAAGGATTAAATACTTAAGGAGTTATTATGAGTATAAAAATTTAGGTAGAATTACTATAGACAGAAATATAGAGTTTTTTAGCCCGTCAAAAGAGTTCCATAACTCTAAAAAAATTAACCAAATAATCTTAGAAGTAAAAATTCAAAGCGAGGAAATTGATAAAAATACTATTGAAAAAATAATAAATTTAAAAGAGACAAGATTTTCAAAGTATTGCATTGGGATCAATTGTATAAGTGAAACTAAATAAATTGATTTGTATTTTTTTTTCATTTAAAAAACAAAAATTATGAATGACTTTAAAGATAAAAACTATGTTTGGGATAATAAAAAACCAACAGCACAAATGTTAGGTCGTTGGCAACCTTGGCATGCTGGACATCAAAAACTTTTCGAGGAAATTTTAAAAAAAACTGGTCAAGTAAACATTATGGTTAGAGATGTACAAGGAGTCGACGATAATCCTTTTGATTTTGAGTCAGTAAAAAAAAATATATTAATTGCACTAAAGGATTATGAAAATAGAATAAAAATTACCTTAGTTCCTAACATTACTAATATTTGTTACGGTCGAGGAGTAGGTTATAAAATTGAAGAAATTGTTTTAGACGAAAAAACTCAACAAATTTCAGCTACAAAAATACGTGAGCAGATGAGAAAAGAAGGGAAACTAAAATAGATCTGGACCCTTTCTACCTTGACCTTAATTAATCAAAATAATACAAAATATGATGTTTTATAATAATCCTTTTGCCGAATTAGCTACTGTGATCCCAGCTTACGTAATGCAATACTTTGTGATTGCAATGGTATTATTAATAGTGGTTGGAGTTGGTTTAGATATGTTGCATAAAAAAAATGTAGTTTATTTTTTTAGAAATGCACAAAAGGCTAAAAAATCGGCTAAAGAAGAATTAAGCGCAGGGAAAAAAACAGCAGTTATTTTAAAAACAGTCGCCCACGATATAGCTACAACTTCAGAATTAGGCATGGGCAAACGAAGACTAGCTCATGTGCTAGGCATGTATGGAACAATTTTATTTTGGATAGGTTCTGCAGTATTAATATTTAAATATTCTAATGGTGTCCAGGCACCATCTTTAGTTCCAATTATTTGGCATGTTGGAGCTATCATGACTTGTATTGGTGGCTATTGGTTTTGGTTTTTTTTAAGAGTTGATGTATCTGCTGAAGCACATCCTTGGTACCGAATTATTACAGCAGATTTATTTGTTTTAGCATTATTAGCTTGTGCAACTTTTGGATTAGCATGGTCATATACACAATTTTCTGGAATGACTGGTCTTAGCTATTTATTTCTTGTTTTATTCATTCTTGCCAATCTTGTTTTATTTGGAGGAGTATATTGGTCTAAATTCGCCCATATGTTTTATAAACCTGGAGCAGCAATACAAAAAAATTTAGCAGAAGCAGATGGTTCAAGGGACAATTTGCCACCACCAGCTGATGCACCAGAACAATTTGGTCTTGGTATTAAAAGAGAACAACCGAAGCATTATTAAGATACATGAAATTAAAAACTGGTATTAATATAAATCCTAATATACAAATCCTCCTAAGGGAGATTTATTAATGTCAACATTCGTTTACATGACAAGATGCGATGGCTGCGGTCACTGCGTTGACATATGTCCATCAGATATCATGCATATTGATGAGACTATTAGAAGAGCCAAAAATATTGAACCAAATTTTTGCTGGGAATGTTATTCGTGCGTTAAAGCATGCCCTAATCATGCGATCGATGTAAGGGGTTATGCAGACTTTGCCCCAATGGGTCACAGTGTGAGAGTGAGAAGAGAAGAGGAAAAAGGAACCATCTCATGGAAAATCAAATTTAGAAATGGAACAGAAAAAAACTTTGTTTCTCCAATTACTACAAAGCCTTGGGGTAAATTTATTCCAAAATTAGCTGAAGGTGATAAACCTAGACAAGGAGAGATGAATTCTCAAGTTTTATACTCTGAGCCCGAAGGTTTAGATACAAAAAAAGACTTACCTACAATAAGCAAAGATTCATTTAAAAAAGGTGTTTACTACTAATGCCGAAAAATAAAACAGTTCACGAGAATTGTGATATTTTAGTTGTTGGTGGAGGAATGGCCGGCACAGGTGCAACTTTTGAAGCTAGACACTGGGGAAGAGATCTTAAAATTATTTGTGTTGAAAAAGCAAACATAGATAGAAGCGGAGCTGTAGCTCAAGGTCTTTACGCAATTAACTGTTACATGGGAATGAGGTGGAATGAAAATCAACCTGAAGATCATGTAAGGTATGCAAGAAATGATCTAATGGGTCTTGTTCGAGAAGATTTAGGTTATGACATGGCAAGACACGTAGACTCTACAGTACATATGTTTGACGAATGGGGTCTTCCAATGATGAAAGATAAAAAAACAGGAAGATACCAAAGAGAGGGTAAATGGCAAATCATGATACATGGAGAGAGCTATAAACCTATTGTTGCTGAAGCGGCAAAAAAATCTGCAGATAAAATTTATAACAGAATAATGATTACTCATTTGTTAATGGATGAGAATAAAGAAAACAGAGTTGGTGGTGCAGTTGGATTTAATATGAGAACTGGTGACTACCATGTTTTTAGAGCGAAAACAGTTATAGTTGCAGCCGGTGGAGCTTCTCATATTTTCAAACCTAGAGCTGTTGGTGAAGGAATGGGTAGAACTTGGTACGCTCCATGGAGTAATGGCTCTGCATATGCTTTACCTATTGCAGCTGGAGCTAAGATGACACAAATGGAAAATAGAATTGTGTTATGCAGATTTAAAGATGGATATGGTCCTGTTGGAGCATACTTCTTACATTTAAAAACTTATACTCAAAATGCAAACGGTGAAAATTATGAAAAGAAATGGTACGACCAAACTAAAAAATTGGTTGGTGAATACATTGACCATCATCCAGTTCCTACATGTTTAAGAAATCACGCATTTATTCAAGAAGTGATGGCAGGTGGTGGACCAATCCACATGGTGACAAAAGAAGCTTTTCAAGACCCTCATTTAGAAACAGTTGGATGGGAAAACTTTTTAGGAATGACGGTAGGTCAAGCTGTAGTTTGGGCTTCTCAAAATATTGATCCAAAATATACTAACCCTGAATTAACAACTTCAGAACCTTACGTAATGGGTTCACATGCAACGTGTTCTGGTGCATGGGTAAGCGGTCCAGAGGATATTGCTCCAAAAGAATATTTCTGGGGTTATAACAGAATGACAACAGTTGATGGTTTATTTGGAGCAGGAGATACTGTTGGAGGAAGTGCGCATAAATTTTCTTCAGGTTCTTTCACAGAAGGCAGATTAGCAGCTAAAGCAGCAGTTAAATATATTGAAGATCAAAAAGCTGCAGATTTAAAAGTTTCTGACAAACAATGTGACGATTTTAGAGAAATTATTTACAAACCTCTTGATAATTACACAGTTAATAGAAATGAAATAACTGGAGGCACTGTATCTCCAAGCTATATCTCGCCAATTCAAGGCTTACAAAGATTACAAAAAATTATGGACGAATATGTTGGCGGTATAACTGCTAATTATATGACAAATGATAATTTACTTAAAAAAGGTTTAGAACTATTAGATTGGTTACAAGAAGACCTTGAGCACGTTGGTGCTGAAGATTATCACCAATTAATGAGAGCATGGGAGTTAAAACATAGAACGCTAACATCACAATGTGTAACTGAACATACTTTATTTAGAGAAGAAACACGTTGGCCGGGCTATTATTACAGAGGTGATAAACTAAAATTAGATGATGAAAATTGGCATTGTTTAACAGTTTCAAGAAGAGATCCAAAGACAGGTAAGTTTAGTTTAGAAAAAATGCCTGTGTACCACATTGTTGGCGACGAAAAAGAAAAGAAAGCTTCTTAATCATTAATGAATTTATTAGAAAAAACTGACGAGGAAATCGTCAAAATAGCAAATCCTATTTGGGAAAATTTAATCAGATCATCCAATAATAAAGATTATGGAAGTTTTACTAAAGATTTTTCATCTCAAATGCTTTACGGTGCAAATGAAGTAGAGCTGGGTAAACAATGGGCAAACAATAAATTACTTACAAGTTTAAAAGATAATCCAGGATTTCTTGGCTGTATCAGAAGAGATGGCTTCATAACTGTTTTATATAAACAAGAAAGTAATACAGTTGCTGGTGAATTTTTAGGAAGATTGGTCTTGGGTATAGAAGGCGATCAAATAAAAGTCTTTGGAGCCACAATATATTAATATTGACATCTCAAACTTAGAGGCATACTTAGAAGTATGTTGGAAATTTATCTTCCAGTAGTTCAAGTTAACATCGATATCGTTTTATTACTTTTCCTTAGTTTATCAGTTGGAGTTTTATCAGGCTTGTTTGGTGTTGGCGGTGGTTTTTTAATGACACCGTTCCTAATCTTTATGGGCATCCCTCCAATTTATGCAGTTCCTAATGAAGTTAATAATATTTTAGCAACCTCAGTTTCTGGCTCATTAACTCATTGGTTTAAAAACACTTTAGATTACAAGATGGGGCTGATGATTGTTGCAGGTGGAACAGTTGGGACTATTTTAGGGATAATAACTTTTTCTTATTTTGAAGGGATAGGTAAGATAAGTTTAATTATTTCATTATTGTACATGTATTTGCTCGCTATTGTTGGAACTTTAATGCTTATTGATAGCTTAAGAGAGTCTAACAGGCTAAGTAAAAAAACTATAATTAAAAGAAAACTACATGATCATAATTGGTTCCAAGGTTTACCTTTAAGAATGAGGTTTCCCAAATCAAGATTATACGAAAGTGCTTTTACGCCAATTCTTTTGGGACTCATTGTAGGTTTTATTGCATCAATGATGGGAATTGGAGGAGCTTTTTTAATGGTACCGGCAATGATTTATATAGTAGGCATGCCGGTAAAATTTATTCCTGGCACATCACTCTTTGTAACTATTTTTATTAGTGCAATTGTAACTGTTCTTCACTCTTTTAATTACGGATCCATTGATCTTTATTTAGTTGTTCCTCTAATTTTAGGTTCAATAGTAGGAGTTCAATTAGGACAAAAGCTTGGTCAATATATTAAAGCAACTGATCTTAAATCATTATTCGCACTTTTATTATGTGCTGTATCAATTGCAATCGCTTACGATAACTTTTTCAGAGAAGAGTCCAAACTAATTAATGAAAATCAAGTGTCAAAAAATGATTTGAGTACATTTGCAGAGTTTACTTTAAAATTATCAAGTGATTTTCCATTCCTATACGGTGCATTTGCTATAATTTTAGCTATTGTGCTTGGTGTTGCTGTTTCAGTAATCAGAAAAATAATAAGTGATTTACGAAAAAAACCGCAAGCTAATGAAGAAGTAAAATTCCCTGTAAAGTAATTTATTTTCTTTTGTATTTTTGTTTTTCAGGAATGACTCCTCTAACACCACCTCGAGGATCTTCAACATCTCCTTTTCTTCTTGGTATTAAATGAATATGGCAATGCATGATTGATTGCCCAGCATCTTTACCAATATTTACTCCAACATTAAATCCAGTGATTGTTTTGTCTAAATTTTGAAGTTCTTTTTTTTGTTTTTTTAATATTTGGGCCAACTCTTTATTTTCGTCATCATCTAATTCAAAAAAATTTGAGATATGTCTATTTGAAATAATTAAAGTGTGATGTTCTGTTACAGGGTAAGCAGTATCTCTAATAATGAAGAAATATTTTGTTTCTTCTAAAACCTTACAATTAATTTTTTTGCAGAAAATACAATCTTCTTGGGCAGAAGACATTAAGCACTTCTATATAATTTAGTCATAACAAACTCTCTATGACCTAAAGCTTCAGCGCATGTTAATCTTCCATTTGCAACTTTAAGAGTAGTTTCAATTAATTTATCACCTGCCTGATCAAGATTCATTTCTCTAGATAAAATTTTTGAAACATCACAGTCAACGTGTTCACTCATTAATTTTGCTGTTAAAGGGTTTGCAGTAAGTTTAACAACAGGTTCAATCGGATTTCCAATTATATTTCCTTGCCCAGTTGGAAAAAGATGAATATTAAAACCACCTGCTGCTTGTAAAGTTACGCACTCTGCAGCTGCAGAAGAAGTATCCATGAAATAAAGACCTTTTCCTTTTTTTGGTTCTTCAGCTGGTTCTAAAACATCTATAAATTTTCTAGAACCAATTTTTTGAAAATTTCCAAAAGCTTTTTCCTCAATTGTAGTTAATCCACCAGCGATGTTACCAGCTGTTGGTTGGCTTTCTGACAAATCGTCAGTTGCTTCCTTTAAAATAAAATCGTTATAATCGCTCCAAGTCTTCATAAATTTTTTCTGAGCTTCAGGAGTTGCACCTCTTTTAGCACAA
>CACITX010000019.1 GCA_902589705.1 uncultured Pelagibacteraceae bacterium
AAAAAGGATTAACTCATGCGCCTGAAGAGATGTCAGAACTAAAAGAGATTACATTAAATAAAAAATTCACAACAGGTGAAGGAAATCTTAAAAAAATAGATAACTTTAAAAAAATATATATCGAAGATTTAGTTAGTAAAAATAAAGTTAATAAAAAAATCAAAGCAGTTGTAGCATGTGGAAATGGTACTGCAGGAGTATTTGCACCTGAGATCTTAAGAGGTATTGGTTGTGAAGTTATTGAATTAGATTGTGAACTTGATTGGTCGTTTCCAAAATATAATCCAAATCCTGAAGATTTAGAAATGCTTCATGCTATTGCAAAAGCTGTGAAAGATAATAATGCAGATATCGGGTTTGGTTTTGATGGAGATGGAGACAGATGTGGAGTAATTGATGAAAAAGGGAATGAAATCTTCTCTGATAAAATAGGTTTATTGATTGCAAGAAACTTGGCACCCAAACATAAAAATTCTAAATTTGTCGTTGATGTAAAATCAACTGGACTTTATTCAAAAGACAAAGTTCTTAACGATAATCAATGTAAGACTATTTATTGGAAGACAGGCCATTCACACATCAAAAGGAAAGTAAATATTGAAAAAGCCTTAGCTGGATTTGAAAAAAGCGGACATTTCTTTTTTAATCAGCCTTTAGGATATGGTTATGACGATGGAATTAATTCTGCAATACAAGTTTGCCACTTATTAAACGATCAAAATAAAAAAATGAGTGAATTAATGAAAGAATTACCTAATACTTTTCAAACCCCTACGATGGCTCCTTTTTGTAAAGACGAAGAAAAATATAAAGTAGTGGATGATATGGTTAAAGAAGTTCAAAGACTTCAAAAAGACGATACTAAAATAGATGGGCAAATAATTTCTGAGGTTTTAACAGTTAATGGTGTAAGATTTTCTTTAGAAGACGGTTCTTGGGGTTTAATCAGAGCTTCATCAAATAAACCTTCCTTGGTAGTTGTAACAGAAAGCCCAACATCCGATGAACGTAAAAAGAAAATTTTTGAATTTATTGATAATTTATTACAAAAGACTGGTAAAGTTGGAGAATACGATCAAAAGATTTAAAGTGAAAAGTATTCGTAAAGAAATCTAGTCCCTATAACAACTAAAAATAATCCAAAGTATTTTGTCATTTTCTTTTTATTAATTCGGTGACTAGCTTTAGCCCCTAATCTAGCCATAAAAGCTGTTATTGGAAAAAATATTAGAAAAGCTGGAATGTTTAAAAACCCAATGCTTAAAGGTAGTTGAGCATTAAGATAAGATCCTGATATCAAAAATCCTACAGCCCCAAATGATGCAATAATAAAGCCTATAGCAGCCGCACTTCCTATTGCTTTATTTATTGGATAACCAAAAAACTTTAATATTGGAACATTCATAACTGCACCTCCAATGCCCATTGGTGCAGATATAAACCCGCTTACCAAGCCAGCAATAATTCTAGCTGGTAAACTCATTTTCACATCTAAATTTTCTTCCTTTTCTTTAAGAAAAAGCAAATAGAAAGCTAGTATGTACACGACGATTGTAAAAAATAAAATTAAAGGTTTTGTTTTTAATCCTGCTGCTAAAATTGTTCCTAAAATAACTCCTGTTGCTACAAATACTCCGTAACCTTTAACTACACTAAAATCTACTGCTTTGTGTTGATGGTGAGTCATTACAGATACAATGGAAGTTGGGATAATAATTCCAAATGAAGTTCCTACCGCTAAATGCATTAAAAAATTTGGATCTATGCCTGAAGTACTAAAAATATAAAATAAAATTGGAACAGTAATTAAGCCACCTCCAATACCAAATAACCCTGCAGCAAAACCAGCTGGTATAGCTGTGGCAACCATTATAAAGATTAAATGAAAAATATCTGAGTTTGAAAGAAAATCCAAAATTATCTTTCTAATGATACAGGATTTGTCTTTTTAACCTGATCCATAATATGATTAACTTTTTGCAAGTCTGCATCTCTGATACACATGTTTTTAGAAAGATATTGTTTCCAAGTTTTAGAACCATTTTGTCCGTGGAATAATCCAACAGTATGTCTCATTATATGATTAAGCTGAGTACCCTTGGAAGTTTCTTCTTGTATATATGGAATTAACTTTTCCATTACTTCACTTCTTGTTGGAACATTATCATTATTAAAAATATCTCTTTCTATATCGGCTAAAAAGTATGGTGAATGATAAATTGCTCTTCCGATCATTGCACCATCAACTTTTAATAAATGATTTTTTATTTCTTCAGTTGTTTTTATGCCTCCATTAATTATAATTTCATCATTTTTAAAATGCTCTTTTAATTTGTAAACAAATTCATATTTTAGAGGTGGTATATTTAAATTTTCTTTAGGGCTTAATTTTTTAAGTAAAGCTTTCCTTGCATGAATAATAAATTTTTGTGAACCTGCGTCTTTTGTTGTTTGAATAAAAGATTTTAAAAACTCAAAGTTTTCTACTTCATTGTAACCAATTCTTGTTTTAATTGTTATTGGAAGCTTTGTTGATTTAGACATAGCTTCTATACATTTTGCAACTAAATCTGGTTCTTGCATTAAACAAGCGCCAAATTTATTTTTTTGTACTTTTTTACTTGGACAACCTAAATTTAAATTAATTTCTTTATATCCAAAGTCTTCTGAAATTTTGCACGCCTCTGCTAGTTCCTCTGGATTAGAGCCGCCAACTTGTAAAGTTACTGGATTGGAAATTTTTTTAAATGATAATAATTTATCTCTATCTCCTCGAATGATTGCATTAGCAACAATCATTTCTGAATAAAGATGAATATTCTTACTTATAAGACTTAAAAAATATATCTCATGCTTATCAGTGCAGTCCATCATTGGTGCAACTGAAACAGTTTTTTTCATGATTTACTCTGGTTTGTTTTCTTCGGCTGGAGCTTCTTCGCTTAATTCAAGCGGAGCCTCTTCTGTATCAAGATTTTCTTCTTTAATTTCAGGCTGTTCTGCTTTTAGCTCTGAAAGAGCCTCATCCGCTAAACTTGGTTTTTTAACTTCCGGAATTCTTCTAGTTCTTTTTGAAGGAAGGATTGCAACACCACTTTTTGAAACTTGACCTTTGTAAAGATTTTCGAAATCGTCATTTGTTTCTTCCTCTGTTTCTTCTTGTTCTTCTAGCTCGTCTGGCTCTTTTCTTAATCTTTTAATTGCGCTAGCTTCGATTTCTTTAATATCAATTTTTCCATCTCCAATTTCTCTTAAAGAAATAATTGTTCTTTTGTCATTGTCTTCTTCAACTAGCATTGGAGATCCAGCATTAAGTTGAACTGTTCTTTCTTTTGCCAATAGGACTAAATCGTATTGGTTATCAACTTTTTCTAAGCAATCTTCTACTGTAATTCTAGCCATGATGAATGCTATTTAGTCAATAAAACTCAATAAATCAAGTTTATTTTAAACCCTAATAGGCTCTACTTTTTTTCTAATAAATATCAATAAGAATAACGATACAAGAATATAAATTGCTCCAGTGAAAGCTATGTTCTCAATTGTAAAACCATTATCAATTAATAGACCAAAAACTGCCGTTCCAAATGCCGTAGAAAAAACCATAAAAGCTGTTGTTAAAGCTTTTATACTGCCGATATATTTTACACCGTAAATTTCAGCCCAAGTAGAAGAGCCCAAAATATTAGCTAAACCATTGGACACACCGATTAATCCTAAAAAAACGTAAGCAAATATTTCATGATTAAATTGAAATAAAGTAAACATCGCAAACAAAAGTGGGATGTTCATAAACAAGATTAATTTTCTACCTGTAAATTTATCTACTAAAAAGCCTGAAATAAAAAGAGTTATAATAGATGTTATGGAGTAAACCATGAAAGCTTTTGGTATAGTATAAGTTGCCCACATTTTAGAGTCCGAAATAAATGATTGATAAACAAAAACCCCTGTAGCAATCCAAGGCATAGCTAACATATTTAGTGAAACAATATAAAATTTGTAATCTTTAATAACATCTCTTCTTCTCCAACTTTTTATTACAATTTTTTCATTATCTTTGTTTTTATTTTCTTCTCTAGAATCTAGTTGAATAGATTTAATGGTATTTAAAATTACAATAGGTAAAAGTAATATTACTAATACTGCGATACCTTGCCAAACCGACCTCCATGAATGAACAACTAATAGGTATGTTACAAATACTGGTAAAATAAATTCTGCTGTAGATAAACCAAACCAAGCAGTACTTAATGCTTTTCCTCGTGTCTTTTCAAAAAATCTTGAAATTGTAGTTGTTGATGTGTGACTCATCAAACCTTGACCTGAAAATCTCATTAAAAATATTCCTAAAGCTAAAAAATAAATACTATTAATGAATGAAAAAAATAATGCTGATAAAAAAAGTAAGATAATTACAAAAAAAGAATAAGTTAAAATTCTATAATCATCGATTTTTTTTCCAACCCAAATTAAAAGTAGACTAGAAACAATAGTAGCTGCTGCATAGATATTTCCAAATTGACCGTGTGTAATACTTAATTCATTTCTTATTGGGGCATTAAAAAGTCCTAAAAAAAAGCTTTGTCCAACACTAGAAAAAAATGTAAATATAAATCCAAAACTAATAACTCTAGTATTAATAGAAAGGTTAAACATATATGAGTAAAGTTTCTTTCATCGGTTTAGGTGTTATGGGTTATCCCATGGCAGGATATATATCAAAAGCAAGTCATGATGTAACTGTTTATAATCGTACAAAAACCAAAGCTGAAAAGTGGGCAAAAGAATACAAAGGAAAAGTAGCTGATACCCCAATGGAAGCAGCAAAAGATTGTGATTTTATTTTTACATGTGTTGGCAATGACAATGATCTAAGAGAGGTTACTTTAGGAGATAAAGGTTTATTTAAAACTGCAAAAAAAGGTTCGATCTATATTGATAACACAACTGCATCTGCAAATATCGCAAGAGAGCTTTATAGAGAAGCTAAAGCAAAAGGATTTGATTTTTTAGATGCCCCTATATCAGGAGGACAAGCTGGCGCTGAAGGTGGAATTTTAACAGTTATGGTTGGTGGTGATGAAACCCCATTTAAAAAAGCAGAACCAGTAATTGATTGTTATAGTAAAAAAATAAAATTACTTGGGCCTTCTGGCAGTGGTCAACTAACTAAGATGGTTAATCAAATTTGCATTGCAGGATTAGTTCAAGGATTATCAGAGGCAATTAATTTTGGAATGAATGCAGGATTAAATATGCACGATGTTATTGAAGTTATTTCAAAAGGAGCTGCTCAGTCATGGCAAATGGAAAATAGGCATAAAACAATGATCGAAGACAAGTTTGATTATGGTTTTGCAGTAGATTGGATGAGAAAAGATCTTAAAATTGCAATGGATGAAGCAAAGAAAAATAATTCTCCTCTTCCCATCACAAAGATAATTGATGAATACTATGGTGAGGTTCAGAAGATGGGTGGCCAAAGATGGGACACTTCTAGCTTGATCAAAAGGTTTAGAAAATAAATCGTGTCGCAAGAAACTGTAAGTTACTACGAAGATTTCTCAGAAATTGAAAAAAAAATTTGGTCCCTTCTAACAGATGCAGTCAAAAATAGATCATCAGAATTTAGAACTCCAGTTTTTATATGCGGAGACGATAAAGATTTAGATGGTAGAGTTGTAGTATTAAGAAAAGCTGATCAGCAAAATAATTTTATTCAATACCATAGTGATATCAGATCATCTAAGATAGAGAAGATCAAAAAAAATCCTAGTTGCTCAATTTTATTTTACGGCAAAGAAGAAAAAATTCAGCTTAGAATTAAAGCTCAATGTACTGTTAATCATGACAATGAAGTTACAAAAGAGTCATGGGAAAAAACAGGTCATATTAGTAGAAAATGTTATCTAGTTACTAATGGACCGGGAACTGAGTCAGATAAACCAACATCAGGATTAGACAATAAGTTTGATAATTTTGATTTTACTAGGGAAGAAAGTGAAGCTGGTTATAAAAATTTTTGTGTGATTAGATGCAATATAAAGAGTATTGAGTGGCTTTATCTAGCTGCTAAAGGTCATAGAAGAGCTTTATTTGATTTAGAAAATAATAAAAAGAATTGGTTGGTACCTTAAATGAAAGATAAATTTAAAATTGGAATTGATTATGGCGGTACCAAAATAGAAGCCATATTAATGAACGAAAAAGGTGACGAAATTAAAAGAGAAAGAACTGCGTATGATAGAAATTATGACTCTGGAATTTCAACAGTAAAAAAATTTGTAGAAGCTTTTAAAAATTTATCAAACAAAACTGCAACAGTAGGAATTGCACTACCTGGCTTTTCATCTAATGAAACAGGCTTAGTACAAAATGCTAACTCTAATTGGTTAAACAACAAACCTTTTAAAAAAGATTTAGAAAAAGCTTTAAATTCTGAAGTTAAAATAATGAACGATGCAAATTGTTTTACACTTTCAGAAGCAATAGACGGTGCGGGTAAAGATTATAAAACTGTATTTGGCATAATTATTGGAACAGGCTTTGGGAGTGGTTTATCTTTTAAGAGAAATATTATTGAGGGAGCTAATCAGGTAGCAGGTGATTGGGGACACCAACCTCTACCCTATCCAACTGAAGAAGAAATAAATACAAAGATTGAATGTAAATTACCAACCTGTGGAAGACCTTTGTGTGCGGAACAGTTTATTTCTGGCCCTGGGTTTGCAAAGAATTTCAATCTTAAACACAATACTAATTACAAAGCTCCTGAAATTGTTGCTCTTGATAAAAAAGGAGATCCAAAAGCTAATAAAGAATTTGAACTGTATGAAGATAGATTTGCAAGATTAATAGCTGTAATGATTGGAATTTTTGACCCTGAAGCAATTGTTTTAGGTGGAGGAATGTCTAATACAGAGAGATTATATAAAAACCTACCAAGAATAATTCCTAAATATGCTTTCACAGATAAAGTAAGAACAAAAATTCTAAAGAATAAACATGGTGACTCAAGTGGTGTTCGTGGTGCTGCTTGGTTATGGGATTAAAGTAAATTATTTTTTCAAAAATTTTGTAACAGACTCTTTAGTTTTGCCAGCTCGTATTTCATCATAATAGACAACTTGAGTTGGATAAGATCCTTTTTTCTTTTCATCCCAACGATTTACCCAAGTTTGATAAATACCAAACTTAAAATAACTTTCTTTTCCTTTTGTAGTTGGACCAGAAAATTCATATTTAAGTTCATTATTAACCCATATTTTATAAAAACCTGTTTTTTTAGAAGTAGAATTTATATTTATTAAAATATCATTCCACTTTCCTTTCATATCATTTACTTCTAACAATTTTCTAAATTCATCTGTTTGATTCTGCCACTGCCTATCGGCAAAATACCCATCATCATTTAATTGAAACATTAAAGTTGGCCAGCTTCCTTTTTGGTGGAATTGAGCCATCGCAGATTTTACGGGATCGACACTTTTAAAATCATTCGGTAAATAAATTGAATAAGCATACCAAGATTTACCTCTAAATCTTTTCCCGCTAAGTTCATGTCTTTGCCTTAAGCTTTCACAGTCACTCCACTTACCTGGATCTTCACCACAATCTCCGTTTCGTAACTCAAATCTAATTGATTTTTCTCCAGCTCTAACAGGATGACCATCTTTTTTATTTACAATCTCGTATCCATATTTTTTAAAACCTTTTTGTAAACTTTTTGTATAAGTGTTTCCTGAACCTACGTCTTTTGGAAGTCTAATGTCTTTTGCGGAAACATTAAAAATTATTAAAACTGATAATAAGAAACTATTTCTTATACTTTTTAAAATTTTCAACATAATCTCTAGCATTTTCTTTGATGTGCTCTATTTCTTCATCGGTTACTTGTCTAACAACTTTACCAGGACTACCAAGAACTAAAGATCTTTCAGGTATAACTTTGTTTTCTGTAACTAAAGCATTTGCACCGATGATGCAGTTTTTTCCAATTTTAGTTTTATTTAATATTGTTGAACCTATTCCTATTAAACAGTCATCAGCAATTTCACAGCCATGAAGCATAACCATGTGCCCTATTGTTACGCCTTTACCAACTATTGTTGGGCAACCTGGATCAGTATGAATAACGCTTCCATCTTGAACATTTGAATTTTCCCCAATTATAATTGGTTCAAGATCGCCTCTTAGAGTTGTGTTAAACCAAATGTTTGAATTTTTTTTAAGTTCTACTCTGCCAATAATTACAGCATTAGATGCAACCCAACTGCCTGGATCTATTTTAGGTGTATGTCCCTCAAAATCGTAAATCATAATATTGCTGTAATGTATTATTAATTAAATTATAATACATTATGGCTCTAACTAAAACCCCAGTTTGTGACTTTGGAAAAAAAGCTGAAGAATTCAAACTTAAATCAATCAAAAATAAATTAGTTTCTTTAAATGATATTAGGGGAGATAAAGGTACCTTAATCATGTTTATCTGTAATCACTGTCCTTATGTTAAAGCTATCATTAAAGATTTGGCTAAAGATTGTAATGAGTTGAAAAAAGATGGAATTAACTCTGTAGCCATCATGTCGAATGATACAAAAAATTATCCAGAGGACTCATTTGATAATATGATTAAATTTGCAGAGATGAATAATTTCGGTGAAATAAATTATCTTTATGACGAAACTCAAGAGGTTGCAAAGAAATATGGCGCTGTTTGTACTCCTGATTTTTTTGGATACAACAAAGATCTTGAACTTCAATACAGGGGAAGATTTAGAGAGTTAAAAGATTTGAAACCAATTAATAATGGAGAAAGTGATTTAAAAATTGCCATGAAAATGGTTGCTAAAACTAATAAAGGTCCTGATCAACAAATTCCAAGCATGGGCTGTAACATAAAGTGGTTTAATTAATGTTTTTGGTTGCTACAAGAAACTTTCCTCCTGAAATTGGTGGAATGCAAAATCTTATGGAAGGATTATCAAATGCTTTATTAGATCATGGACCAGTAAAAGTATTCGCAGAGAATTTTGATTATGCCGATGAATACGATCAAAATTCAAAACTAGATATTGAGAGAATTTCTGGATTTAAATTATTTAGGAAATACAGAAAAGCAAATC
>CACITX010000020.1 GCA_902589705.1 uncultured Pelagibacteraceae bacterium
GCCAGATAATTTTACATTTCCAAAACTTTTATTTAGAACTTTACACCAGTTATCTACTTGTTTAGGTTTTTTATCATGGCTGCCTACCTGAGCAGTAAGCACACCACCTTTTTTAAGAATTCTTTTTAAACCTTTCATGTTTTTTCTAGCAAGATCTATGCAGTATTGATCATCATTTAAATCTACGAAGATTTTATCGTATTTAGAATCTTCTATTTCTTTTATGCTTTTAAAGGCATCACCCCAAAAAGTTTTGACCTTATTGCTCTTCATTACTTTAGAGCAAACTTTAGGTAAATGACGGTAACATACATCTACGATTTCTGGGTCAAGTTCAAACCAATCAATGTAATTTGAATTATTTTCTAAGCATGCTCTGGCTACTCCACCGTCTCCTCCACCAATAATCGCTACATTATTGTTTTTTTTACTTAAATCGTAACTAGACTTAAAGAAATTAGAGCTATAAATTTTTTCATCTTTCTCTGCTACTTGAATTTCATGATCAATAAATAATGCATGGCCAAACTCTTCTAAGTCCATTATTTCAACAAACTGGCCAACTTTAGAAGTAAATTTTTCTAAAACATCTTTAACAACATAAAATTTCTTTTGACCTGGAGTACTATAAATATCATCATAAAGTTCCACGCTACTTCTATCAAAAGCATTAGTTACAGCTCTTTTGTGATCAATTTCATTTCTTAAAATCTTTAAAGCAACTTTTGGATTTACTTTTCCGCAAGTAAAGAAATCAAAGCTAATAACACCTCTTTCTGGAAAAGTATGAAAACTAAAATGACTTTCTGATAATAGCGCTACTAATGTGAAACCTTGAGGCTCAAACTTATGTGAAGCTACATTTAATATTTCAACTTTTGCAGCTTTTGCAATTTTATAAATTACTTTTTCGTAGAATTCGGGTGAATAATCTTTTTTTACACCTAAGAAATCGATGGTAATGTGCTCACCAACTTTAATCATTAAAAACTATCCCTTCTTATAATTTTTAAATTTTCCTAAGACTATTTTCATTTCTTTTTTTGAAAGAATCTTAGGTATTCCAATTCTTAGGGCATTTATATATTGATGGCAAATATTTTCGATCTCTTGAGCAAGCTCAAAAGTTTTTTTTAAATTTTCTCCAAACGCAACTTGTCCGTGATTAGCAATTAAACATGCTGATCTATTTTTTAGAGCTTTGATAATATTTCTAGAAAGATTTTTAGTACCAAAAGTTGCATATTTACTGCATTTAATGTCTTCTCCACCCGCTACTGCAACCATGTAGTGAAATGCTGGAATGCTTTTTTGATGAGTTGAAACAGCAGTTGCGCAAGTAGAATGTGCATGAACGATTGCTTTGGCCTTTTTTTTATTCACATATATATCCTGATGAAACCTCCACTCTGATGATGGCTTACCTTTTTTTATATCGTAAACACCCTCAAGCGAAACAAAGACAATATCATTAGGTTTAAGAGAACCATATTCTCTTCCAGATGGAGTGATATAAAATCCGTCAACTCCTTTTTCTTTTGCTCTTACAGAAATATTTCCTGATCTTAAAGCAGACAAATTAGTGATATTTAATTTTTTGGAATATTTTATTACTTCAGCTTTAATTTTGCTCACTTAAATAAACCTTTCAAACCCTTTTCTGATGCTTCACAAATTCCTTTTTCTGTGATTAGCCCCGTCACTAATTTAGCAGGTGTAACGTCAAAGGCTAAGTTTAAAGACTTACTTTTTTGCGGATAAATTCTTACTTTTTTAATTTGATTATTTTCATCAATTCCCTCAACATGAGATAGTTCCTCTGAATTTCTTTCTTCTATGGGAATTTGTTTATGGTCTTTAATACTCCAATCTATAGTTGAGCTGGGTAAGGCAACATAAAAAGGAACATTATTATCTTTCGCAGATAACGCTTTTAAATACGTTCCAATTTTATTACACACATCGCCATTGGATAAAGTTCTATCAGTTCCAACAATGCATATATCTACTTGTCCTCTTTGCATTAAGATTCCACCTGCGTTATCAGTTATTACAGTATTTGAAATTCCCTCCTCATTTAATTCATAAGATGTTAAGTTAGCTCCTTGATTTCTAGGTCTAGTTTCATCAACCCAAACATGAACTTTAATTCCTTTTTGATGAGCATGATAAATCGGTGAGGTAGCAGTTCCCCAATCTATTGTTGCTAACCATCCTGCATTGCAGTGAGTTAATATATTGACTGTATCTTTTTTTTTGTTAGAAATTTCCTCAATAATTTTTAGACCATTCAAACCAATATTTTTGCAGAACCCTTCATCCTCATCTTTAATAGCCTTTGCTTCATCTAAAGCTATTTTCAAAATATCTTTCTCATTAATACCTTTTAATTTTTTCATCATTCTATCAACAGCCCATTTTAGATTAATTGCAGTAGGTCTAGAAGCGATTAATTCTTCACTAGATTTTTTTAAAAAAGATAAATCATTATTTTCAATTATTGATAAAACCAAACCATAGGCAGCTGTTGCACCAATTAACGGTGCACCTCTTACCTCCATTGTTTTAATTGCATTAATTGAGTCTTTTACTGTTTTTAAATCTTTAATTACAAATTGATGGGGAAGTTTTGTTTGATCTATTATTTTTACTAAATTATTTTCAAACCAAATTGTTTTGTAAGATTTCCCATCTATTTTCATTTGCTTATTTCCATTTTTCTCAATCTTTTTCTTAAACTTGGAGTTAAAGAATCAAACCATTTTTTTTCTTGCCCTGATTTAGGTAACAATTCTCCATATTCAATCATTTGATCAGGTGATAAATCTTCTAAATACACCCAAACAAAGTCTTTTTTTAAGTTAGTATTCTTAATTAAAATTTTTCTAAGCCCTAAAATTAATTTTTTTTTTACCTTTGAGGTACGCCCAGCTCTTATTTGACCATTTAAAAAAATTTCTTTTGTCTTAACTAATTTACCTCCCATGAAATGAGAATTCTTCTTATTTTTTTGAAATATTACTTGAGCAAAAAAAGTATTTGCGCCTGTGAATTTACTATGAGTATTTGAAATATCATTTGCTAGTAAATTTTTTTGTTTTTGTGAGAGATTAAAATTTGAATATTTTACAGTATATGTTGGCATTTCAGATCATTTTTTTATATTTAGAACTCTTCCAGCAATATTTTGTAATTTCTTTATTGTCTTTTTTGTTCTTGATTTCGGGTCTGTTATGATTGCAACATCTAAACAATTATTGGCAGGATCTTTTTCCACAGAATATTCTTTAAAAGTTTTTATGATTTCTTTAATCATATTTTGTGCATTAGCTGCATTCTTCATTAATGTTTGAATTACCATATTTACATCCACCTCATCGTGATCAGGATGCCAACAATCATAATCAGTAACCATAGCAACTGTGCAGTATCTTATCTCTGCTTCTCTCGCTAATTTAGCTTCAGGCATATTAGTCATACCAATTACATCAGCTCCCCAAGATCTATATAAATTTGACTCAGCTAAAGTAGAAAATTGAGGACCTTCCATAACAATATAAGTTCCTCCAACTTGATGATTAACATTTAACTTCTTTAAAGCTGCCTCACAGCATTTCGAAAGACCAGGGCTAGTTGGTTTTGCCATTGAAACGTGTGCAACGATTTCCTCATCAAAATATGTTTTTATTCTTGAAAAAGTTCGGTCTATAAATTGATCAACTATAACGAATTTTCCTGGCTCTAAAGTTTCTTTTAATGATCCAACAGCTGAAACTGAGATTATATCTGTAACGCCAAGTTGTTTCATGGCATCAATATTTGCTCTAAAATTTATATTTGTCGGGTTAATTTTATGACCTCTAGCATGTCTGGGTATAAAACAAATTTCTTCTTTTCCAATACTGGCTGATAAAATTTCGTCTGATGGCTTGCCCCATGGAGTATTAATCTTCTTCCATTTAGTTTTTTCAAAACCTTCCATTTTGTAAAGTCCACTACCACCAATTATCCCGAGCTTTCTTTTTTTCATCATTTAATTATTAAAGCTTTTTTGTTAGAACTTGAAGCAAATTATGGATTTAAAAAAACATATTAGATCAATACCAGACTATCCAAAAAAAGGAATTTTATTTAGAGATATTACAACTTTAATAAAAGATGCCAAGGCTTTTAAGTATACTAATGATAAAATTATTGAATTAGCAAAGAAAATTAAATTCGATAAAGTAGCTGCAATAGAATCAAGAGGTTTTGTTTTTGCATCAACTGTTTCTTACCAACTAGAAAAACCTTTCATACTTTTAAGAAAAAAAAACAAACTTCCAGCAGAGGTTCATTCTGTTGATTTTGAATTAGAGTATGGCACAGCAACAATTGAGGTTCATAAAGACTCAATTGAAAAAGGAGAAAAAATCTTAATAATTGATGATTTAATCGCTACTGGTGGAACGGCTGAAGCGGCTGCAAAAATAATTGAAATTTCAGGTGGTAAAGTAGCAGGATTTATATTCGTAATTAATCTTTTCGATTTACCAGGAAACAATATGTTGAAAGATAAAGGATACAAAACTGAGAGTTTAATTGAATTTCCTGGACACTAATTATTTTTGAAAATAAAATTATTGATATAATCTTTTAAATTTATTTTCCCAAAATGCTTGTACATCTTATTTGATAAATTTTTATTTATCAGCGCAGAAGCATATCTTTCACCCAATCTTTTTGGTAAAAATTTAATTTTTGAATTAAACAGCTTTGCAACTTCAATAATGGAGTACGATTTTTTATTGGCAATACTATAATGTCTACAACGATTTTTTTTCCATGCATGATAGCAAATATTAACTGTATCATCTATATGTGTGAATCTTCTTGATTGTGTGCCTGGTTTAACAACAGGAAGCGGTTTACCTCTTTTGTAACAATCTTCAAAAATTCCAATAACAGTAGACATTGGTCCTTTACAAATTTGATGTGGTCCATAAACATTATAAAAATAAATTACCTCGTATTTAAAATGAAACCATTTTTTTAAATTTTCTAACAACTCTAAATTTTTTGACTTTGAAAATGCATATGGAGATAAATTTTTATCATTTCCATTATTACCTAATGATGCTGAAGTTGCTGAATAAATCAATTTTATTTTATTTTTTAAACAGAAATTAAAAACTGCATTTGACCCAACTGAATTTGAGTCAATACATTCATTCATCTTGGAAAAGCTTTGAAAAATTCTAGCGAATTCTCCAAAATGAAAGATTGATTTTATATCTTTTGGATTTTTGATTAATTTATTAATATTAACTGTTTTTCCTTTTATATATTTTACTCTATTATTTTTAATATGATTGGATTTTTTTCCAGATGAGTAATTATCAATACTTATAATTTTTAATTTAGTTTTTTTTAATAATAATTTAATCAGATTTGTTCCAACAAATCCAGCACCTCCAGTTACAATAATTTTATTTTTTTTAACCATTATTTTTCATTATAACGTTGAATAAGTTAAATCAATCTAATCTTGGACGATACCAAGAATTTTTGCCTACAAGAGAATTAAAAAAGCCTGAGGCTCTACAAAAATATAATTTATATTTAAATTTATTGTTAGTTAGTAAATAAAAAAAACATTTGAAACAGGATTTAAAAAATATTGGGAGATTTAATAATAAGGCATTAATAAACCCATAATGTTTTTTTCTAAAATAAAATTTTGACCAGTTCCAATGCCAATTTCTAGATAACTCTACTTCTTGAAAGTATTTTTGATCTACGGCACTAGCTCCAAGATGAGATACGATTGATTTACTGTATACATATATTTTCTCATTTAATTTTTTGATCCTCATACACAAATCGTCATTTTCTAAATACATAAATATTTTTTCATCAAAAAAATTTGGTTCAAATTTTGATTTATTTAATATCATTGCGTAACCATCAACTCGATCTACTTCGAATAAACCTTCTTTTGAACTATTATGTTCAATTCCTTTTTCAATCTTATAGTTTGGATAATCCTTATCTGAACACAATGGGCTAAGTATCGCAAAATCTAAATCTTTAGAAATATCAAAAATATTATTTAATGTGTCTGATTGTAAAACCGTATCTGGATTTAAAATCATCACATATTGTGTTTTAGATTTTTTAATACCAAAATTGTTACCTGGTCCCATCCCTAAATTTTTACCAGTAAAAAAACAATCTATATTTTTATATTTTTTTTTAATTGTCTTTACAAATTCTATATCTGATGAATTTTCGACTATAATTTTCTTAACTTCGGGGTCTATAGATTTAAGACACTTATCTACGACGTTATGACTCTTAATTGTTACTATAATAATAGTTAAATTATCTTTTGTAATTTGCATCAAAAAAATGCCTTCATTGTGATAGATGTATACTAAAATTTGTAAATAATATAAATAATTATAAATGAAAAGGTTTATTGTTACAGGAGGTTACGGTTTTATCGGAAGCAATCTAATTCGGCTACTTTTAAAACGAAACTATAAAGTTCTTAATATAGATAATCTTTCATATAGTGCACAGAAATATAATCTTATTGATATAAAAAATAAAAATTATACCTTTAAAAAAGTTGACATTAACAACAAAAAAAAAATCATAAATCTTTTTTTTAAATTTAAACCAGATGGAATATTTAATTTGGCTGCTGACACTCATGTTGATAGATCGATAGATAACTCATTTAATTTTATTAAAAATAATATTTTAGGTATTTATAATTTACTTGAAGCATTAAGGCTTTATAAAAAAAAAATAAAATTAATTCATGTGTCAACAGATGAAGTTTATGGTGATATCGCAAAACCCAAAAGATCTGATGAAAGTTTCCCCTATATCCCTAACTCACCATATTCCGCTTCAAAAGCATCATCTGATCATTTAGTGAACTCATATGTAAAAACTTATAAAATCAATGCTGTTATTTCAAATTGTTCTAATAATTATGGTCCAAGGCAATTTCCTGAGAAACTTATTCCAAAAATAATTTATAATATTATTAATAATAAAACTTTACCAATATATTCAAAAGGGAAAAATTCAAGAGAATGGATTTATGTTGATGATCATTGCGAAGCTTTACTTAAACTTTTTTTTAAAGGTAAGAATGGTGAAAAATATAATATTGGATCAGGAATTAATTGTAGCAATATTTTTATAGTTAAGAAAATTTTACAAGCATTTAAAAATAAAAAAATTAAAATTGGAAAAAATGTTAAAATTAAATATGTAAAAGATAGACCAGGTCATGATTTTAGATATGCAATTAATAGTAAAAAAATACAAAAAAATTTGAAATG
>CACITX010000021.1 GCA_902589705.1 uncultured Pelagibacteraceae bacterium
ATTAGATAAGGATTATAAAGAAGTTGCTTTAACTGGGTATGTTAAACACAGCATAATAAATCTAAATACTGCTCAATATTTTCTGAAAGAAGGACCCTTAGCTATACTCCCTTTTTCAAAAAATAGTTTTTCTTTTGTATGGAGTGTAAATAAAGATTTCCTAAAAAAAAACCTTAAAAATGTTATTAAATCTAAAATCTGTGAAATATTAAAAACAAAAAAAATTAAGATATCAAACCAGCAATCTTATCCTTTGATGCTCAATTTAAAACGAACATATTATAAAAAAGATATCCTAATATTAGGAGAAGGCTTACACACAGTTCATCCGGTAGCTGGTCAAGGTTTTAATCTTGTATTGAGAGATATAAATAAATTACAAGAGATTCTTAAATATTATACTGGATTAGGTATGTCTCTAAAAAGTTGTTCTGCCCTTGAAGATTTTACAAGTAATAGAAAAGCAGAAAATATTATTACTGGTATTGGAATAGATTTAACTCACAATTTCTTTAAACAAAATAAACTACTAGATCCTTTTAAAGAAACTATTTTAAAAAATGTTTCAAAAAATAATACTTTTAAAAAATTAAGTAAGTTTATTTCTAATCAAGGTTTATCTATTTAATTCAATGAACATTTATGCTCTTTCATCAGGCAGAGGTCCGTCAGGGATAGCTATTGTTAGAGTCTCAGGAAAAGACACTTTAAAAGTTTGTAAAAACTTAACTAAATTAAAAGAGATAAATTCTAACGAGGTAAATTATTGTAAATTTTACGATCCGAAAAATGACAGAGTAATAGATCCAGAAGCTTTATTATTGTGGTTTCCTGGGCCTAGTAGTTATACGGGAGAGGATTTAGCCGAATTCCAAGTGCATGGAAGCAATGCTATTATCAATTCTTTATTAAAGGCATTGTCAGAACAAGAAAATTGTAGATTAGCAGAACCAGGAGAATTTACAAAATTAGCATTTCAAAATGACAAGATTGACCTTTTAAAAGCAGAGAGTATTGGGGATTTAATTTATGCTGAAACAGAAATGCAAAGACAACAAGCTGTTAAATTAGTTCAAGGAAATGCTTCAAACTACTATAATGAATTAAGAGAAAAACTTATTAAATCTCTGTCTTATATTGAAGCAAAAATAGATTTTGCAGAAGATGATTTGCCTGAAAAAGTTTTAAAGGAAGTACATAACTCCATTAAAGAAATTCACAAAGACATTTATAAGATTATTGAAGATAACAAAATTGGAGAAAAAATAAGAGATGGATTTAAAGTTTCTATTACAGGTGAAGTTAATGCGGGTAAATCTTCTCTTTTAAATTTAATAGCAAAGAGAGATGTAGCTATTGTTTCAGATGAAGCTGGAACTACAAGAGATGTAATAGAGACATATTTAAATATAGATGGCTATCCTGTAATCTTAGCTGATACTGCAGGCATAAGAGAAGCTAAAAATGAGGTTGAAAAAAAAGGTATATCTTTAGCTTTAGGAAAATCAAAAGATGCAGACTTAAATATTGTTGTTATAGATAATTCATCAAAAAACATAAACAATGAAATTAAGCAAATGATTAATAAAGACACAATCGTTTTACTGAATAAATCCGATATACAGAATAAGCAAAATCATGAATTTGATGCAGATACGGTGTTAGCTTCAGTTAGAGAAAATAAAAATATTGATAGTTTGATTAAAAAGATAAAAGAAAAATTAAGTAAAAAATTCACATCTAATAATAGCGCTTTAATCACAAGAGAAAGACATAGAGTCAAACTTAATGAATGCTTAAGAGAAATAGATAACTTTCTTAAAAAAGATCAAAATAAAGATTTAGAATTAGCCGCCGAAGATTTAAGAATGGCTACACGACATCTTGGAAGTATTGTTGGTAAGGTCGATGTCGAAGAAATCCTTGGATCTATATTTAAAGACTTTTGTATAGGCAAATAAAATACCTCTTGTATTCCTAATATACCGCGTTACATTCATCTTATGAGTAAACAGAGCTATGATGTAGTGGTTATAGGTGGTGGACATGCTGGATGTGAGGCAGCAGCAGCATCCGCTAGAATGGGCGTAAATACTGCGCTTTTTACACATAAAATAGAGACTATTGGAGAGATGTCATGCAATCCTGCTATCGGTGGGCTTGGAAAAGGCCATCTAGTAAGAGAAATAGATGCCTTAGATGGTGTAATGGGTGTTGTAGCCGATAAATCAGGTATTCAATTTAGATTATTAAATAGAAGTAGAGGACCAGCAGTACAGGGACCACGTACTCAGTCAGATAGAGCTCTCTACAAAAAGCATATGCAGAATATTTTACTAAATTATAAAAATTTGGAGGTAATTGCAGATCCAGTCATCAAATTTTTATTTGAGGGAGATAAAATAATAGGTTTTGTATGTCAAAGTGGAAAAGAAGTGAGGACTAGGGAGCTTATATTAACTACTGGTACCTTTCTCAATGGATTAATACATATAGGTGAAACACAAATACCAGCAGGTAGGTATGATGAGAAACCATCTACGGGTTTAAGCGAACAATTAGCAAAATTTAAAATGCAGATAGGAAGATTGAAGACAGGAACACCACCTAGACTTGATGGTAGCACTATTAATTATGATGAATTGGAAATGCAGCCAGCTGATGATGATCATTACTACTTTTCTTTCCTTACAAACAAAATAGATAACAAACAAATCAAATGTGGAATGACTTATACAAACAATGAAGTTCATAAAATTATAAGTGATAATATTTCTAGAAGCGCTATGTATTCTGGAAATATAAAAGGTGTTGGGCCGCGTTATTGCCCTTCTATTGAAGATAAAATTGTTAAATTTAAAGAAAAACAACAACATCAAATATTCTTAGAACCAGAAGGATTAAAGGACAATACTATTTACCCAAATGGTATATCAACTTCCTTACCAGAAGAGATACAGCTCAAAATACTTAGTAAAATCAAGGGTTTAGAGCAAGTTAAAATGAAAAGGGCAGGTTATGCGATCGAGTATGATTATGTAGATCCTAGAGAGTTGAAAGTAACTCTCGAAACAAAAAAAATTAAATCTTTATTTTTAGCTGGTCAAATTAATGGAACTACTGGATATGAAGAAGCTGCTGCTCAAGGACTTGTTGCAGGCGTTAATGCAGCATTAAAAGTAAAAAATAAAAAAGAATTTTTACTTAGTAGAAGCAACTCCTACATCGGGGTAATGATCGATGATCTAATAACAAAGGGAGTCAGTGAACCATATAGAATGTTTACATCGAGAGCCGAGTATAGATTAAGTTTAAGAGCAGATAACGCAGATCAAAGATTAACGAGCTTAGGCAATGAGATAGGTTTGATTTCAGAAGAACGAAAGAAACTTTTTGACGAAAAGAATCAAAAACTTTCAGAAATTAAAAAACATCTTATGTCTAATTTTATCACTCCTAATAAGGCCAAGGATCATTCTATTAAAATTGCAATGGATGGTGTTAAAAGGTCGTGCATGGAGGTAATAGGCCAGAGAAATGTCAAATTATCTAAACTGAGAGAGATTTTTCCCTCGATTCCCTCTTACAACGCCTCTATTGATAAGCAGGTTGAAATCGATGCACACTACGCAGGTTACCTACCAAGACAGCAAAGAGATATTAATGCTTTCAATAAAGATGAAGCTTTGGAAATACCTACTAACTTCAATTATGACGAATTAAGCGGTCTGTCTAATGAAGTTAAGAGCAAATTAAACAAAATTAGACCTAGAACCCTTGGGCAAGCTCTTAGGATAGATGGAATTACCCCTTCTGCAGTAGTTATTATACTTTCTAACATAAAAAAGATGCGATCTAAGCAATCTGCTTAATGGATATTGTTCTTGTTAAGAAATATTTGCGGGAAAATCTTGGCTTTTCTAATAAAAAAATTCAAAAAATTCATAAATACATTGATTTATTGCTAATTTTTAATAAAAAATACAATTTAATCAGCAAAAGTACAGAGAAAGAGATTTGGAACAGACACATTTTAGATTCAGCTCAAATTATTAAGTATATTGACTTCAATAAAGGCCATATTTTATCTGATTTTGGATCTGGTGCAGGCCTTCCAGGGGTTATTATTTCTATAGCTAATACTAATCGCAATTTTCACGTGAAACTATACGAAAAATCTCCAGTAAAAAGAGATTTTTTAGCAGATATCCAAAAAATTACTCAATTTGATATCGAAAAAAATGTCTATGATTACGAAGTTATCAAGTCTGACTATGTTGTATGTAGAGCATTTAAAAAATTAGATCTAATATTTGATATTTCACGTGAAAAAATAAAGAATCCACACAAATTAATCATTTTAAAAGGTAAAAATGCTCTAAATGACCTCAAAAAACTTCCAAAAGATAAAAATTATAGATATAAAACAGTTGATAGCGTTACAGATAGAGATTCGAAAATAATTATAGTTACAAAAAATGGAAAATAAAATAATTTCAGTTATAAATCAAAAGGGAGGGGTGGGAAAAACTACTACAGTAGTAAATCTTGCAGCTTCACTGTCCATTATGGGTCATAATACGTTAGTTGTTGATTTAGATCCTCAAGGTAATGCAACGACTGGATTAGGAAAGTCCAATACGAAAGAGGATAATAATATTTATAACCTTTTGATAGGAAATATAAAATTGAATGAAGCTATTATAAATACGGATATTAAAAATTTAGATTTGATAAGCTCAACTGTAAACCTTTCAGGTTTGGAAGTCGAAACAGCTACAAATGAGGATCGTGCTTTTACACTAAAAAATATTTTTGATTCTAATTCAAATATTTTAAACAAATATGATTATATATTTATAGATTGCCCCCCTTCACTTAGTCTTCTTACGGTGATCGCCCTAGTAGGTTCTAATGAACTGGTGGTTCCACTTCAAACTGAATTTTTTGCTTTAGAGGGCATAACACAATTAATAAACACAATAGATAGAATAAAAGAAAAATTAAATCCGCAACTTTCTGTGAGAGGGATTCTACTTACAATGTTTGACAAGAGAAATAAATTATCAGGTGAAGTTGATATAGAAGCCAGAAACCATTTTAAGTCAAAGGTTTATAATACAGTAATTCCAAGAAATGTAAGATTATCTGAAGCTCCTTCGCACGGATTACCTTGTGTTATTTATGATAAAACTTGTGTTGGCAGCAAAGCATATTTTGATTTAGCTAATGAGTTTTTAAGTTCTAACAAAGAGGCGTCAGCAGCTTGATTATGAAAAAAAAGAAAGGTTTAGGCCGAGGTTTATCAGCATTATTTGGCGATGACAAAAACGAAAATAAATCTAAAACAAAAAATATAGCATCTAACACTAAGGCATTAATAGGCGATTTAACTAGAAATCCATATCAACCAAGACAAATTTTTAATGAAGAAAAACTTGAAGAATTAGCTAATTCTATAAGGAAAAACGGAGTAATTCAGCCTATTGCAGTTAGGACAGACAAATCTAATGAAGGTAAATACCAAATAGTTGCCGGTGAAAGAAGATGGTTAGCAGCTCAAAAGGCAGGACTGCACGAAATACCTATAGTTATCTTAGATCTTAACGATAATGAAAGTCTAGAAGTTGCAATTGTAGAAAATATTCAGCGTGATGATTTAAACCCAATAGAAGAGGCGAAAGCTTATGAAAGATTACATAAAGAGTTTGAATACGATCATGAAAAAATTGCAAGGTTTATGTCAAAAAGCAGAAGTCATGTCAGTAATTCTTTAAGATTATTAACCTTACCAGCTGATGTAAAGGGAATGATGGAGGAAGGGTTGATCACTGCAGGACAAGCTAGGCCGTTAGTAGGAGTGCCAAATGCTTCTGCAATTGCTGAAGAAATTGTTTCTAAAAAGCTCAGTGCTAGAAGTGTAGAATATTTGGTAAGAGAAAAAAAAGGTCCACAAAAAGTTGGTCAGACACGTGTTGACGCTAATGTGTTAGAGGAACAAAGGCAAATGGAAGAAAACTTAGGTATGAGAGTTGATATTATTAATAAAAAAAATAATTCGGGAAAATTAACAATTAATTACAAAAATTTGGAACAATTTGAGCTTATTTCAAAACTCCTTAAGCAGCGTTAGCTAAATTACAAATATCTACAAGTAATTTTTTTAATAAAATATTTTTATCAATTGAAGATGTAGTTTTAATCTTAATCTCAGCTTTATAAATATCATTTTGTATTTTATTAATTTTTTTGAGACTCCATTTTTTTGCTTGCATTAGAAACACTGGTTTATCCTTCCAAAATATTGGTGGCTTCATCATGTTTATTACTTGTTCCAACTTATCGTTATTTTTTTGTTGGTATATAGATTTTAGTTTATCAAAACGCTGATTTAACAATGAAATGTAGTATGGGCTTTTGTCTTGATCTAAAGATGAGCTGTTTAACAATTTATTTGTTTTTGCTTTGTCACCTTTAATTGCTTCGTCTTTGACTGCATTAAAATTGTCGTTAATTTCTAGATTTAACAGCTTAAATAGCTTTTCTTTTGTAATAATCTTATCTTCAAAAAAAAGTATAATTTTGCTCAACTCATTATTAAGTTGCACCCTATCAAATTTACTATTCTCAATTAACAGATTTAAATTTTCTGAATTTAATCCTTTAAAATCTTTTAGTTTATTTAAAATTATGTTTTTAAGACTAATCTCGTTGTCTACATAACAAGGAACAACGTCGTGTTCATTAGATTTCTCAAAATAACTTCTTAATTTTGATTTTTTTTCAAGTGAAACTGAGAATAAATAAAT
>CACITX010000022.1 GCA_902589705.1 uncultured Pelagibacteraceae bacterium
TATCATTTAGAAAATGGTACTAATGGGGTAGTTCCAGGCGGTACTACAGGTGAGTCCCCGACATTATCTCATAATGAACATAGAAAAATTATCGAAATAGCAGTTAAAGAATGTAAAGGAAAAATTCCAGTCATAGCAGGCACTGGCTCAAACTCTACAGATGAAGCGATTGAATTATCAAAATTTGCAGAAAAAGCTGGATCTGATGCATTATTAGTTGTTACACCTTATTACAACAAACCAACACAAGAAGGTTTGTATCAACATTATAAAAAAATTAATGACAATGTCGGCATCCCAATCATCATTTACAACATTCCTTCAAGATCTGTAATTAATATGGAAATTGATACTATGGCTAAACTCTATGAATTAGAAAACATCAAAGGAGTTAAGGATGCAACAGGGGACCTTAAAAGAGTCGATCAACAATTAAAAGCTATGGGGAAAGAGTTTATTCAGTTAACTGGGAATGATGATAATGCTTTAGAATTTAATAAACGTGGCGGTGTTGGTGCCATTGGAGTTACGGCTAACGTTGCAGCTAAACTCGCTTCTGATTTTCAAAAAGCATGTATGGATGACCCAAAGAGAGCTGTTGAGTTAGATAAATTACTTCAACCTCTTCACACTTCATTGTTTATTGAAAGTAACCCTTCACCAGTAAAATATGCTGCATCATTACTTGGAATGTGCAAACCAACTGTAAGATTACCATTAGTTGAAATTAGAGAAGAAACCAAAGAGAAAGTCTCAGAGGCTCTTAAAGTAGCTAAGTTACTTTAATGAAACAAAAATTAGCGCCTGGTCAAAAAATTATCTGCCTAAATAGAAAAGCTAGTTTCAATTATTTTTTTTTAGAACTTTTGGAAGCTGGTATTGTATTAAAAGGATCAGAAGTTAAATCTTTAAGAGACGGCAAGGGCAGTATAGCCGACTCTTATGCTGTAGATAATAATGGTGAAATGTTCTTAGTTAATTCGCATATACCCTTATACCGTCAATCATCTTACAATAATCATGACCCAAAAGAAGATAGAAAACTTTTATTTAAAAAAAAAGAAATTAATAAACTTATTGGAAGGATTAACCAAGATGGATTAACACTTGTTCCAACTAAATTATATTTTTCTAAAGGAAAAGTTAAAGTAGAAATTGCAGTCGCCAAAGGAAAAAAACTTTACGACAAAAGACAAGTCAAAAAAACAAGAGATTGGAATAGAGAAAAAGCAAGATTATTAAGTAAAAATAATAAATGATACATTTAAATATTGGATCAAACCTTAATTCAAAATTTGGGAGTAGGTTTGATAATATTACAATTGCAATTGATTTGCTATTATCTGCTAAAGTAAAAATTAAAAAAATTTCTAATTTTTATGAAACTCCTTCTTATCCAAACAAAAAATTTCCAAATTATCTTAATGTTGGTGTTTTATGTTCATTTAATGGGAGTCCTGAAATTTTAATAAAAATAATTAAATCAATAGAAAAAAAAATAGGACGTTTTAGGGCTAAAAAAAATGATCCACGTGTATGTGATATCGATATAATTGATTATAATTCAGATATAGTAAAAAAAAGTTTAATTACTTTACCACATTTGAGATGTCATATGAGGAATTTTGTTTTGTATCCAATCAAACAAATTGATCCTAACTGGATACATCCTGTTTTAAAGCAAAATGTAAATTTTTTAATAAAAAAATTAGATTTTAAATCAAGGATAGAGATTACAAGATTGAGTAAAAATGTTAAT
The DNA here is from genome assembly GCA_902589705.1 of uncultured Pelagibacteraceae bacterium. Taxonomy (GTDB): domain Bacteria; phylum Pseudomonadota; class Alphaproteobacteria; order Pelagibacterales; family Pelagibacteraceae; genus Pelagilacustribacter. The sequence goes on from CACITX010000022.1 coordinate 1,760, forward strand.
ATAAGTCTATGATTAATAATAATGAGTTAATTGATCAAATTAAAACTTATAATAAATTTTTAAATATAGAAACTGTAAATAAGGCTTATAATTTTGCTTTAGAAGCTCATCAAAATCAAAAAAGAGAAGAAGGAGTGCCATATATAATTCATCCAGTTGCTGTTGCAAAAATTTTAACTGAATTGAAACTTGATAGCGCAACAATTACAACAGGCTTACTTCATGATACCATTGAAGATACCAAAGTAACTTACGAGAGTGTAAAAAAAGAATTTGGTGAAGAAGTTGCTAATTTAGTAGATGGGGTAACAAAAATATCTGCTCTAGAAAATAAAGCATCGAATGACTCTAAGGCTGAAAATTTTAGAAAATTAATTTTAGCTACATCAAAAGATATACGAGTTCTTTTAGTTAAGTTGGCAGATAGATTACATAACATGAGAACAATCCAATTTGTAAAAGACAAAGACAAAATAATTAGAAAAGCAAAAGAAACAATGGAAATCTATGCTCCTCTAGCTGATAGAATGGGAATGAACAGGATTAGGGACGAATTAGAAGATTTGTCTTTTTCTGTACTAAATCGACCAGCGAGAGATCTAATTATAGAAAGATTAAATTTTATAAAAAATAACCGAGATGATACCTTTAAGTCAATTTCATTAGAATTAATTGATATACTTAAAAAGAATGGAGTCGATGCCACAATAGCTGGAAGAGAAAAAACTCCATTTTCTATTTGGCGAAAAATTCAAAACAAAAAAATTTCGTTAGAACAATTAACAGATATAATAGGTTTTAGAGTCATAGTTAAAAACATTGAGGAGTGTTATAAAACTCTTGGAATCTTTCATAGTAAGTTCTCTACGATACCAGGTAAGTTCAAAGATTATATATCGACTCCAAAAATTAATAATTACAAATCCATCCACACCTCAGTAATTGGACCAAAAAAAAATAGAATTGAAATTCAGATAAGAACTTTTGAAATGCATGAATTCGCTGAAAGAGGTATAGCATCTCATTGGAAATACAAATCCTCAGAAAAATTTTCAGATCTTTCATGGAAAGAATATGATTGGTTAAGAGACTTAGTTGAGATTATTGAAACTGGAAATAGCCCAGAGCACTATTATGAATTTACAAAATTACAAATGTTTCAAGAAAATGTCTTTTGTTTTACTCCTAAAGGCTCTGTAATTAAACTTCCAAAATTAGCTACGCCAGTTGACTTTGCTTATGCTGTTCACACAAAAATTGGCAATAGTGCAATTGGATCCCATGTTAATGGCAGGGAAGTTACATTACAAACAATTCTTAAAAACGGAGATATGGTAAAAATCCAAACTTCTAAAAATGCATCCCCATCATTACATTGGTTAAGTTCTGCAAAAACTGGAAAAGCTAGAGCTGCAATTAGAAGATATTGGCAGGATAAATCAACCGAGATAGATAAAAAAAATGAAAAAAACTACTCAAGCACAATTGAGGTAGATCTGCCTCATAAACCAGGAGCATTAGGAGATATTTGTTCTTTAATTGGTTTGAACAAAGGAAATATAATAAATGTTGATATTTTGAAGCGAAACAAAGAATACCTTAAATTTTCTTTTGACTTGCAAATTAAAGATTTGAAAAATTTTACCAACTTGATAAGTCAAATTAAACAAAACAATTTGAATTTTAAAATAATAAGACATAAAAAAAAGAAAAATGCTTTCATTAGAAGAATCTTTGAAAATTTTAAAAAGAACTAACGCTTTAATCGAAGGACATTTTATACTTTCTTCTGGTTTGCATAGCTCAAAGTATGTTCAGTGTGCAAAGTTAATGAGTATTCCAAATGAGGCAATTAAAATATGTCAATCATTAGCAGAAAAAATAAAGAAAGAATTTACTCATTTTGACATAATTTTATCTCCTGCAATGGGAGGAATAATCGTGGGATATGAACTGGGTAAGCTATTAAATAAAAAGACAATTTTTTCAGAAAGGGTTGATGGCGTGTTTAAACTAAGAAGAGATTTTAAAATTGAAAAAGGCAATAAAGTTTTAATTGTAGAAGATGTTATTACTACAGGAAAATCAAGTTTAGAGTGTTCAAAATTAGTTAGCTCTAAAGGTGCCGAGATAATAGGATATGCTTGTATAATTGATAGATCAAATGGTCATTCTAATATTAAAGATAAGATTATATCACAAGTACAGCTCAATATACCGACTTACAAAAAAGAAGATTTACCCAAAGAATTACAGTCTATAAATCCTGTTAAACCTGGAAGTAGAAATCTTTAATGAAGAGAATTAGACTGGGCGTAAATATTGATCATGTAGCAACTGTAAGAAATGCGAGAGGTGAAAATTATCCAAGTCCTTTAAGAGCTGCTTTATTAGCTCAAAAAAATGGAGCGGACTCAGTTACAATTCATTTAAGAGAAGACAGACGTCATATAAACGAAATTGATCTAAAAAAAATAAAAAATAAAATTAAAATACCATTAAATTTAGAAATAGCTGCTACCAAAGAAATGTTAAGAATTGCCTCTAAAAGCAAACCACCCTTTATTTGTATAGTTCCTGAAAAAAGAAAAGAAATAACCACTGAGGGTGGCCTAAATTTAAATCACAATAGACCTTTCTTAAAAAAATTAATTAATATACTTAAAAAAAGAAAAATCAGAATTAGCTTATTTATTGAACCAAACTTAAAAGACATTAATGAAGCAAAGAATTTAAACGCAGATTGTATAGAAATACATACAGGAAAAATTTGTAATCTTATTAATAAGAACAAAAATTTCACAAATGAATTAAAAAGAATAAAAAAAGCTGTTAAAGAGGGAAATAAATTAGGTTTGGAAGTGCATGCGGGACATGGCTTAACTTTTAAATCAGCACAAATACTAACAAAAGTTAAAGGAATAGAAGAATTCAATATTGGTCATTTTTTAATAGGGGAGTCCATTTTTGAAGGTATGAGCTCAGTAATTAAAACTTTTAAAAAAATTTTAAAATCATGAAAATTTTTGGAATAGGAACTGATATTGTAAGTATAGTTAGAATAAAAAAATCAATTAAAAATAAAAGATTTATAAGCAGAGTTTATAATCTTAAGGAAATTTCCAAATGTAAAAAACTTATCAAGTCAGAGCACTGTTTTGCCAAAAGATTTGCTGCAAAAGAAGCATTTTCCAAGGCTCTAGGCACTGGTATATCTAAAGGTATTAACTTAAATGAAATTATAGTTAAGAATAATATTTCAGGTAAACCCTATTTTAATTTTGAAGGAAATACAAAAAAAATATTAAAAAAAAAATTTAAGAATAAAGAAATTAAAACATCATTATCTCTATCCGATGAAAATAAATATGCTGTAGCATTTGTTACTATAAGTTTATGAAAAAAAATAAAATTTTTTTATTAATTTACGATAATGTAAAAACCTTACTAGGAGCATTATTTATTGCTATTCTAATTAGATCTTTGTTGTTTCAGCCATTTTACATACCTTCATCTTCTATGGAGCCAACTTTGCTAGTTGGAGACAGAATATTTGTTTCAAAATATACATACGGTTATAGTAAGCATTCTTTTCCTTTTAGTCCAAATTTTTCAAATAAGCGTTTCTTTTCAAGTCAACCTGAAAGAGGTGATTTAGTAGTTTTTAAAACACCAGCAGATAATAGGACTGATTATATTAAAAGATTAATTGGGCTACCAAGTGATACAATACAATTTATAAATGGAGATCTTTATATTAATGAAAAAAAAATAAAAAGGGAACCAACTATTAATAATGAAAAGATCAGATGTGGAAGTTTTTTATTAGAAACTAATAATTTTATTGAGACTTTACCTAATGGTGTTACACATTTTGTTTCTTATAAAAAAAATGGTAGTTTACAAAATACCAAAAAATTTATAGTCCCAAAAGATCATTTTTTTTTATTAGGTGACAATCGAGACTGTTCTAAAGATAGCAGATATTTAGATAGCGTAGGATATGTTAAAGAATTAAATCTAGTCGGTGAGGCAAAACTTATTTTTTTCTCTAATGATACTAATAAAAGTAGTTTATTGAAATTTTGGAATCTAGGTGATTCATTTCGATTTAGCAGGTTATTTAATAAGATATAATGAAAAATAAAATTAAAGATTTTCAAAAAATAATTAATTATAATTTTAAAAAAATTGAACTGTTACAGCAGGCATTAACACACAAAAGCTTTAATAATATCGATAATAACGAAAAGTTAGAATTTTTAGGTGACAGAGTATTGGGATTAGTCATTTCTCAAACTCTATTAATAAAATATCCAGCCGAAAAAGAAGGCATAATAGATAAAAAATATGCCAATTTAGTTAATAAAAAAACATGCAGTTTAATAGCAAAAAAATTGAATTTAAGTAAATTTATATTTTTAGGCTCATCACATAAAAAATTTGATAGATCATCAGATAAGATTAGCAGTGATTGTTTAGAAGCTCTTATAGGAGCAATTTATATAGATAATGGATTTAAATCTGCTGAAAAGTTTATTTTGAAGTTCTGGGAAGAACACATTTTAAATTCAGCAATAACACTTGTGGACTCCAAGACTAAGCTTCAAGAATATAGCCTAAAGAAATTTAAAGAACTTCCAAAATATATTTTTTCCAAGAAAACAGGGCCACAACATAAACCATTATTTATGACAGAGGTTCAAATTCCTAATTCCAAAAAAATTACTGGCATCGGATCATCAAAAAAAAATGCTCAGCAAAATGCCGCTTCCAAACTTCTGGAAATTTTAAAGATATGATTTGGGAAGATGAATGCTACTTATTATCTAAAAGAAAATTTAGAGAGAATGCAAATATTATTAATATTTTTACCAAGGAAAAAGGGAAAATTGATGGTATTGTTTATGGAGGTACTTCCCGAAAAATAAGAAATTATTTACAAATATCTAATAAACTTTATGTTTCTCATTCCTCCAAAAATGAGAATAAAAT
>CACITX010000023.1 GCA_902589705.1 uncultured Pelagibacteraceae bacterium
TTAATAATTCTTGCAGGAGGTAATAGCCATAGATTTGGTTCTAATATAGGCAAACCATACCAAAAATTAGGGGGCAAATCATTAATAGAAATAAACGTTAATAAAGCTCTTCAATTTAAAGCAATTAAAAGAATTATTCTTGTTTATAACAAAAAAGACTCAAAAAAAGTTAAATCGCTCAAACTTAAAAATGTAAAATTAATTTCTGGTGGTAAAAGCAGAAAAGAGTCTACTTTTAATGCACTAAAATATTTAAATAAACAAAAAGGTATAAATAAAGTTTTAATTCACGACGTTGCAAGACCTAATTTTTCTTTTAAATTATTTAGTTCAATTTTAAAAAATATGAAATCAGCTAGAGCTGTAATACCAAAGATAAAAGTTCAAGATGCTATCAAACAAATAATAGATTCAAGTAAAGAAGAGTACATTGTTGGTAAAAAAAGAGATAACTTATTTTTAACCCAAACACCTCAAGCATTTAATTTAAAAGAAATTTATCATTTGCATAAAACAAATTCTGGAAAATATAAAGACGATGATATTTCTCTATATATGGATTTGAATAAAGTTAAATTTATTGAAGGTGAAAAAAATAATTTTAAAATTACAGACAGAGAAGATTTTGAAACTTTAAAAAATATTTATAAATCTAAGCAAAGTGTAGGGATAGGATTTGATGTTCATAGACTTGTTCCTAAAAGAAGACTTTACTTAGCTGGCTTAAAAATCAAATCAAAACTTGGAACGTTGGGTCATTCCGATGGAGACCCTGTACTTCATTCTATCACAGATGCAATTTTGGGAGCATGTAAAATGGGAGACATTGGCCAAATGTTTTCAGATCAAAGTAAAAAATTTAAGAATATAAGGTCTACAATTTTACTTCGTAAAGTCATAGAACAGATAAAATCAAAAGGTTACTATATTAATAATATTGATTTAAATATTATTACTCAAACACCAAAAATAAAAAATTACAAAAAAAGGATGATAGAAAATATTGCAAAACTTTGTGAAATCTCAACTAATCAAATTAATATTAAAGGAAAAACAACTGAAAAATTAGGTGTTGTTGGAAAAGAAAAAGCAATAGCCTGTGAAGTAATAACTTCTGTAATTAAATATGATTAAAACATTTAATTATTTATTTGTTACATGTTTTGGAATTGGATCTTTTAGATATGCTCCTGGCACAATCACATCTTTGATAACTACAGTTTTTTTGTTTAGTTTGTTTCACATCTTAAATTTATCTTCTATTATTATACTTATAACTCTGTTGTTAATTTTTATTTATTCTTTTTACGCAGTCTCTAATTATATTAAAGATAATGATAATAAAGACCCAAAAGAGGTTGTTGTTGATGAATTCATTGGTCAATCTATTCCGATTTATCTTTATGAAGTTTCTCATGGTACTATAAAAGACCCTCAGGAAGCAGTTTTATTCTATTTATATATTTTTATCTTGTTTAGATATTTTGATATTAAAAAACCTTTTCCAGTAAACTTCTTTGATAAAAAATTTAAAAATAGTTTTGGTGTAATATTTGATGATGTTGTAGCAGGCTTATATGTTGTTCTAACGCTTATAATTTTTATGATAATTAAATCTAAATTTTTCTAATGAATTTAAATCAAAAAATAGTTTCATTATTTAAAAAGAAGAAACTTAAACTAGCTGTTGCAGAATCCTGCACTGGAGGGATGTTATCTAACGCTATTACATCTATAAGCGGATCATCAAAAGTATTTATTATGGGATTAATTACCTACTCAAATCAAGCTAAAACAAGCATATTAAAAATACCAAAACATATTATTAAAAAAAATGGAGCTGTCAGCGTTCAGTGTTGTCTAGCAATGGTTAATAATTTAAGCAAAATTAGTAAAGCAAAAATATGTATTTCGATAACAGGAATAGCTGGTCCTAAAGGTGGATCTAAACAAAAACCAATTGGTTTAGTTTATATCGGAGTGAAAATTGGGAAAAAAGTTGTTGTAAATAAATGTAATTTTAAAAATAACGGTAGAACTTTCATTCAAAGACAAACAGTAAAAAAAGCATTAAATTTATTAGCTAATTTAGTTAGATAGGATAACTGAATTGTGGATTAACTATAAAATCTAAAAGATGAGAAGTGAAACTATTTAGTAACAAGAATATTCCAAATGCAATTAGATATAAGATAAAAACTAAGAAATTTCTTGCTCTTTTTTTCACTAGTAAATCTTTGTTTTCTGGAACCCAATCTTTATTAGGGGATTTAAAATCATAAGAAAACATCCAATAAGTTATATCGCTTTCATTGGGATCACCTGTTCTAATTTTTTTAATATATGAGGCTAAACTTTTAAATGTGAAGAAGAAAACTACTAATAAAACAGAAACTATTAACATTATTTATATAATTGTATCGCTCTTTCTTCGAATGATTTAGCGATTTTGTTTAAACCAAGTTCAAAGGATTTTTTCATAATAGAATTTAAAATTGGATTTTTTAATTCAAAATCAATAAAAAATTCTAATTGAGTGTTGTTATTTACTTCTTTAAAAAACCATTCGTTTTTAAGATGTTTTAAAGGGCCGTCTAAATTTGTGACAATTATTTTATCTGATGCTTTGTGATAAGTAACATGGCTTGAAAAAGTTTCATTTAATATACTTTTTCCAACTTTTAAATCTCCATTAAAAGTAATTAAGTCTGTGCTCTCATTTTTATCAAAAATTTTGCCTTCCATGCACCAAGGAACGAACTCTGGATACTTTTCAATATCAAGAACCATTTCTATAAGTTGACCTTTTTTACAAGGAATAATTTTTTTTATTGTTGCGGATGACATTCAAGTTTTTTATTTCTTGCATCTTGTAATTTTCTAAAATCTTCATCCGCATGATACGAAGATCTTGTTAATGGTGATGAAGAAACTAATAAAAACCCTTTAGTCTTTGCAATATTTTCAAATTCTTTAAATTCATCAGGATGATAATACCTATCTAATGGGTGATGTTTAGCAGATGGCTGTAAATATTGTCCGATAGTAATAAAATCAACCTCTGCTGACCTTAAATCGTCCATAACTTGGATTACTTCATCTTTAGTTTCGCCTAGGCCCACCATAATTCCCGATTTAGTAAATACTTTTTTATTAAAATTTTTTGCATTTTTTAAAAGTTCTAAAGATGTAAAATACCGAGCTCCTGGTCTAACTTTTGTATAAAGTCTTGGAACAGTTTCAATATTGTGATTAAAAACATCTAAATCTGCCTCTAAAACTTTTTTATAAGCTTCACCTTTTCTTAAAAAGTCTGGGGTTAAAACCTCAATCGAGGTATTTGGATTTTTTTCTCTAGTAGCTTTTACAACTTTATAAAAATGCTCTGAACCACCATCATCTAAATCATCTCTGTCTACAGAAGTAATAACAACATGTTTTAAATTTAAATTTTTAACAGCTTTTGAAATTTTAATAGGTTCAAAAATATCTAAATCTGTTGGTTTACCAGTTTTAACATCACAAAATGCACAAGCTCTTGTGCAGGTGTCTCCCATAATCATAAAAGTTGCATGCTTTTTACTCCAACATTCAGTAATATTTGGACAATTAGCTTCCTGGCAAACAGTTACTAAATTATTTTGATTAACTATTTGTTTTGTTTGAAAAAAAACTTTTGAATCTACAATCTTTGATCTTATCCACTCAGGTTTTTTTTTAATTGGATTTACAGGTTTATTTACTTTTTCAGGATGTCTAACTTTTTCACTCATTTTAGTTTTATTATTATTTCGTCTTGTTTTACGTAATTGAATTTTTCACGGTAAAGAATTTCTAAATAATCCTGATCATTATTATTTATTAAAGAAATTTTATGATCTAAAACTTTTAATTTTGCAGTTAATTTCTTATCTTTTTCTATTAATTCCTCATACGTATTTTTTTTATCAAAGTAAGAGATTAATCCCCTCTCACCTCCAATGAGGTTTATCGTAATATATAGAGTAAAAAAAATATTAAATAGTAAAAATTTTTTATTTTTTAAACTTTCAAATAGCTTCATTAATTAGATACTAGCCATTTTAGCTTGATTGCCAAGTTCCTCTTCGACACGCAATAATCTGTTATATTTTGCCACTCTTTCAGACCGTGCTAAAGAACCTGTCTTTATTTGAGAAGACATTGTAGCTACTGCCAAATCAGCGATAAAAGTATCTTCTGTATCACCTGATCTATGGGAAATAATTGTATTAAAATTTGCTTTTTTTGCCATTGAAATTACTTCGAGTGTCTCTGTTAAAGTTCCAATCTGATTAGGTTTTACCAATATACTGTTAGCTGATTTTTCTTTAATACCTTTTTCTAAACGTTTTGTATTTGTAACAAATAGATCGTCTCCAACAAGCTGTACATTTTTACCGATAGCGTTTGTAATTTTTTTCCAAGAATCCCAGTCTTCTTCTGCAAAAGGATCTTCTATAGACTTAATAGGATAGTTTGATGTGAGTTTTTCATAATATTTTATGACATTATCTACTGATGTAAAATTTTTTGACTCTATTGAGTATTCTCCTTTATCGTTCATTAACTCATTAGCGGCAACATCTAAGCATATGACAACATCGTGTCCTGCTTTTAATTTAGATTTTTCAATCGCCTGAACAATCAGTTCTAATGCTTCTTCATTTGTATTAATAGATGGAGCAAATCCCCCTTCATCACCAACATTCGTGAGCATTTTTTTCGACTGAAGTAATTTTTTTAAATTTTGGATTACTAGAAAACATTTTTCTATAGCATCCATAAAATTTTTAGCCGAGTCAGGTCTGATCATGAATTCTTGAATATTTAAATTATTATCCGCGTGAGCGCCTCCATTAATAATGTTCATCAGAGGAATAGGTAAAGAGTAAGATTTTCCTAAATTTTTAAACAAAGATTTGTTTTTTGCGATCGCTGAACATTTTGCATTTGCTAGAGACACTGCAAGAGTGGCATTAGCACCAAGATTTGTTTTATTTTCACTGCCATCAAGATCTAATAAGGTTTTATCGATTATTTCTTGTTGATCTGTATCTATTCCAATAAGTTTTGATGAAATTTTGTTATTTATATTTTCTACTGCAATATTAACGCTTTTTCCTAAAAATATATTTTTGTCTTTATCTCTTAATTCGTGAGCTTCGAAAGCACCTGTAGATGCACCTGAAGGAGAAATTGCTGTTGCAGAAATGTTGTTATCCAAAAAAACTTCTGCTTCAACAGTCGGGTTTCCTCTGCTATCAAAAACTTGACGGCCTTTAACGTTTTTAATTTTTGCCATTTATTTAACTAACTTATCTATTTCAGTTAATTTTTTTAATAACGATTTAACTTCTTTTATTGGTACCATGTTGGGTCCATCTGATGGTGCATTATCAGGATCTTCATGCGTTTCCATAAAAATTGCTCCAACACCAACTGCTATAGCTGCTCTTGCTAAGTAAGGAACAAACTCCCTTTGTCCTCCACTTTTTTCACCCATACCACCAGGTTGTTGTACAGAATGAGTTGCATCAAACACAATTGGAAAACCAAACTTAGACATTATTGGTAAAGCTCTCATATCAGAAACTAATGTGTTGTAACCAAAGCTAGCTCCTCTTTCTGTAATTAAAATATTTTTATTTCCTGAGTCTTCAATCTTTTTAATTACATTTGCCATGTCCCATGGTGCTAAGAATTGACCTTTTTTAACATTAATTATTTTTCCAGTCTTAGCCGCAGCTATTAATAAATCAGTTTGTCTGCATAAAAATGCTGGTATTTGTAAAACATCAACATGATCAGCAACAATCGAACATTGCTCAGCTGTATGTACATCTGTTAAAACAGGTAAACCTACTTCTTTTCTAATTTTATCAAAAATAGGTAAAGACTTTTCTAATCCTATTCCCCTTTTGCCTTTAAGACTAGTTCTATTAGCTTTATCAAAAGATGTTTTGTAAATTAAATTTACTCCAAGTTCGCTTGTAATTTTTTTAAGCTCTGTAGACATTTTAATTGCATGTTGTTCACTCTCTAATTGACAGGGTCCTGCAATTAAAGTGAATGGCTTATCGTTAGCAATTTCAAAATTAGAACACTTTACTTTATGGTTTGTCATTTATTCGATTTGATTTTTGCGGCTTTAATAAATGAGGAGAATAAAGGATGTGGAGCTAAAGGTCTAGATTTAAATTCAGGATGAAATTGAACTCCTATAAACCATGGATGATTTTTAAGTTCGATTATCTCTGGCAATTTCATATTTGGTGATAGTCCAGAAAATATCATGCCCTTATCTTCAAATTTTTCTTTAAAGTTAATATTAACTTCATATCTGTGTCTATGTCTCTCAAAGATTTTTGCAGATTTATAAATACTATTTATCAAGGAACCTTTTTTAAGCCTAGCTTCATAGCTACCTAATCTCATTGTTCCGCCTAATTCCTTATCTGTTCCTTTCATTAATTTACCATCTTTAATCCACTCACTCATCAAACCAACAACTGAGCCTTTAGATGGACCAAACTCACTAGAAGTGGCATTTTTCATATTTAATCTATTTCTTGCAAATTCTATTACTGCCATCTGCATTCCAAAACAGATACCTAAAAATGGTATATCGTTTTTTCT
>CACITX010000024.1 GCA_902589705.1 uncultured Pelagibacteraceae bacterium
TTTTTCATCTATGGCTCTAAAATCAGGAAAAGATTTGTTGATTGACGGGTTAACAATCTCAATATTTAGTTTTTTTAACTCCTCTACAAATTCTCTTAATTTTGATGTGCTTGTGAGTTCTGTAGACATTGTGGCTGCAATAAAATCCTCTTTATAATATGTTTTTAAAAAAGCTGTTTGATAAGCTATTAAAGCATAAGCTGCTGCATGACTTTTATTAAATCCATACTGTGCAAATGGCTCGATTTTTGTAAAAACGAAGTTTGCAACATCTTTAGCGATACCATTTTTAATAGCTCCATTGATAAAACTTTCTTTTTGTCTATCGAGTTCAGCTTTTTTTTTCTTACCCATGGCTCGACGTAATATGTCTGCTTCACCTGCTGTGAAACCAGCTAATACTTGTGCAATTTGCATCACTTGCTCTTGATAAATAATTATTCCATAAGTAGATTTTAATATTTCTTTTAATGTTGGATGGATGTAATCAGGTTCTTTAATTCCATTTTTACAATCATTATAAATAGGAATGTTGCTCATTGGTCCTGGTCTATATAAAGCGACAAGAGCAATTATATCATCAAATTTATTTGGTTTCATTTGTCTGATGGCATCTCTCATCCCTGCGCTTTCAAGTTGGAATAATCCAGTTGTTTCACCAGTTGAAAGTAAAGAAAATATTTTCTCATCATTAAGGTTTATTTTACTGATATCTAAATTAATATTTTTCTGTTGTAATCGTTTAATTGTTTTATCAATTACAGTTAATGTTTTTAAACCTAGCAAATCAAATTTTACTAAACCTGCATTCTCAGATGAATACATATCGTACTGTGTTGATGGTAAAGTTAAATTTGAATTGCGATCAATATATAAAGGGAATTGCTCAGACAATTGGTTTCCAGCTATGACAACTCCAGCCGCGTGAGTAGCCATATTACGATTAAGTCCCTCTAGTTTTAAAGATAATTCTAAAAGTTTTTTTACTTTTATATTACTTTTAATTTCTTCTTTAAATCTTGGCTCTCTATCAATCGACTCTTGAAGAGTAAGTGGTCTAGAGGGGTCAAATGGTACCATTTTACAAATTCTGTCTACATGTCCATACGAAAGACCTAAAACTCTTCCTACATCTCTAAGTGCCATTCTTGCTTTTAATTTTCCAAAAGTAATTATGTGGGCTACACCATTTTTATACTTAGTTTTCAAATACTCAAAAACTTGATCTCTTTTTTCCTCGCAAAAATCTATATCAAAATCTGGCATCGAAATTCTATCTGGATTTAAAAAACGTTCAAAAATTAAATCAAATTCTATAGGATCTAAATCTGTAATATCTAAACAATAAGCCACTAAAGATCCTGCTCCAGAACCTCTACCCGGTCCAACTGGTATAGAATTTTTTTTTGCCCATTTGATATAATCAGAAACAATTAAAAAATAGCTCGCGTAATCCATTGAGTTAATAATATTTATTTCATGAGAAAGTCTATCTTCATACTTTTTAATAGCTTGTTCATTTTTCTGACTATAATTTTTTTTTAAAATAAATTTTTTTAACCTGTTTTCTAAACCAATTTTTGCTAATCTTAAAAGCTCGTTTTCTGGAGATGTATTTTCACCACCTTCTAGAGAGGGAAGAATAGGTTTTGATTTTTTAGGTTTAAAATTAAATCTTAAATGAAAATTATAATTATTTTCTAAAGCTTCTGGTATATCTGAATATAAAGTTTTAAGATCATGTGCGGACTTGAAGAAATGCTGATCGCTATATTTAAAACGATTTCTGTCATCAACAAAATTTTTTTCTCCAATACAAACTAAAGCATCATGGGCCTCATACATGTCTTGATTAAGATAAAATATTTCTTGAGATGCAATTAAAGGTAAATTGAATTTTTTAGAGACTTCTAATAAATAATTTTCAAAATTTTTTTCTTGATCCTCATTATGACGCTGTATTTCAATGTACAACCTATTATCATTTAAATTTTTTTTTAACGTACTTAGTATCTCTTCAATATCTTTTAACTTATTTTTATTATAAAGTTTTCCAAAAAAGTTTAAATAATTTCCTGTTAATACAATTAAATCCTTATTGTTTTGAATAAGATCATTGATATCACAAGCAGGCTCATCTATTTGTGAGCTATCTAAATAACTTTTTGAAGATAATTTTGTTAAATTTTTATAACCTTCCTCTGTAGTTGCGTACAAAGTAATTTTTCCAACTACTCCTTTGGCTTTCAAATTTATCTGGGTGCCAATTATAGGTTGAGTTCCTACTTTTGATAGCTTTTCTGAAAATTCTAATGCTCCACATAAGTTGTAGCTATCAGCTAGACCTAAAGATTTTATCTTATTGGCTTTGCAATAATCTGCTAATTCATCAATTTTAATTGCACCCTCACAAATGGAATATTGTGTATGAATTTTTATATTATTAAAATTATTATTACTATCGGGCATTAACCCGTTTTATACCACCATTAAAAATTGACAACTTGTAATCTGCCCTGTTAGCAAGTTCTCTATTATGAGTTGCAAATATAATTGTTTTTTTGATTTTTTTTAATTTTTGAAAATAAGAAAATATTTCTTTAGAAGTTTTATAATCTAGGTTACCAGTTGGTTCATCTGCCAAAATTAATTTTGTTTCTGCTATCAAGGCTCTGGCTATAGCAACTCTCTGTTGCTCGCCGCCAGATAATTCATTCGGAAAATGCTGAGACCTATCTAGAATTTTTACTGATTTTAAGATTTGTTGTGCTCTTTTTTTAGCCTCTTCGTTATTAATATTTTTTATTAATAATGGCATCATAACATTTTCAACAGCTGTGAAATCATTTAAAAGATTATTATCTTGAAAAATTATTGATATTTTTTCTCTTCTAATTTTATCTTTTTCTTCATCATTTAGTTTATTTGTTGGGATATTGTTAATTTTTATGCTCCCTTTAGAAGGTTCGTCCAATAACGCTAGCAAATGAAGCAAAGATGACTTTCCAGATCCAGATGGACCTACTAAAGCAACAAGGTCTCCCTTTTTTATTTTAATATTTAATTTATCAAAAAGCGTAATATTTCCTTTTGAGTGATTATAGGTCTTTTTTAAATCAAAAGTTTCTATTATAAAATTATTCATATTTTAAAGCTCTAAAAGTTTTCATTTTTGAGATATTCCTGGCAGGTATATATGAAGCAATTGCTGTTACTATTAAAGATAAAATAAAGATAATTGATATTGAGTATATATTAATTTCACTTGGAAGTTTTTCTAAAAAATAAATATCTGGCGGAAATATTTCTAAATTAAATACTGAGGACAAAATAACTCTTACTTTTTCAATATTTAATGAAAATAAAACTCCTAAAATTACACCACTGATTGATGCAAAAAAACCTATAGAAAATCCAGTTAAAAAAAAAGTTTTTTTTATTGATGAATTATTAAATCCTAAAGTTTTTAGAATAGCAATTTCCTTTGTTTTATTTTTAATCAAGATCGTTAGACCAGAAATTATATTGAACGCTGCAACAATTATAATTAAAGTCAAAATTATAAACATCACATTCCTTTCAACTTTAAGGGCGCTAAAAAAAGATTTATTTAAATCTGTCCAGGTATAAATAAAGAAATTTTGATTTAGTTTTTCAATTCTTTCTTTGTATCTATCGGCTTTTAAAGGATCATTTAAATAAATTTCAATATTTTGATCTTTAAAATCTTTATCGAAAATTGATAAAGCATCATTTACATTCAAAAAAATTATATTCTGGTCAAATTCTATGAAACCTGTGTTAAAAATACCTGCTACTCTAAAATTTTCTTGCTTAGGCAAATTTCCTAAAGGAGTAGCAACAAATGCAGAGGACATTAAACTAGTATAATCACCTTCTTTTAAATTAAGATTAAAAGCGAGTTCAGATCCAATAAATATACTATTATTATTAAATTCTTCAATTTTACCTGAAACAATATTTTTTTCTAAAAATTCAGATATTTTTTTTTCATTCTGATTAATTCCCTTTAGTATTGCTCCTTTTGCTTTATCATTACTTATAACTATACCCTCACCAGAAAAAGTTTTGCTTATTGATATGTCTTGAAATTCTTCGCGTAGTTTTAATACATAATCGTTATCTATTGTAAAGCTGTTTGGTTGAATTACTATATGAGGATTAAGACCTAAAATTTTTTTAGTTAAATCAGTTTTAAAACCATTCATTACTGACATAACGATAATTAGTATTGCTACTCCAAGCATTATCCCTAAAAAGGAAAAAATAGAAATTATTTTTAAAAAACCTTCTTTTTTTTTAGGTCTAAGATTTCTTAATGAAATTAATCTTTCAGTTTTTGTAAACAAGGTATCAATTCTTGAGTTTAGATTTAATGTCCTCTAAACTTAATATTGCACTTTCAGAGTTTAGTTCTTTAAACTCAAATCTGTCACCTTCAGATTTTGACCCAATAATAATTTGGTAAGGTATACCTATTAAGTCATGTTTTTTAAATTTATTAGACATATTTTCATCAACATCATCTAACAATACGTCAATATTTTGTTTTTTTAGATCATGGTAAATTTTTTCAGCTTTTATTAAATTTTCTTTATTATTTTTATTAAAACTTGGAATTATTACCACATTGAATGGTGAAACGGATTTTGGCCATTTCATTACATTGTTGTTATATTTAGCTTCTATAATTGCTCCAACTAACCTTGAAACCCCAATGCCATAAGATCCCATTTTTACTGATATTTTTTTTCCACTTTTATCATCTATTGTGCAACTCATTGGTTTTGAGTATTTATCTCCAAAATAAAATATATGTCCGACTTCAATGCCCTTGGTTTTAATCTGATCTTTTTTATCTACGGATTCATTAAATTTTTTTTCATTATATTTCTCATCTGTTACAGCATAAACATCAGTAAAATCTTTTCGCATTTGAGCTAGGGAACTATCTTCGAATTCATATTTGTTTAAATCAATCTCGAAAATTTTTTTATCTGCATAAATTTGACTTTCTCCAGTTTCGGCTAATATGATAAATTCGTGAGATAAATCTCCTCCAATAGGTCCTGTATCTGCAGCCATAGGAATTGCTTTTAATCCCAATCTATTAAAAGTTTTAAGATAGGAGAAAAACATTTTATTATAAGATTTTTTTGCTTCTTCATCTGATGAATCAAAAGAATAAGCGTCTTTCATATAAAACTCTTTACAACGCATTACTCCAAACCTAGGTCTTATCTCATCTCTAAATTTCCATTGAATATGATATAAAAGTTGGGGCAGCGATTTGTATGATTTCACACTTGATCTAAAAATATCTGTAATAAGTTCTTCATTTGTTGGTCCATATAAAATTTCTCTGCCTTGGCGATCTTTTATTCTTAACATTTCTTCACCATAATCGTCATACCTGCCACTTTCTTTCCAAATCTCAGAAGATTGAATAGTTGGCATTAACATTTCTTGAGCACCGATTGAGTTTTGTTCCTCTCTAACGATTTGCTCTATTTTTTTCATTACTTTGAAGCCTAAAGGTAGCCAAGAATAAATTCCTGCTGAAGATTGTTTGATCATACCTGTTCGTAACATTAATTGATGAGACTTAATCTTAGCTTCAGCCGGTAAATCTTTAGTTATTGGAATAAATAATTTTGAAAGATACATTTTATTATTGCAAATATTCTCTTAAATTTAATAAATTAGTCTCAACTAGATAATATATTACAATAAAAATTATAGAAGTAATTAAAGTTGTAATTAAAAACTTTTTCCCAATTTTAGGATTTATAGGAGCTCCAGGATCTATACCCTCTATTTTTTCTTTAAATTTTTCTTTATTTGATTGAATTCCAACCGGTAGTACAGAAAAGAAAATTATCCACCATATTAAAACATAAACTATAATAGAACCGGTAATTCCCACTAAACCCTCGCGATATTAATATTAGTGAAAGGTTTTTTTCCTGTTTTTTCTCTAACGATTCTTCTGCAATTTTGTTTAATTGTCTCTATTAAATTTTTTTGTTGTTTTGCATTATCTAAAGAGAATGTTCTGCAAATATTAAAGATTTCATCTTCCATATCAAAAATAAACGGATCTTTTTTTTGACTTTCTGGTATCCCCTTAAAAGAAATAATTGGTTTTTTTATTTTTCCATTATTTGAGAGCAAAAGTGTAATTTCTAAATAGCCATTGATTGATAAATTCTTTCTATCTTTAATTGACTGTGAATCTGTTTCTACATTCACACTACCATCTAAATAAATTCTGCCTGATGGTGCTTTATCTACAATTTCTGGATGTTTACCTGGTAATAATTTTATTATGTCTCCATTTTCAATTAGTAATGTTTT
>CACITX010000025.1 GCA_902589705.1 uncultured Pelagibacteraceae bacterium
ATGGTGTGGCCATTATTAAAAATTTTTATTCAGACCAAGAAACAGAAAAAATAAAAAAAGAATGTTTTAATTTATTAAATGACGTTCCTACTAACAAGATTGATAGCCAAGACTATATTCAAGCTGAGGATATTTCCGTTGGGAATAAAAAGATTTACCTTGAAAAATTAGGATCATCTATAAAATTAAAAGGGTTAAATATATTAAATTCCTTTTTTTCAAAAATTGGAAGAAAAATTGAATTAAGTTTAATAACATTAGTTTATCATAATAGAAAAAGTAAACCGTATTTGATTTACAATGTTTCACACGATGGGAATTCTACACATCCAGTTTTAAAAAATTATTCTGGTTCTAAAGAAGCGATTGCTGGGAAACCACATGTTGACTTATACTATCACAGACTAAGATGTTTTTTAGCACTAGGAGATGTTAAGAGAGATAATGGTGCAACAATTTACTATAATAAATCTAGGAGTTCGAATTTCTTGGAACAAAATTACTTAAATCTTTTTTTGAAAGCCATAGATATAAAAATTAATGATAAAGATTCTCACTTCATTAATGAAAATAAATTGAATGATATAAAAATGAATTGCGAAAAAAGTTATTTAGAATGTCAGAAGGGAGATCTGGCATTAATTGATCTTAAAACGCCTCATTATGCAGTTTTGCCGAAAACAGGGGAGAGGCAATTACTCTGGTTTTACTACTAATAACTTAAATATGGAAAAAGGAAAATATCATAATGATCTAATAGATTATGCCAATCAGGCTAAAAATAATAATCTTCCATATCCTAAAAGATTTTGTTTTGTTTTGACTAACTTATGTAATTTAGCCTGTAGTTTTTGCTTTCAAGATAGAAAAAGGCAGAGCGGAGCAATGACAGCTGAAGATTGGATTAAATTATCTGATCAACTACCAAAAGGTTCCAGAGTCACACTGACTGGTGGAGAACCAGTAGTAATAAAAGATTTTAGAAAAATATTTGATCATGTGGCAAGCAGATTTGAATGTAACATGATTACAAATGGACTACTCCTTACTGAGGATTTAATAAATTTTATGTTAGAGTATAAAAATTTTAAAGTTCTCTCTATTTCCATAGACAATGTTAATAACACCATTAGAAAACAAGCTAACATACAAGAGGAAAAATGGGATGAAAAATGGTCCCACGTAGAAAATATGATGAGATATTTTCAGAAAAGGAAATTGGATAAGGGATTTAATCATTGTAACCTTGACTCAAAAACAGTCGTTTTGGATGAAAACGCAAATGAACTATTAAAAATACATAAATATTGCGTTGAAGATTTGCAATGTGATACTCACGCTTTTCAATTTTTAAAAGGCTCTCCTATTCAACATTCTGATTTAATGTTCGAGTTTGATAAAATTTTTGAAAAAAGTATCGCGCCAGTGTACAAAAATTGGAAAGATATTATAGATCAGTTGAAAAAAGTAAAAGATTATAACAAAAAATTTAATAAAACAGCATTTCTTCACCCAGCACTAGCATCAGTTGCTGATGATGATAAAAAAATTGATATGGATTATTTTAATAGTCCTGATCACGACAAAAAAAATTTTAAACCATGTGTCGCACCATGGGGCACTGCGCATATAAATGTAGATGGGACTTTTTTTCCATGTTTAGCTGTTAATATGGGTAATGTAAAAGATGGATTAGATAAGGTTATATTTGGAAAAAGGTTTAAAAAATTTAAAGAAGTTATAGCTAAAGAGGGTACAGTTGAAGCTTGTAATAATTGCGGCTGGTTAAAACCTCTTAACTAATTAAGATTAATGAATTTCCCTAAAATTTCAAAAGAAATAAGAAAATTAATTCTTAATACAATATACAATTCAAAGGCTGGACATATCGGAGGTAGTCTTTCATGTGTTGACATTCTTATCAGTTTGTATTTTGGGGAATTTCTTAGATTTAACGCTAAAGAGCCAAACATGGAAAGTAGAGATAGGTTAATTGTAAGCAAGGGCCATGCATCTGTTGCATATTATTCTGTATTAACCAAATTAGGTTTTATTTCAAAAAAAAAACTAGCAACTTATTGCAGAAATAATACCCATTTAGCAACACATTTGAGTAGCAAAGTTCCTGGGGTTGAATTTGATACTGGGTCTTTAGGACATGGTTTAAGTGTATCTTGTGGAATAGCTTTTTCAGCGAAGAAGGACAAAAAAAAATATAAAATTGCTTGTCTAATAAGTGATGGAGAGCTTTACGAGGGCTCTACATGGGAGGCATTATTATTTGCAAGTCATCATCAGTTAGTTAATTTAACTATTATTATAGATAGAAATAAACAAATAGTAATGGATAAGACTGAAGATTGTATAAAAATTGATCCACTTAAACCAAAATTAAAATCATTTGGCTACAAAGTATTTGAAATAAATGGACATAATTTTAATCAACTCAATAAGACATTTAATAAAATTAAAAAAAAAAAATTCTCTAAACCTGTCATTATTATCGCTAACACGATTAAAGGGAAAGGTATTTCTTTTATGGAAAAAAATGTGAAATGGCATCATGCGATCCCTCAAACTGAAGAGTATATTAGAGCACTAAATGAGTTGTCAGATGAGTAAACTTAACAGAAAAAATATTGATATAATGACTGCTTTTTTCCAAGAATTAGAAAAGATTTCCAAAATCGATAAAAACGTGTTTTTCATAACAGCAGATCATGGCGCGTGGGCACTTGCAAAATTCAAGAAAAACTTAAAAAAACAATATATGAATATTGGAATTTCAGAGCAACATATGATTTCATTTGCGGCAGGTATGGCATTAAACAAAAAAAAAGTTTTTTTATTTACTATTACACCATTCATTACCCAAAGGTGCTTAGAACAAATAAAAGTAGATTTATGTTTTCCAAATCTTCCAGTCACAATAATTGGAAATGGATCTAGCCTTACGTACGCTTATCATGGCACTTCGCATCAAGCCATAGAGGATATTCCTATAATGAGATCTCTTCCAAATCTCAAAATTTTAAATCCGTGTGATAATTTATCAGCTTCTTTTTCTGTAAAAGAGGCCTATAAATCAAAGCAACCTGTCTACATAAAATTAGATAAAGGTTTCTTTCCGGATATCTACTCAAAAAAATCACAGATAAAAAAAGGGATAAACTCTATTGATTGTAATTTTATTCAAAATGATAAATTAATTATTTTTACAACAGGGAATGTTATAGAACAGGCTAAGGTAATAAAAAAAAATTTGATTGAAAAAGGTATTAGTTCAGAAATAATAGATGTTTACAGAATTAAGCCAATTAATAAAAAAGAAATAATTAAAATTTTAGAAAAAAGCAAATGTGTAGTATCGATTGAAGAGCAGTTACTCGACGGTGGAATTGGATCAATACTATGTGAAATTATCGCAGATAACAAAATTAATATTCCGATAAAAAGATTCGGAATTAATGATAAATATTCTCAATCGTATGGTGATAGAAATTGGTTAAGAAAAATTTATAAAATTGATACCGATTATGTATTTAAAAACATTTTAAGCTGGTACTCAAAGTTTAATGAAAAAATTTAATTATTTAATACTAGGTAATACAGGTTTCATTGGGAAGAATTTGCAAATTTTTTTAAAACAAAAGAAACAAAAAGCTATAGGTTTTGGTTCAAAAAAAATTAATTTACTATCACTTAGAGAGTCTAGAAAAATGAAAAAGTTTATAAATAAAAAAACTATTATTTTATACTTATCTTTTAATAAAAATCAGTCTAATGCAAATTTTAGTGATTATGAAAAAAATATTAAAATGTTAAAAAATTTTTTTGAAATATTAAAACTATCAAAACCGCACAAATTAATCTTTTTTAGCTCACAAACAATTTATGGTGAAAACACTAATAACAATAATACCACAGAGACAACAATACCAGATCCAACTTCCTATTATGGTATCGCAAAATATGCCTGTGAAAGACTTACAAAAATTTTCTGTATTGCTCATCAAATACCATTGATTACTATTAGAATTCCCAGAGTCTACGGTCCAGGAGATGACCCTGGAAATTATGGCCCAACAAAATTTATAGATTTCTTTAAGAAAAATAAAACACTAATCTTATGGGGGGACGGTAAAGAAAGAAGAGATTATCTTTATATCAGTGATTTGAATATAATAATCATGAAACTAATAAATAAAAATTTTTCAGGACTTGTTAATATTTGCTCTGGTAACTCTGTGTCTTTCATTGAAATAATAAATTATATTAAAAAGATTACAAAGATTAATTTTAAATTTAAGCAAAGGAGAAGAACAAGGCCTAAAGTCAATCACATAATGAATAATTCATATTTAAAAAAAATAATTGGAAAATATAAGTTTATGAAAGTTGAAGATGGGCTAAAAAAATTAATTTATGAAAAAAACTAAAAAATATTCAGGATATAAATTTAAAAGTTATAGCAAACAAGAGGTAATGAACTATAAAAAATTATTTAATTTTTTTGAAAAAACTCCAATTAATAAGGAACATATTTTGGATAATATTGGTGTATTTTTTAGTTCTAAATTTTTATCAAGGATACTTACACTAAACAAGTTGTACGAAATGATTTTAGACAAAGAAGGTGTTATAATGGAGTTTGGAGTTAGGTGGGGTCAAAATTTGTCAGTCTTTACCGCGATGAGATCAATTTATGAACCTTATAATATAAAAAGAAAAATAATCGGTTTTGACACTTTTAAAGGATTTCCAAAACTTACAAAAAAAGATAGCGCTATTATGAAGAAGGGAGATCTCTCTGTGCCAAAAAATTATTTCAATTATCTCTCAAATTTATTAAATCATTTAGAAAAATTTAATCCAGTTCCACACATCAAGAAACATGAACTAATTAAAGGTGATGCCACAAAGACAATAAAAAAATATTTAAAAAAAAATCCGCAAACAATAATTTCTTTGGCATTTTTTGATTTAGACATTTACAAACCAACTAAAACTTGTATTAAGGCAATTTTACCACATCTTACTAAAGGCAGCGTTTTAGTTTTTGATGAATTAAATGATCCTATTTCTCCGGGAGAGACAGTGGCTTTTAGAGAAGTATTTAAATCCTACAAAATAAATTTAAAACGTTACAAATATTCAACCAGAATATCTTATTTCGTCGTCAATTAAAATTTTTTCATGTTAAGAGTCGGTATAGATTTTGATAATACAATAGCAAATTACAATGATGTTTTTAGTCATGTCGCACATAAACTTAAACTTATAGATAAAAAATGGCATGGAAATAAATCTGATTTAAAAAAAAAAATAATAAAAGAAAAAAACATCGAGCTATGGAAGAAATTACAAGGTCAAGTATATGGAAAATATATGCATTTGGCTAAAGTATCGAATGGTTTTGAAAATTTTATTATAAAATCAAAATTTTCTGAAGCAAAAGTTTTTATCATAAGCCACAAAACAAAATTTGGACATTACGATAAAAAAAAAATTAGGCTTAGAAATGAAGCCTTAAAATGGATTAAGAAAAAAAAATATTTAAGCGATATTGAAATTTTTTTTGAAAACTCGATCCAAGATAAGATTAATCGAATTAATAACTTAAAACTTGATTATTTTATTGATGATTTGGAAATAATTCTGAAGAATAAATTTTTTAGCAAAAAAACAAAAAAAATTTTATTTTGTAATAAAATTGCCACTAATTCAGAAAAACTCAATTGGACCCAAATTAAAAACTTAATATACAGCAAAGAAGATAACAATTATCTAAAATTCTACATAGAATATTTACTTAAAAAAAAAATTAAAAAAATCAATCAACTTAAAGGAAGAAAAAATAGTAAAATTTATAAGATTGAATTTAAAAATAAAAATTATGCCATTGTTAAAAAGTATCCAGATCGTTTAAATGACAGGAAACTAAGAATTGAAAGAGAAATTGAAGCATTTAAAATTTTAAAAAAACATAAATTTCATAACGTGCCCAGAGTAATTCAATATAATAAAGATTTTAATATATTAATAATGGAATATATTAACGGCTATACTCCAAAAAAAATCTCAATTGAAGACTTAGATCAATCAATAAAATTTATAAAAAAAATAAAAAAAATTAAAATTGAAAAACAAAATTATCCATTTTTTGCAGAAGAAAGCTGTGAAAATTTCAAAAATTTGCTCAATCAGAT
>CACITX010000026.1 GCA_902589705.1 uncultured Pelagibacteraceae bacterium
TTAGATGGTTCAAATGTCTATACAAGAGATGACTTAAAAAAAAATAATTATACACTAATAAATTTTTGGGCAGCATGGTGTGCTCCTTGCAAAATTGAACATCCTATATTAATGAAATTGTCCCAAAAAAAAAATTTAATGTTACTAGGTATCAATTTTAAGGATAAAGAGCACCAAGCTAAAACTTTTTTAAGTGAGTTAGGTAATCCTTATGATTTATTAGCGAAAGACAAAAATGGTAAACATTCAGTGAAATTTGGTATTTATGGAATTCCAGAAAGTATATTAATAAATAAGGAATTAATGATAATTCAAAAATTTGTAGGACCGTTATCATTAGATGATTATGAAAATATTATCAAAATTATAGAGTAATTATGAAATTAAATTTACTTCTATTATTATTTATTTTTTTTTCAAAATTTTCTTTTGCAGCAGAAAAAACTGTTGATCCAAATTTAATTCATAAAAATTTACGCTGTCTAGTTTGTCAGGGTCAATCTATATCAGACTCAAATTCTGATTTTTCTCAAACAATAAAATTAGTCGTGAAAGATTTAATTGAAGAGGGCAAAACAGAAGATGAAATTTATGAATTTATGTCTGATAAATATGGAGACTGGATTGTGTTTAAGCCTCAATTTAATACTCAAAATTCCTTGTTATGGATTTTGCCTTATATAGTCTTAATATTTGGTGGTTTTTTCATTTATTCTTTTCTAAAAAAGAGGCAATAAAGCTTTAAAGTAAACTGTACATATTAAATATTTAGTTGTATTTTTTTTATATGAAATTGAAACTGCTAATAAGTTTATTATCTACTTTCATCATTTTTGTTCATGTACAGGCAGAGCAGGGAGATGCAGACATCTCATTTTACAGTGGTACATTTGATGTAATAGATGAAGAGGGAGATGATCAAACCACTCTATTTGGAATAGAACACAAAAATCCGAATTTGTTTAGGGATACTTTTCTTGGAAAATTTAAACCTGTTACTGGAGCTTTTATCACAGGAAACAGTTCAGTTTATTTTTACACAGGGATAGAAGGACAATATGGAATTGGTCCATTAAAAATTTTGCCGAGTTTCACTCCTGGCTATTATGAAAAAGGAGATGGCAAAGATTTAGGTAGCGTATTAGAGTTTAAAAGTGAAGTGAAGGTAGGGTTTGATATTTTTGAAAATTCTAAGTTAAGTTATAGTTATAGTCATATTTCTAATAATGACTGGGGTGATACTAATCCAGGAACAGATAATCAACAAATAACTTTTTCAAAAAACTTTTAATTATAATGAATCTTAATGATTGTTATAACTTTGAAGATTTTAGAAAATTAGCAAAAAAAAATTTACCAGCTCCAATTTTTCATTATATAGATGGAGGCTCTGATGATGAGACTACTTTAAAACGTAATACAGAATCATTTTTAAAATGTGATTTAGTGCCTAATATTTTAGCAAGTGTTGGAGAACCAGATCTTTCAACCACTGTCTTTGGTCAGAAAATTGATATGCCTTTATTTTTAGCGCCAACTGCAATGCAACGACTATATCATCATGATGGAGATAGAGCATCTGCTAGAGCTGCAGAAAAATTTGGAACCTTTTATAGTATGTCGACTATGGCAACATCTTCAATTGAAGAAATAGCCAATGTTGCAAGCGGACCTAAAATGTTTCAACTTTATATTCATAAAGACCAAGGTTTAACAGATAATTTAATAGATAGATGTAAAACAGCAGGATTTAAATCGTTGTGTTTAACTGTTGATACAGTTGTAGCAGGAAATAGAGAAAGAGATCATAAATGGGGTTTTACCACGCCACCAAAATTAACTTTAAAAAGTATTATGAGTTTTGCAATGCATCCTAAATGGGCATTCAATTATTTGACTAATAAAAAATTTGAGTTAGCAAATGTTTCTCATTGGACAAAAAAAGGATCTAGTATCGCGAAAGGAGTAATGGATTATATCAACGAACAATATGATCCTGCAATGAGTTGGAAAGATGCAGAGTATGTTGTTAAAAAATGGGGAGGACCATTTGCATTAAAAGGCGTTATGTCAGTCGAAGATGCAAAAAGAGCAATTGATATTGGAGCTTCGGCAATTTTGTTATCCAATCACGGTGGGAGACAATTAGATGGTTCACGATCACCTTTTGACCAACTGCCAGCAATAAAGGAAGCTGTGGGAGATAAGTTAGAAATTATTTTAGACGGAGGGATAAGAAGAGGCACACATGTTTTAAAAGCTTTATCATTGGGTGCAACTGCTTGTAGTTTTGGAAAAGGCTTTTTATTTGCTTTAGGTGCTGGTGGTCAAGCTGGAGTAGAGCAAATTTTAAAAAGAATGAGAGAAGAAATAAGAAGAGACATGATTTTATTAGGTTGTAAAAGCATAAAAGAGCTAAATAGTTCAAAAATTGCATATAGGTGATGCAATTTGGGTGTTTGAAAATCATTAAAAACTTAAATAAAATTTACATATGAAGTTAGCAAAAAATTTAGAACGGTTAGGAACCGAGACAGCTTTTAGCGTTTTAGCAGAGGCTAAGAAACTTGAAGCTCAAGGAAAAGAAATGATCCATTTAGGATTGGGTCAGCCTGACTTTAAAACACCCCAGCATATTATGGATGCAGCAAAAAAAGCAATTGATGATGGACATCATGGATATGTTTTAGCAAACGGAATTACAGAATGCAGACAAGCTGTTTCTAGAAAAATTAAAAGTTTATACAATAAAGATGTAGATCCAGAGAGAATTATGATTATGCCAGGAGGAAAACCTACAATGTATTATGCGATTCAAATGATTGGCGAACCTGGCGCAGAGATAGTTCATCCTACACCTGGATTCCCAATTTATGAGTCGATGATAAATTATACTGGCGCTAAAGCTGTACCGTATGATTTAACAAAAGAAAAAGATTTAAAGTTTGATCCAGAAAAAATTTTATCTTCAATAACTGATAAAACAAGATTAGTAATTTTAATTAATCCAAATAATCCGACAGGAAGTTTTGTAGAAAAACCTGCAATAGATTTTCTTGCTGAAGGTTTAAAAAAACATCCTCATGTTTACATACTAAGTGATGAAATTTATAGTAGACAAGTTTTTGACGATAAAGAAATGCCTACATTTTTTAATTATCCTGATTTACAAGAAAGATTAATAGTGCTTGACGGATGGAGTAAAGCTTATTCTATGACAGGTTGGAGAATGGGTTGGAGTGTGTGGCCAGAAAAATTAATTCCTCACGTTACAAAATTAGCCATCAATAGTTTTTCTTGTGTAAATGCACCATCACAATTTGCTGGGATAGCTGCATTGGATGGACCTGACGACTCTATTCATCATATGATGGAAAAATTTGATCAAAGAAGAAAATTAATTCATAAAGGTTTAAATGATTTACCAGGTGTTACTTGTAGTATGCCTGGCGGAGCTTTCTATGCTTTTCCAAATGTAAGCGGAACAGGAATGAACGGCTCAGAATTTTCAAAAAAATGCATGCATGAAGCAGGAGTAGCAATTGTGCCAGGAACAGCTTTTGGTAAAACTTCAATAGATTTTGTGAGGTTCAGTTTTGCCGCATCTAGAGATAACATTCAAAAAGCCCTCGAAAAAATAGGAAAAATGCTTAAGTAGGATTTTTAACTATTTTGACCAAAAACGATTAAAATTATAAAGTAATTTAATGAGCAATTTAAAAATGCCAAAAGTTGATAGTTCAATTTTATCTAAAAAAGATAAGATTCTTTCGGATATTGAAAAAATCATTGATCCAAAAAATGTACTATCACACACAGATGAAATCAGACCTTATGAAACTGATGCCTTAGCGGCATACAAGCAAGCTCCTTTACTCGTCGTTTTACCTGAAACAGTGAAAGAAGTTAGTGAGATTTTAAAATACTGTAATGATAATAAAATAAAAGTAGTACCAAGAGGAGCGGGAACTGGTTTATCTGGTGGATCGTTGCCATTAGAAGATTGTATTTTATTGGCAATGGGAAAATTCAACAAAATTTTAGAATTAGATTATGAAAATAGATGCGTGGTTACTCAGCCGTGTGTAACTAATTTGGCCATCACACAAGCTGTTCAAGATAAAGGATTTTATTATGCTCCTGACCCATCGAGTCAAATAGCATGCTCGATTGGTGGAAACGTAGCTGAAAACTCAGGTGGTGTTCACTCTTTAAAATATGGAGCGACAACAAATAATTTATTAGGCATCGAAGTAGTTCTTATGGATGGCACAATAACAAGATTTGGTGGCAAGGCTATGGATGCGGAGGGTTACGATTTTCTTGGACTAATGACAGGTTCAGAAGGTTTACTGGGTGTAATAACAGAAGTAACAGTAAAAATTTTAAGAACACCCGAAGTTGTTAAAGCAGCGTTAATTGGATTTCCAACGATTGAAGATGCTGGAAATTGCGTTGCAGAAATTATTGCACAAGGATGTATTCCAGCTGGCATGGAAATTATGGATAAAGCTTTAACTAAAGCGACTAATGATTACTCTAAAGCAGGTTACCCGACGGATGCTGAGGGAATGATGATAGTGGAGTTTGATGGCACAGAGCATGAAGTTAATGCATATATTGAAAAAGTAAAAAATATTGCAGAAAAAAATAATTCCTCAAGTTTAAAAATAAGTAAATCAAACGACGAAAGATTAAAATTCTGGGCAGGAAGAAAGGCTGCATTTCCCGCTTGTGGAGTTTTAGCACCAGATTATATGTGCATGGATGGATCTATACCTAGAGGAAAATTAGCAGAAGTTTTGAACGAGATAACAAGATTGTCAAAAAAATATAATTTGCCAGTAGCCAATGCTTTTCATGCAGGAGACGGGAATCTTCATCCGTTAATAATGTTTGATGCAAACGATCCAGAGAAACTAAAAAAATGTGAGGAATTTGGTGCGGATATTTTGAAGTATTGTGTGAAAGTTGGTGGAGCTTTAACTGGAGAACATGGAGTTGGAATCGAGAAAAGGGAATTAATGTGTGAAGCATTTAATGATAAAGATATTCAACAACAACTTACAATTAAAGTTGCACTAGACCCTAATTCTCTTTTAAATCCTGGAAAGGTTTATCCAATTCTTAGAAAATGTGCTGAGGAAGGAAGGGTTCATGTCCATGGAGGAAAAACAAAATTCCCAGACATTCCTAGATTTTAATCAGAGCACTTTTAATCCATCAACTAGAGAAGAGATTGTTGAGATTATTAAAGATTGTTACAAAAAAAATATCCCATTAGAAATAAACGGTACGAAATCAAAACAAAAAATTGGAAGAAATTTTCAGTCTGAAAAAACTTTAAGCCTTTCAAAGTATTCCGGCATAATCGAATATAAACCTGAAGAACTATATATAAAAGTTAAGGCAGGGACTCCTGTTAAAGATATAGTTGCTGAGTTAGATAAAAATAATCAGCAACTTGCTTTTGAGCCGATTGATTTTGGATTCTTATTTAAAGGATCAAGCAATGCAGGAACTATTGGAGGTGTAGTTTCATCAAACTTTGCAGGCCCAAGAAGATTTAAAGTTGGAAGTGCTAGAGACCATTTGTTAGGTTTTCAAGGAGTTAATGGTAAGGGAGAAATTATAAAATCTGGTGGAACAGTAGTTAAAAATGTAACGGGATATGATTTATGCAAACTCCTTTCAGGGTCATTTGGCACACTAACAGTTTTGACAGACCTTTCAGTTAAAGTTTTACCTAAACCCGATAGTAGCAAGACTCTTATAATAAATAATCCTCATTTAAAAAAAGCTATAGAGTATTTAGGAATTGCACTTTCTTCATCTACAGATCCATCAGGAGGTGTTTTTTACCCAGAAAAATTTGATAATAATTTTATATTTAATGATTTAACTCATAAAGGTGCTCTAACAGCTATTAGAATAGAAGGTCCATTAAATTCAGTTGACGAAAGAATAAAACGATTAATTAAAGAATTAAGCCTACTTGAGAATGAATTTTCTATTTTAGAGTCAGTACAAACAAATATTTTTTGGAATAAAACAAAAAA
>CACITX010000027.1 GCA_902589705.1 uncultured Pelagibacteraceae bacterium
TTAACGTTTTTTTTATTAATTGGTCAAAGTTATTCAGAAACACAATTCTTATATCCTAAAAAAAAACCATCTATTTTTAAGCCGATAGATAAAACCGGTGAACAAAAAATTCAAAGCAATCTACCTCAAAAAAAACCTATAATTCAGAATAATGAGACTCAAGAAAAGCAAGTCTTAAAAAAAGAAAAGGTAATAAAAAAAAAGGAAATTGAAGAAAAAGTTGATCAGAAAAAAAAGTCAAAAGAAGAAAAAATAAAAATAGGATTTGTTTTTCCTCAAAAAAAACCATCTATCTATAGATCTAAGACAAAAGAGCTTAAGAAGTCATCAATATTGAAGCAAAAAGATTTTGAGCAAGCTAAAAAAACAATAGAATTTATAAAACAAAAAAAATGGAACAGTGCTTTAAAAAGTGCTGCAAAAGTAAAAGATAAAGAATTTAGAACTTTAATTACATGGATGCATCTTAAAACAACAAGAAATGGAGCTTCATTTAATGATTACAAGAAATTTATAGAGCAAAACGAGGACTATCCAAGAATTAATAGAATAAAATATTTAGCAGAGGAAAAAATCTATTTAAGAAATAATTCACCATCATCGATAATAAGTTGGTTTGAAAAAAACCCTCCATTAGGTGGTCTCGGTAAAATTAAATTAGCTGAAGCTTACCTTGAGCAGAAAAAATTTGATAAAGTGGAGGAGCTTATTAAAGATGGGTGGATTACCGCGCAAATTAGAAAAAATGATTTAGGATATTACAGAGCTAAGTTTAAAAAATTTATATCCTCAGATGATCATATTAAACGAGCTGATTATTTAGCATGGGAAAGGAAATATTGGGACTTGAAGAGAATGCTAAAGTACTTACCAAAAGATCAACGAGCTTTATACAATGCACGTCAAATATTAATGAGTAACTCTTATGGAGTAGATAATGCAATAAATAAAGTTCCTGAATATTTAAAACAAGATCCTGGATTAGAATTTGACAGATTAAGATGGAGAAATAGAAGAGGTAGATTAGATGGATCTTTAGAAATTTTATATAGAAATTCTTTAAAAACAGAAACTCAAATGGTACGACCGGATAAATGGTGGGAACAAAGAGAGAGTGTTGTAAGAAGTTTAATTTACAAAAAAAGGTATAAAACGGCATATAAAATATCAAGTGAACATGCACTTTCAGCTGGCCCTTCGTTTGCAGAGGCAGAATGGTTATCTGGTTGGATAGCTATAACTTTTTTAAATTCACCTGAATATGCTATCAGCCATTTTCAAAATTTTTATAATAATGTTAGCTATCCAATTAGTTTAGCTCGAGGTGCTTATTGGTTAGGTCAATCCTACGAAAACTTGGGTGAGAATGATTTTTCAAATAAATTTTATGCAGAAGCTGCTAAGTTTCCCATGACTTACTATGGTCAATTAGCTTTTAACAAAATAAATCCTGGTGGAAACTTTGAGTTAGTAGATCAATCATCTTTTAGTAAAGAATATGAAAAAGAATTTAAAAAGAATAAGCTTATTAGGCATATAATTGTATTAAAAGAATTAGATGCAACTCAACTAGGTAAAGATATTTTTAAACATTTAGCAGAATTAAATATAGAAAGCGGCAGTGAAGTTTTAGCTGCTGATTTGGCAACAAGTGTTGAACGATATGATTTTGCAATTCAAATTTCTAAAAAAGCCTCATATCAAAAAAGATTTTATAACAAATTTAATTACCCAATTATTGCAACACCAAAAACTGTAAATAATAAAGTAATGCCTAAACAAGAAATAGTATTAGCAATTATCAGACAAGAAAGTGAATTTGATAAGAAAGCAAATAGTTGGGCTGGAGCTAGAGGAATGATGCAGTTAATGAAACCAACTGCAAAAATTGTAGCAAAACAAGCTAAGCTTCCCTACAGCATAAGCGGTTTAACTCAAGATCCTGAATATAATATCAAACTTGGATCATATTATTTTAATGGATTGCTCGAAGATTATAATGGTGTATTTCCTTTCGCTATTGCAGCTTATAATGCCGGACCAAATAGAGTTAAAACCTGGAGAAGAGTAAACGGAGATCCGTCTAAAGGACAAATCTCTTATATCAATTGGATTGAACAAATTAGATTTAAAGAAACTCGAAATTATGTTCAAAGAGTTTTAGAAAATATTAATGTCTATAAATATATCTTGAGAAAAGAACCGGTCCAAATAGACAGTTATTTTAATTAAATGGCGGAAGAGGAGAGATTCGAACTCTCGGTACGATGTTACTCGTACGGTTAGTTAGCAACCAACTGGTTTAAACCACTCACCCACTCTTCCGAGAAGCAAGTATCTTTATAGTAAAAATTAAACTATATTGCATCAAATTTCTCAAATGAAACAAACAAATCTCAGTGGTATTTTTTATGCAGCATTTGCCTCTTTATGGTGGGGTGTATTAGGTACTTTATATTTTAAATTTGTATCATTTGCTTCGCCTATAGAGTTAACTGTTCATAGAACAATTTGGACAGCAATCTTATTAATAATTACAACTGGGATATTCTCAAAATGGGGAGAATTTAAAAAAATTATTAAAAATAAAAAAAATATTATTCTTTTATTTATTTCAGGAATACTCGTCAGTATAAATTGGGGTACATGGTTATATGCTGTAAGTATCAATAAGCTTTTAGACTCAAGTCTTGGTTATTATATTTATCCAATTATAAGTGTTTTTTTAGGAAAGTTATTTTTAAATGAAAAATTAAACTTTAACCAAACTATTTCTATTATATTAGTTGGAATATCATTAATTTATTTTCTAATTAAATTAAATGAATTGCCATGGATTGGTCTTACTGTTGCAATTACATTCAGTCTTTATGGTCTAATTAGAAAGAAAATAAAGGTTTCGTCTGATATAGGTTTATTAGTTGAAACACTTTTAATATCTCCTATAGCATTAGGAATATTTATATATCTTGTTAATATTGACATTAATATTTTTTCTCCCAACGAACCCTTATTGTCATTTTATTTATTTTGGGCAGGTTTTATGACTTTGGTGCCTCTATTTTTATTTACACTTGGTTTTAATTTAATAGGAATTGGTCCTGCAAGTATGATACTCTTTTTAACACCTACCTCGCAGTTTATTTTAGGAGTATTTTTCTTCAATGAAATATTATCTTTTGAAAAACTTCTTGGATTTATAATTATTTGGTTAGCAGTAATTATTTATTTAAATGAATTACGAAAAGAATAATAAAAAATCACAAAAAATTGAGTTAAAATTGAAATTGAAAATGAAATAAAAAGCAAGTTATTAGCAATTAAACTGTTGAATAGATCTAAAGGTAAAATTATTCCTACTAATATACTTTTTTGAAAATCAATAGATGGAAAAAATAAAAATCCACTAATCAAACCCAGCAATATAGATAAACGAGCTAATTTAAATTGAATTTTTTTTTTAAAGAATCCATAAAAAATAGTTATTACAGCTGCGCAACATAATAAGTCAGCTAAAAGAAATAGATATAAGATACTGTATCCTTTAGAGGATATCAGAAAAACAATTAAACTAAGTAATAAAATTATAAAATTTACTTTCTTTTTTAATTGTTTACCAGAAAGACTTTTATTAATTTGTTTTCCATTTAGTATTAGTAAACTTGAAATCGCATTAATTAATGTATCAATTGTGCTTAATGTTAATGATAAAGCTAAAATTAATATTCCTAAAATAATATATAAATCTTTGTTTCTAAGAAGAAGATCAAAAAATGCTAAATCAGGATTTACTTCTTGATTAAATGAATAAGATATTAATCCAGTATAACCCATCCAAAATACTATTATGAAAATTATTACTGAAGAGTATAATAAGCTATCTTTCAATTTATTATTATCTCTAGCAGCAAATACTCTTTGCCAATTTCCTTGATGAAAAAGATTAGTAGCAGCAACTGCAATAAAAAATGTAAGACCAGCTGTGTAATTAGGCAAATATTTAGTATCTAATAAATTTGGTGAATTTTTTTTTATTATTTCAAAACTGATTGTATCTAAACTATTTAAAATAAATGTGAATGAAGCTAAAATTATTACTGAAACTATAATAAATTGATATTTATCTGTTATTACGGACAGCTTAAATCCACCTCTTAATATGTAAAGCAAACAAATAATCAATGTAATTGCTGATGTAACCCATAAGGGGGTTTTTGAAATTAAATTTAACAATGATGCAATAGCTGTTACTTCTGCTATCAAAAAAATTGTTAAATAGAATAAAATTAGGAATAAACTAAGCTTTAATATTCCGTCTCCGAACCTTTTTTTAATGAATTCAGTAAGAGCTAGTCCATTTGGAAATTCTTTTCTAATTTTAGGACCAAAGTTATACAAAAAAAGCATGGGAGCAGCTGTTCCTATAGCATACCCAATAACCGCT
>CACITX010000028.1 GCA_902589705.1 uncultured Pelagibacteraceae bacterium
AGACATCGACGGTAATTGATTTGGAATTTTAATCTTAAATTCCTTAATAAGTTTATTAATATATTTTAATGGATCAGATTTAATTTTAGTTTTTTTACCTGAGCTATTAAGTGTAACTATATTCTTATTAATATCCCATATTTTATCAGGATTAAGACCAATTATAGTATAACGACCTTTGATTGTACCTTTTTCGACTGACTCAAAGATAAAGCTATTTTTTTCAGCTAAAAGAAATCTAAATAAGTTTTCTACCTTATAATATTGATTACAAGATCTTGCTCTAAATAAAATTTGATGTTTTTTTTTATAATGATTACTTTTGAATTCTTTAAAACTTAAATTTAACTTCATTAAAATGAATTTTTAACACGATCTATAGTTCTTTGATTAACCTCAACTTTATACTTCTGATTAGCATTTTCATCATATGATTGATAGATTTTGTTAATCAAGTTCAAACGTGCCTTAGCTTCGTATTGTTCAAATTCATTACCTTTTTTATCTAGTTTTTTATATTCAGTATTTTTTGTTGATATTAAAAAACTTTTTGTGAGTGTGCTATTAGTAATTAGATTAATATCTCCATCTTTAGTTAAAAAAATTCTTTTTACTATACCTTCATCGAAAACATCGTTTTGTTTTATATTAGAAATTTTATAATCTTTAACTAGCAAACTATTATCATCAGCAAATTTTTTAAAATTCTCACCATCAAAAGCACCTAAGCTTATATCTTTAGCTAATGATGTATTATTATCTATTTTTTCTTTAAAGCTTAATTGAGCATTAAGCGCTTCTAAAACCTCAGGATCGTTCATTGGTCTATTTTTCTTCTCTTCATCTTTAATTTCTGCTAAGTAATATTTACTTTCTAGATTAATTACTTCAGGTGATTGAGGTGTTTTAATATTATAAATCTTATTAAAAAGATTATCTGGTAAATTTTCTATTTTCTTTTTTTCTTCATCCTCTTTTTTTGCGTTTATTTTATTAAATTCTATAATTTTTAAGTTATTAGCTTTTGCAGTTTCCTCAAATGATTGTCCATCTAAAACATTGTTTTCAATAATATCTAATTGCTTGAAAAAATTCTCATTATAATCCTGGCTACCACTAATTAATTCTGGTCTAATTTCTGCGTATCTAATTGATTTAAGTTCTGTAAAAAATACATTTTTGTTTCTTTCATAGAGCTCTTTAATACTGTCTTGTGATGGTTTTTTCTTTGAGTGGTATTTTTCTAAATCTATATATTGAATTGATTTTGTTTGATTTTCTTTTCTAAATTCTTTTTCAACTAAAATATCAGGGATAACTATTCCTCCAGCTAATGAACTTAAAAATTGCCTTCTTTTCTCCTGTTCAACAATATTAGCTTCAAATTGCGGTGCAGTTATTCCGCTTTTAATTAAAAATTTTTCGTACTCAGTTCTTGAAAATTTATCGTCTTTAAAAAATGATTTATCATTTTTAATAATATCTCTTAGAGCGTTGTCACTAACTACAACACCAAGTTTTTCTATTTCTAACGACATCACCTTTTTTCCAATATAATCTGACAAAATTTGTTCAACGAGATCTGTTTTTGATAAATTTTTTACCTGTTCTTCATTTAAATTTAGCCGGTTAATGTAATTGACAAATTCCTGCGTACTAATTTTATTAGAGTCCACAGTTGCAACTACGTTTTGATTTCCACCTCTAAACACATCTCCCATCCCCCAGAAGACAAAAGGCAAAATAATAATTCCAACTAAAAGTTTAATAAAAAAAGATTTTGATAATTTACCTATTGATGTTGACATTATATTAATTTATTAAGTTCAAAATTATACACCTATAGATTAAAATTTAAACTAAGGCAAATTATGAGATATTTTATTGGAAATTGGAAAATGTTCGGGGTACCCAAATCTATCAGTATTCTTAACAAAATTAATTCATACTATTCAAAAGACAAAAATAGAAACAAATACAGAGTTATAATCACCCCTCCATATACTCTAATTGAAAGCTATTCTAAATATTTCAAAAATAAGAAAATTTCGATAGGTGCCCAAAACTGTTATCAGAAAGAACAATTCTCCTCAAATACTGCAGCCGTAAGCCCTTACATGCTTAAAAGTGTCGGTGCTAAATATACTTTAGTAGGACATTCGGACAATAGAGGCGAAGGAGATACTGACACAATGCTCAAAGATAAAGTTAGATATGCTTTGAAAAATAATTTGAAAGTAGTTTTTTGCATAGGTGAAAACAAAACAGAGAAAAAAAATAAAAAAACACTTATTGTTTTAAAAAGGCAATTGACAAAAGTGTTAGAAAAAAAATTTAATAAGAATAATATAATAGTTGCTTATGAACCTATTTGGTCAATTGGCACTGGAAAAATTCCAACTGCAGATGAATTAAAAAAAACCACAATTCATATTAAAAAAGTTTTAAAGGGAATATTTAAAAAAAATAGTCCAGCAGTGCTTTATGGTGGCTCTGTAGATGGCACCAATGTTGAGATGTTTAAAGAAATAAAAGAAATAGATGGTTTTTTAGTAGGCGGCGCTTCAAAAACTTCTAAAAAATTTATTGATATAATAAAGAATTACTATAGATAAGCACCATGGAAAGCCTACTAATTTTTGTTAACATTATTCTAGCAATAATATTAGTTATAATTATTCTTCTTCAAAGATCTGAAGGTGGAGCTTTAGGCCTAGGTGTTTCACAGGATAATTTCACGTCAGCAAGATCAGTAGGAACTTTTTTAACAAAATTTACATCAATAGTAGCTGCATTATTTATAATCTGTAGTATTGCAATAGTTGCTATTTCACGAGATGAATTTCGTGAAACACAATCAGTTCTTGAAAAAGAAGAAGAGGAAAATTCAAACCTTCCACAGATACCTCAATCGAAGTAATTAAGACTTTGTATTTAAGATAATATAAAGTATAACATACTTCCATGGCGCGATATATATTCGTAACTGGCGGCGTGGTTTCATCTTTAGGAAAAGGATTATCATCAGCTTCACTAGCTTACTTATTACAATCAAGAGGATACAAAGTAAGAATTAGAAAATTAGATCCTTATTTAAATGTTGATCCTGGAACGATGAGTCCATTTCAGCATGGTGAGGTTTTTGTAACTGATGATGGTGCTGAAACAGATTTAGATTTAGGTCACTACGAAAGATTTTCAGGAATTTCTGCAAAAAAATCTGACAATATCACAACAGGTAAAATTTATAGCGATGTTTTAAAAAAAGAGAGACAAGGAAAATATCTTGGCAAAACCGTTCAAGTTATTCCGCATATCACAAATAGAATTAAAGAATTTATTAAACACGATGTTACTAAAGAAGATTTTGTAATTTGTGAAATAGGAGGAACAGTTGGTGATATTGAAAGTCTTCCTTTTTTAGAAGCAATAAGACAATTTTCTAATGAATTTGGTAGAAGGAATACATTATTTATTCATTTAACTTTAGTTCCTTACATGAGGGCTTCAGATGAAATAAAAACAAAACCTACACAGCATTCAGTTAAAGAGCTTAGAAGTATTGGTATTCAGCCTGATATAATTATCTGTAGATCAGAAAGATCTATTCCTTTAGATCAAAGGAAGAAAATCTCATTATTTTGTAACGTATCTATAGATGATGTTATCGAAACAGTTGATGTAAAAACAATTTATGAAGCTCCAATAAGTTTTAACAAAGAAAAATTAGATGAAAGAGTCTTAAAATT
>CACITX010000029.1 GCA_902589705.1 uncultured Pelagibacteraceae bacterium
CATAATGAACACAAGGTTCTAAAGATGTATATAAACTTGCACCAGTACAATTTTTTATTTTAGACAATGCATTCAATTCAGCATGAGGTCTACCACCATACGAAGTTATGCCTGAAGAAATAACACTATCATCTTTTACAACTAATGCACCAACTGAAGGATTTAAACCTGTTTTTCCTAAATTTTTTTCCGCTAGTTGATATGCTAGATCTAAATAATAATTATGATTTTTTGTCATCTAAATTGCCTACAAACTGTTCAAAATCTTTTGCTTCTTTAAAATTTTTGTACACAGAGGCAAAACGAACATAAGCAACTTTGTCTAATGAAGACAGTCCTTCCATAATAAATTTACCTATAGTAGGTGTAGGGATTTCACTTTCACCTAAACCCTCGAGATTTCTTACAATTTTAGAAATAAATTTTTCTATTGTCTCACTATCAATTGGTCTTTTTCTGGTAGCTATTCTAATTGATTTTGAAATTTTATCTCTATCAAATGGCTCTCTTTTGCCATTACCTTTAATTACTGTTAATTCTTGAAATTGAACTCTCTCAAAAGTCGTAAATCTCTCTTTTCTATCGCAACCACAAAGTCTTCTTCTCCTTATAGCAGTACCATCTTCTGTCGGTCTAGAGTCGACAACTGATGTATCTTTTTCTCTGCAAAAAGGACAAAGCATAAATTTAATTAATTTCCATATATAGGAAAAGAGGAACAAAGATCAATAATTTCTTTTTTAACTTCGTTCTCTATTTTTGAATTATTTGATTTGTTCTCACTTAAGCCTTTAATAACTTTATGTATCAGATCTGCAATTAATTTAAATTCGTTCTCTCTAAATCCTCTTGTAGTGCAGGCTGGAGTACCTAATCTAATTCCAGAAGTTATAAATGGGCTTTCTGTATCGAACGGAATTCCATTTTTGTTGCATGTAATATTTGCTCTTCCTAATGAAGCTTGAGCATCTTTACCAGTAACTTTAAATGATCTTAAATCAAGCAGCATTAAATGTGTATCTGTTCCACCAGAAAATATTTTAAAACCTTTATCAGTTAAACTTTTTGATAAAACTTTTGCATTTTTAATTACATTCTTAGTATAAATTTTAAAATCTTCAGACAGAGCTTCTTTAAAACAAACTGCTTTGGCTGCAATTACGTGCATTAATGGTCCACCTTGTAAACCTGGAAAAATTGCACTATTAAACTTTTTAGCTAACTCCTCATTATTTGTTAAAATAATTCCACCTCTTGGTCCTCTTAAAACTTTGTGTGTTGTTGAAGTTACAACATCGGCATATTTTGTGGGATTAGGATAAGCTCCTCCAGCTACTAATCCAGATAAATGTGCCATATCAACTAGAAGATATGCTCCAACTTTATCACATATTTCTCTAAATTTTTTAAAATCAATTATTCTTGAATAAGCGCTTCCTCCTGCAATAATAAGTTTTGGTTTATTTTCTACGGCAAGTTTTTCTACAGCTTCATAATCAATTAAACCTGTTTCCTTATCAACTTCGTAATGTAGCGCATTAAACCACTTGCCAGATTGAGCTGGTTTTGCTCCATGAGTTAAGTGTCCACCAGAATTTAAACTCATCGCTAATGTGGTATCTCCTGGTTTTAAAAGAGCTAAATAAACTGCACCATTAGCTTGGGCGCCTGAATGAGGTTGCACATTTGCAAACTTACAATCAAATAATTTCTTTGCTCGCTCAATAGCTAAATTTTCTGAAACATCAACATGCTCACAACCGCCATAATATCTTTTTGAAGGATAACCTTCTGCATATTTATTTGTTAAAACTGAACCTTGTGCCTCAAGAACAGCTCTTGATACAATATTTTCTGATGCAATTAATTCGATATGATTTTGTTGTCTTGTGAACTCATCTCTAATTGAGTTGTAAAGTTCTTTATCTACATCTTGAAGTTTAAATTTAAAAAAACTGTTTAAATATTTATCTAATTTAATAACCGACATTATATTTTTATATTTTTTTTACCCTTTTTAAGTGTCTACCGCCTTCAAATTTAGTTTTTAAAAATAATTCTACTAATTTTAACGATAAACTTTTTTTTGTTAATCTAGCACCTAATGCAATTATATTAGCATTATTGTGCTGCCTAGACAATCTAGTCGATTTTTGATTGTAGCATACAGCTGCCCTAATATTTTTGATTTTATTGGCACTTATAGCCATACCTGTGCCAGAACCACACACAAGTATACCAACATCGCTTTTTTTCGCTTTAATGCGATTAGCAAGTTTTTTGGCATAATCAGGATAATCGACTGATTTGTTTTCAAAAGGACCTAGGTCAATTATTGAAACATATTTATCAATAAGAAAGTCTTTGATTTTTTCTTTAAGATCAAAACCAGCATGATCTGAGGCAATACAAACTTTTTTAAATAAGAAGCTCAAAATTTTTTATTTTTATTTATTTGTTTATTTACGTAAGTTGTTATTTAACGATTTGTACTATATATTTGAATAAAACATTTGTCGCATTATATTTTATTTACATGATAACTGGAAAATTCCCAAATTTAAGACTTAGAAGACTGAGAAAGTTTAATTGGTCTAGAAAATTAGTACAAGAAAACAACCTTTCCTCAAGCGATTTGATATATCCATTATT
This sequence comes from uncultured Pelagibacteraceae bacterium, assembly GCA_902589705.1. Lineage (GTDB taxonomy): Bacteria > Pseudomonadota > Alphaproteobacteria > Pelagibacterales > Pelagibacteraceae > Pelagilacustribacter. The sequence goes on from CACITX010000029.1 coordinate 2,653, forward strand.
TGTTGTTGAGGGAAAAAATAAAAAAAAACCAATAAAATCTATGCCTAATGTTTATCAGTATTCGATTGATAAATTAGGAGGTGTTGTGAGTACAATAATAAAAAATAAAATACCAATGATCGCACTATTTCCTTCAACACCTAGTAATAAAAAAGATCCTTTTGGAAATGAAGCTTTAAATGAAAAAAATTTAGTGTGCAATGCAATAAGATTTATAAAAAAAAGATTTAAAAATGATATAGGAATAATGTGTGATGTCGCTTTAGATCCTTATACGTCACATGGTCATGATGGAGTTTTAAAAAAAAATTACGTTTTGAATGATGAAACAGTTAATATTTTAATGAAACAAGCTTTACTGCAAGCTCAAATGGGATGTGATGTTATTGCGCCATCAGACATGATGGATGGAAGAATAGGTAAAATTAGAAAATATTTAGATAAAAACAACTATCAAGATATTCAGCTTCTTTCATATGCAGTTAAGTACGCATCAAATTTTTATGGCCCTTTTAGAGATGCTGTTGGGTCAAAAAAAACATTAAAAAGTGATAAAAAAAATTATCAAATGGATTTTGCAAATGGCAATGAAGCTTATAGAGAAGTAGCCTTAGATATTAAAGAAGGTGCAGATATGGTGATGGTAAAACCAGGAATGCCATACTTAGATGTCATTAAATCAATTAAAAAAAATTTTAAAATTCCTGTTTTAGCTTATCAAGTTTCTGGAGAATATAGCTTAATAAAAAATGGCATTAAAAATAATCTTATAAATAAAGAAGCGATACTAGAAAGCTTAATGTGCTTTAAGAGGGCTGGTGCTTCAGCTATAGTTACATATTTTGCTTTAGAAATAGCTAAAAATTTGTAATTAGTTGAAGTAATTTTCTAAAACAACTCGGGTTTTAGGAAATAAAAGATTGTTTGGAATAAAAAATTTATTTTGTAAAACATTGCGTGTAAAATAAAGTGATTTTCG
>CACITX010000030.1 GCA_902589705.1 uncultured Pelagibacteraceae bacterium
TACATTTAATTTATATTTTTTTTTGAAAATATCAAAAGAACTTTTAAATTCGTTCTTTCTCATTAACCCTGTATTAACCATTATGCAAATCAGATTTTTTTTTATCGCCTTATGAATTAACAAGGCAGCAACACTACTATCTACACCACCAGACAATGCACAAATAACTTTATCGTTCTTGACCTTATTTCTTATCTCAGTGATAAGTCTAAATTTTTGTGAGTTTATATTCCAATTCTTTTTAATTTTACAAATTAAAAAAATAAAATTTTTAAATAATTGTTTGCCGTTTTCGGTATGAGTTACCTCAGGATGAAATTGCACACCGTAAATTTTTTTTTGTGTATTTTCTATAATTGTTAGTCTAGAGCTTTTAGTTGAAGCAATAATTTTAAAAGATTTCGGTAATTTAATAACTGCATCCTCATGGCTCATCCAAACTATTGTTTTCTTTTTAAAAAAATTTTTAGTCAGCTTTGAATAATTTTTTTTGGTTAAATAGGCTCTGCCAAACTCCCGAGTGCCTATTGAAGGTTTTATTTTACCTCCAAATAATTTTGCTATTAATTGTAAACCATAGCAAATACCTAAAATTGGTATATTTTTCTCAAATATCTTTTTTGATATTGTTTGATAGTTTTTTGAAGTGACAGATGAGGGGCCTCCTGAAAAAATTATTCCCTTTATTAAGTTAAATTCTTTAATTTTTTTAAAATCTTTAGGAGTTATAATTTCTGAATAAACTCCAAGCTCTCTAATATTTCTTCCAATTAATTTTGTAACTTGGGAACCAAAATCAACAACTAATATTTTTTCTCTCTTCTTTTGAAATTGCATTTATTTCTTAGATAAATTCTCAATTTCAATTTTTAATTCATTATTTTTGTTGCAAAATCTACTGCAAATTGAACTAAGTCTATTATTCAGCTCTTTACTTTTTTTATAGTCAGATGAAGCAAGTTTAAGTTTAGCTAGGTTGTATAAGGCCTCTTCGTTTTTTGGATTAAGTAACATTACTGTATTTAAATTTTGTTCTTCTAAATCTTTCTTATCTAACCTATTAAAAATTTTTGATAAATATAAATATGAAAGTTCACTTTTTGGATTAAAAACAATTTCTTGTTCAAACTTAAATTTAGCTTCTTTGAATTTTTGTTTATTATATAAATTTACACCTTCATCAAAATAGTCTGACTTAGCATGTAAATTGTTAACTAAGAGAAAGAAAATTATTGTAAATTTTAAAACTATTTTTTTCATAATTTATAGTTTATTGATTTTTGAGTTACTTCCACACTATGTACCATACTTTCATAAAAACCTGCTTTGGTAATTTTAACAAATTTCGCCCGTTTATTTATCTCTTTTAAAGATTTAGCTCCAATGTAACCCATAGACGATCTTAGCCCGCCCTGGAGTTGATAAATTATATCAGATACCTTTCCTTTATATTCTACTCTTCCTTCAACACCTTCGGGCACAAACTTAGATTTATCTTTAAAATTACTTTGGAAATACCTATTTGCTGAGCCAGCGGACATAGCACCTATCGATCCCATTCCTCTGTATTGCTTAAATGTTTTTCCCCCACTTTTAAATTTTTTGCCTGGACTTTCATCTGTGCCTGCAAATATAGATCCCATCATTATTGCATCTGCTCCTGCTGCCAAAGCTTTAGCAATATCACCAGAGAATTTAATTCCGCCATCAGAAATTATTTTAATATTTTTTTTATTTAATGCTTTTTTAACATCAATTATAGCTGAAATTTGAGGAACTCCTATACCAGCGACCATTCTTGTAGTACAAATTGACCCCGGTCCAATACCAACCTTAATAATATCAGCCCCTGAATTATATAATTTTTTTGCAGCTTCTCCTGTAGCAATATTTCCTACACAGAAAGGGATTTTGCTTTTAATTTTTTTTAATTTTGACAAAGTTTTTAAAACTTTTTTACTGTGGCCATGAGCGGTATCAATTACGATTAGATCTACTCCACTATCTATTAATGCTTTGGCTCTTTCAAAATCTTCTTTATTTGTACCTACTGCTGCTCCAACTAATAATTTTTTATTTTTAACTTTTTTAACTTCTGATGACTGTTTTTGTATATTTAAGTTTCGATGTATTACTCCTATTCCGCCCTCTTGGGCCATAGCTATAGCCATATTGCTTTCGGTTACTGTGTCCATTGCAGAGGATAAAAATGGTACTTTAAGATTTATATTGTTTGTTAGTTTTAAGCTTATATCTGTATTTGAAGGAAGAATTGACGAATAGCGTGGAAGCATTAAAACATCATCAAAGGTTAAAGCTTCTTTTATTGTTCCCATATAAACTTATATACGATTATTGTTATTTATAAAGTTTTTAATGTATCGCAGTGTATATAAGTTTCTTTTGACTCACTTCTACTAGAGTCAGGTTTAAAAAAATTAACCGTTTTAAATATAGATTTTGCAAGATTCTTTACTTCAATAAAATCTTCACCCATAAACACCTTTGAAACTAATACACCTTTGGGTTTAAGTATATCCTTTGACAGGTTAATAATTTCTGCACTTAATTGATTAGTTCTTATTGAGTCTAAAGATCTATTTCCAGTGGTATCAGCAGCCATATCCGAAATTATTATGTCTAATTTTGATTGAAAATAAGCAATTATGATGTCTTTGGTGTCATTTTGTAAAATATCAGCTTTTACAAACTTTACATTATTTATTAGCTCCATATCTTTAATATCAATAGATAATATCTTTCCATTAGTGATTATTTTGCTAGCTACCTGAGACCAGCCTCCTGGGCAAGAGCCTAGATCTAGGAGATTTGAGTTTTTTTTTATAAAACGATATTTTTTATTTAATTCAATTAATTTAAATGAAGCTCTTGATCTATAACCTAAAGTTTTCGATTTTTTAAAATAAGGATCTCTATGCTGTTTTATTTTCCAAGAATTACTTTTCTTGGTTCTTTTTGATTTTTTCATTATAAAATATCTTCATGACTTTCTTCAGATATTTTTGAATTTTTTTTGTTTTGTACTCTAAAAAGAACTACGCTTATTGGTATTGAAATTAAATAAATTAATCCAAAAGCTAAAAGAGTTTCTAAAGTATAAAATAATAGTGAAATAAAAACTAATCCAATCCCCAAAAGGAGAAAAACTGTAGTTTTAGGTGAAATTGATATCCTTTTTAAAGCCAAGGTAGGAACTTTACTCACAAGCATAATTGCAACTAAAATTGTGAAATA
>CACITX010000031.1 GCA_902589705.1 uncultured Pelagibacteraceae bacterium
AACGAAATAAAAGACTTACTATCTACTCAAGGAGAAACTACGATTAATTTAGTAATTAATAATAAAAATAAAAAGGCTCATTATTGTCTAGGCACAAATAGGAAGTTTGATCTAAGTCACTTAAAAGCTTTAAAAGCTAAGAAATACGTAGAAAATATTATAGTTTAGATAGTTGATTTTTTAGCTTGATTGTATATATGTGTTTCTAATTTCGCACACAGTTACAAGGGCAATGCCCTACCGGTCCAAATTTTGGAATTACTGTGGTGGATTAACCGGGAAATATATGAACGTACCAAAAGTAGACATAAAACAACTTCTAGAAGCAGGTGTACACCTTGGACATAAAACTTTGAGGTGGAACCCAAAGATGAAAAAATTCATTTTTGGTGAAAAAAATTCAATTCACATCATTGATTTAACCCAAACAGTAGATTTTATAAAAAGCGCTCTTTTAAAAGTGCACGAAGTCATAGCAAGCGGGGGAAAGTTATTAGTAGTATCAACAAAAAAACAAGCTTCTGAACAAGTAAGTGATTTAGCTAAAGAAACTGGTCAATATTATGTGAACCATAGATGGCTAGGTGGAATGCTTACAAATTGGAATACGATACAAAACTCGATAAAAAGGCTCAAAAAATTAGACGATCAATTATCTAAAGAAAACTTAGGGTTTACAAAAAAAGAAATACTAAAATTTGGTAAAGAGAAGGAAAAACTTAAAAGATCACTAGGTGGAATTTCTGAGATGAAAAAAATACCGGACTTAATCTTTATCATAGACACTAATATTGAATCTCTGGCAGTTGCAGAGGCAAAAAAATTAGGTATTCCAATTATAGCAGTATTAGATACTAACTCTGATCCTACTGGAATTGATTTCCCTATACCGGGCAACGATGACGCTAGGAGATCTATAAATTTATATTGTGAACTTCTAAAAAATACAATCAAAGACGCTGAAAAATTTATAAAAGGTTCTGAAGAAAAAGTTGAAAAAATATCTCAAAGTAAAAAAAAAAAGTAACCTTATAATTTAATGTCAAATAAAGAATTACTAGACAGTATAAAAAAATTGAGAGAAATGACTGGCGTTGGTTTTAACGATTGTAAAATAGCACTTGATGAAACTAAGGGCGATTTAGAAAAATCAATAGAATTTCTTCGAAAAAAAGGAATAGCAAAAGCGTCAAAAAAAATGAGTAGGACGGCATCCGAAGGCCTAGCACTGCTTAAAGAAAAAGACGGAAAAATTGCTCTTATAGAGATCAACAGCGAAACAGATTTTGTGGCAAAGAATGAGGACTTTATAAAGTTTTGTAAAGAGTTATCAGAATTAAATTTCTCTTCAGTAGGTAATTTAAGCAAACTTAACGAAGCTATAATGGCAAATGGAATAAAGGTAAAAGAAAATCTTGTAAGTTTAATAGCAAAGATTGGAGAAAAAATTATTATAAGAAGAGCAAATTTTTTTGATAATTCAAGAGGTGAAAACTTTTTTTATGTTCATTCAGCCACAGAAAAAGGGATTGGAAAAATTATTTCTGTCGTCAAAATAGATGGAATTTCAAAAGGAAAAAATGAAGATATTGGGCCTAAGATTGCCATGCATATTGCAGCTTCAAACCCTTTAGCCATTGACAAAGATGAAATAGATAAATCAATTGTTGATAAAGAACTTGAGATTATAAAAGAAGAAATTAAAAGTTCTGGAAAACCAGATGAAATGGTTGAAAAAATTTCTAAAGGCAAGATTTCAAAATTTTTAAATGATAATTCTCTTTTAAATCAAATGTGGATAATGGACCCCAAGAAAAAAGTTTCAGAAATTTTAAAAGAACGCTCAATTCAAAAAAAAATTAAAATTTTAGAGTTCGTAAGATATAAAGTTGGTGAAGGGGTTTAAAAGTGAGCAATGAATTTAGTGAGAAAGAATACTCATCTAAAATGGATAAAAGTATCCATTCTTTAAAAAAAGACTTATCTACATTAAGGACCGGCAGAGCTAATACAAACATGTTGGATACAATAAAGGCTGATGTATACGGTCAACTTATGCCATTAGATCAACTTGCAACTATAAGTGTTCCTGAGGCTCGCTTAATTTCAATACAAATCTGGGACAAAGCTAACATAGCTGTAATAGAAAACGCTATACAAAAATCTGAGCTTGGAATTAATCCGCAAGTAGATGGACAGATTATTAGACTAAGAATTCCGGATTTAACAGAGGAAAGAAGAAAAGATTTAATAAAAATTCTAAAAAATATGGGAGAAAAAAGCAAGATTGCTATTAGAAATATTAGAAGGGATGCAAATGAAGAATTAAAAAGAAAACTAAAAGAAAAAAATATTTCTGAGGATGAGAGTAAAAATTTTGAAAAAATTATTCAAAATCTTACTGATACAAATATAGAAAATATAGAAAAGATACTGGCGAATAAAGAAAAAGAGATTATCCAGATATGAACAAGCTTAACCATATTGCCTTTATCATGGATGGCAATGGTAGGTGGGGAAAAAAAAAAAATAAAGGAAGAAATTTTGGTCATTTAAAAGGCGTTGAAACTGTTAAAAAAATTGTAAAAAGCTCAATTAAGCTACAAGTTCCAATAATTACATTTTTTGTTTTTTCTTCCGAAAATTGGAAGAGGCCAAAAAATGAAAT